>CAZPSQ010000301.1:0-7236 GCA_964588755.1 uncultured Prosthecobacter sp. | reverse complement strand
CGGACTGCCCCAGTTATTTGACGCCCATTCTGAACGTGGTGCCCCTGCAGTTGCTCTCATATTACACCGCCGTGGCGCGGGGATGTGATGTGGACAAACCAAGGAATCTTGCCAAAAGTGTCACAGTTGAGTAGAATATTAATAATTCAGAATCATTTCCCCATTCTTCATGCCTGCCAGCCCGAACCGCCTGAGTCGCGCGATCTGTGTCGCCGCCGCAGGCATTCTTGCAGCATCGACCCTGGCGGAAGAAGACCCCGGCAGCGGCACTGAATCAGCCCTGATTGCAGGGACAGACCAGACGGCCGCAGATTTTCTGGAATCCGTCGGCCAGCACACCCGGGCGCGCTGGCGCCTGCTGTTCCGCCCACCGCCGCCCACCCCGCCCACGGACCGTGGCCGCTCCGCCCTGATCCTCGGCACCCTGCTGGGGGACAGCTTCCTCATCTGGCAGGCCGGCGACGCCCAGCAGTTCCGCAACAACAACCAGGACGTCCTGGCCTACTGCCGCACCCTTGGGCTGGGGGAAAAACTGCTGCCCCGCCTCATGACCCAGGGAAACCTGGCCGAGCGGAGCGGCTGGAAGGACCTGCGCCAGGAGATCGTGGACGGCCATCAGGAGGCCATGCGCCTGCTGCGGGAGCAGATGGATGAGGACCTGGCCCTGCTCATCGACGTGGGTGTCGGCCTGCGGCTGCTGGAGATCGTTTCCAGCCTTATCACCGCTGCTCCCGAGATGAACACCATGCTTTTCGTGGGCTCCCCCGAACTGTTGCGGGAGCTGCGCCACGACTTTGGCCGCATCAGCGCCGCCAAGCGCGAGGAGCCCTTCATGCAGCGTGTCCGCACCGTCATCGACGAATCCAGCGCCCTCTGGCACAACGTGGACAAGACCCCCCTGACAGAGGAGCAACTGACCAAGACCAACGAGACTCTCAAGGCCCTGATGCAGGGAATGGTGGAGCGGTGAGGCCCCTCGGTCAGGTTCTTTCGAGCAGGCTCAGCGGCGGGGCAGGGGGGAAAGTCACTCCCATGAAGATTTCTGACAAGGGCAGTTCAATGTCCAGGGAGAGCAGGGGAGCCACTGCATCCAACCCCGAAAAGGACGCATACTGCCAAGTGCCATCTGCCTGCCGCAGAAACGTCTCCACCCTCGGCCTGCCCTGGGAGACCAGTACATACTGCTTCAGCGTCGCAATGGTCTGATAATGATCAAATTTGGTGCCGCGATCATAGCGCTCCGTGGAATCTGACAACACCTCGACAATCAAGGTGGGGTTGATCGCGGTTTCGCCCTTGTCGTCTTCCGGGTCAGTTTCTACAGGCCCACAGATCACCGTGAGGTCCGGGTAAGTGCGCAAACCTGTTTGATGGACCTTGACGCGCAGGTCGCTGTCAAACGGCAGACATCCTCCGCCCTTTTTGAGGAGGGCACCACCGATGCTAAGCGTAACATTCGTTTTAACGCGGCTGTGGTTCACAGTGCCGCCCGCCATGGCAAATACCTCGCCTGCGAAATACTCGCTCTTAAATTCCGCCGCCCGCTCCCGACGATAATACTCGGCGGGAGAAAGGTGAACCTTGAACTGCGCAGCGGCCATGGCCTAACCCTGCCACAACGATCCCGCATTGGCAAGATGCGCCAACTGGGTGCAGCATGCGCGTTCCATGTCGCCACCCACCCCACGCATCCTCATCATTGGCCAGGGCCTTGCCGGCACGGCGCTGGGCTGGCGGCTCTGGGAGCGGGGCGTGCCGTTTATCATCGTGGACCGGGACGAGCCGCTGACGAGCTCCAAGGTGGCCGCAGGGCTCATCACCCCCATCACCGGCATGCGGCTCACCGTGAGCTGGCGGTATGACATCTTCTATCGCGAGGCTTTGCCATTTTACCGGGCGTCCGGAAAGCGGCTGGGGCAGCGCTTTCTTTTCCCACGCGGGTATGTGCGGCTGCTGAAGGACCAAAAGGAAATCGCCAAATGGGAGAAGCGCTGCCGCGATCCCGACATTCAGCCGTTTCTGCATCGCCAGCCCTCAATACTGAATGCGGAGGTTCTCCACCACCCTGACAACGGTTTCCAGCAGCGGCATGCCGCCTGGCTGGACACCACCGCCTACCTGGAGGCCAGCCGCCGCTTCTTCGAGTCCCTCAACGCCTGGACCCGCGCAGACGTTCAGCCTGCCGAGGTCGGCGACGACGCGGACGGTGTCACCTGGAACGGCCGGCGTTTCTCCCATGTCATCTGGGCCCAGGGCTGGCGCGGCGCGCGGCATCCGCTCTTCGGCTGGGTGCCCTTTCAGTCCGCCTTGGGCACCATCCTCACCGTGCAGGCCGACCTGCGGGGGGAAAAACGCATCCTCAACTGCGGCTGCTGGCTGCTGCCGCGCGGCGACGGCACGCTGCGTGCCGGCTCCACCTACGAGTGGGCCTTTGACGATCCCAACACGCCTTCCGCCGCTCCCGTGCAGGCCTTGGAGACCACCCTGCGCGGCCTTGTGCGCGCGCCCTTGGAGGTCGTGGCCGCCCAGACCGCCGTGCGGCCCATCATCAAGAACTGTCAGGCGCTCATGGGCACCCACCCCGCCCATCCGCGCGTGGCCTTCCTCAACGGCCTTGGTTCCAAAGGCTCCCTGCGCGCGCCCTGGCTGGCGCGGCATCTGGTGGAGCATCTGCTGGATGGCGCCGTGCTCGACCCCGAGCTGGACTTGCAGCAGAACGGGGTCTGAGCGGGGGCCGCCACGTCATGTCCCGCAAAACGTCTGATAGGCGCCCGGAGCCAGGCTGGATGGCGTGCTGTATTCGGGCTGTTCCAGGGTGTGGTCATAGGGCTTTGCCAGCACCTCCAGCAGGCGCTGCATGACGCCCAGGGCGCCCTGCTCCACGGCCGCCGAAAGCGCCTCCTCCACCTTGTGGTTGCGCGGGATCACGGCGGGATTGTGCGCCCGCATGTGCCGCAGCACCTCCTCCGCAGACTGCGGCTGCAGCTTCAACCGGGACTGCCACCGGCCATGCCAGGCCTCAAAGGCGGGATTCGTCTGCGGTGCGGTTTGGGCGGGGTGCAGTTGACGGAAGGTGTTGGTGAAATCGGCCTTCTGCTCCCGCATCCACCCCAGCAGGCCTTCGATCAACGCGCGGTCCCCGGCCTCCTCGGTAAAAAGTCCCAGCTTGGCCCGCATGCCGGCGAGCCACTGGCGTTCGAACACCGTCTTAAAAGATTCGATCGCCCCATTCGCCAGTTCCACCGCCTGCTTTTCATCCTCATGCAGCAGCGGCAGCAGGGCCTCCGCCAGACGGGCGAGATTCCACTGCGCGATCTCCGGCTGCCTGCCGTAGGCGTAGCGGCCATGGCGGTCGATGGAGCTGAACACGGTGGCCGGATCAAACGTGTCCATGAACGCACAGGGGCCATAGTCGATGGTTTCGCCGCTGACCGCCATGTTGTCGGTGTTCATGACGCCGTGGATGAAGCCCACGCACTGCCATTGCGCGATGAGCGCGGCCTGCCGCTCAATCACCCCTTCCAGCAAGGCGAGGCCCGGCACCGCCGCCGTGGCCCGTTCGGGATAATGCCGCCGCAGGGTGTGGTCTGTCAGGGCACGCAGGGCGTCGTGATCCCCGTGCGCCGCCGCCCATTCAAATGTGCCCACCCGGATGTGGCTGGCGGCAATGCGCGTGAGCACCGCGCCCGGCAGCATCTCCTGGCGATACACTTTTTCCCCCGTCGTCACCACGGCAAGGCTGCGCGTGGTGGGAATGCCGAGCGCGTGCATGGCCTCGCTGATGATGTGCTCGCGCAGCATCGGCCCCAGGGCCGCGCGCCCGTCCCCACGGCGTGAAAAGGGCGTGGGGCCGGAGCCTTTGAGCTGCACGTCGTAGCGTTCTCCCTTGGGGGTCACCTGTTCCCCCAGCAGAATGGCGCGCCCATCGCCCAGACCGGTGAAGTTTCCGTATTGATGCCCCGCATAGGCCTGTGCCAGCGGCTCCGCCCCCTGTGGGAGCTCGTTGCCCGCAAAGATCGCCGGCTGCGCCGCCAGGGCCGCGCTGCTCAGGCCCAGCGCCTCCGCCAGAGGGCGGTTAAACACCACCATCCGCGGCTCCCGCACCGGCGTGGGATCAAGGTGCTCATGGAGCATCGCGGGCAGGCGCGCGTAGGAGTGTTCCAGGTTCCAGCCGAAAGGGCTGGACGCGGAAGGGGGGGATGAAATCTCAGACTCCGGCATGGAAGGGATACGGACTCCATCCGCCATCTGGGGCGTCAAGTCCACTCATGACCACAGGCGGCGGGCCCTCAAGGAAAGACGGATGAAATCCAGACCGAGCTGGTGATCCTTCTCTTCCTCCCAACACGCCGGATGCAAACCCTGGGTTTCTGCTCCAAAGACTGTGCTCCATCCTTCCATGACACCGTCTCCACCGAAGCCATATCTCGCCAGCCCCACCGGAGGCCTGCCCTCCTCGGTCCGCTGGGCGCAGCTGATGTTGAAGGACCGCCTTCAGCCCGGGGACATCGCCGTGGACGCCACCATGGGAAACGGCCACGACACCCTCTTTTTAACCCAGTGCGTGACCCCCGGCGGGCACGTGTACGCCTTTGATGTTCAAGCCGCCGCGCTGGAGGAGACGCGCAAGCGGGTGCCGGCGGAACTGGCCACGCTGTTCCATGCGGGCCATGAAACCCTGCGCGCCCACCTGCCGGCGGAGCTTCACGGCAGAGTCAGCGCCGTCATGTTCAACCTGGGCTACCTCCCCGGCGCGGACAAGGCGCTCATCACCCGCACGGAGACCACCATGATCGCCGTGGCGGAGGCGCTGGAGGTGCTGAAACCCGGCGGCCTGCTCACCATCGCCGTCTATCCGGGGCATGAAGGCGGCGCGGAGGAGGGGCGCAGCATCACCGCCTGGGCGGCGGGGCTGGAGCCCCGGCGCTATGAGGTGCAGCACCTGCGCCCGGTGAACCGCACGGCCTCCCCGCCGGAGCTGTGGATGGTGTGGAAGCGCCTGTGAGACATGACATTACCATGCGGACACGTGACCAACGTATTGCCGCCACCACTTGCACAAGCGGCGTTCACCGCCTAGCTGGGGAGGTTCCTTCATGTCGAACCTCGACTACCTCAGCATTCTCTCCGTGGCCGTGCCGGTCTATCTCACGATGGCAGCAGGCGCGTTTGCCCGGCGTTTGGGGCTGCTGAAGCCGGAGGCGGACACCAGCCTCATGAAGCTCTCCGTGATGCTGCTGACGCCCGCGCTCATCGTGGAGCGTGTGGTGGGGAACCCCTCCGTCATGAAAATCATGCCGGTGGTCGTGGCGGCGGGGCTGGGTTTCTCACTGGTCGTCATCGGCATTCTGTTCACCTATTACGTGGCCCCCTTTATCGGCCTGAAAAAGGGGGAGGGGCGCCGCACCTTCAGCGTGGCCTGCGGTCTGCAAAACTACGGCTTCGTGGCCATCCCCATCGTCACGTCCCTGTTTCCCGAAAAAGGCACCCTGGGCGTGCTCTTCACCTTCACCCTGGGGGTGGAGATCGCCTGCTGGACGGCAGGCGTGGGCATGCTCACGGGTTTTGACAAGGCGCCGTGGCGGCTGGCGATCAATGTGCCGGTGCTGTCCATTCTGCTGTCGTTGGTGCTGAACTTCACCGGCCTGCATGTGCATGTGCCGCAGGTGGCGCACAACACCTTTGCCATGCTGGGCGCCTGTGCGGTGCCCCTGGCGGTGCTGCTCATCGGGGCCTCCATCGCGGACCTGTGGGGGCAGGAGTCCCTGCACTGGAAGGTGGCGCTGCTCAGCCCGGTGCTGCGGCTGGGCATCATCCCCCTGGCCTTCCTGGCGGCGGCGGTCTTCCTGCCCATCTCCAAGGAGCTGAAGCAGGTCATCGTCGTGCAGGCGGCCATGCCTTCCGCCGTGTTCAACATCATGATCGCGCGCCTCTACGGCGGTCACGCGCCCACGGCGGTGCAGGTGGTCATCGCCACCACGGCGGTGAGCTGCCTCACCATTCCACTCGTGATCGCCTGGGGGCTGCGGCTGGCGGGCGTATGAGCATGGGCGGCATCCCCTGGTACCTGCTGCTGCCGCTGGTGGCGGCCGTGGGCTATGCCATCGCCTCCCTGCTGCTGAAAAAGGCGCTCACCGAGGGGGCGCACCCCATGGCGTGCTTTCACATCAACAACTGGGCCTCCACCCTGGTGTTTCTGCCGCTGGCGTTGCTGGAAAAGCAGCCGGTGGCCTGGCATCTGAGCCTGATCCCCATGGGTCTCGGCACGCTGTTTTTCATCGGCTGCTGGTTCACCTTTGTGGCCATGCAGCGTGGGGATGTCTCCCTCGTCACCCCGGTGCTGGGGTCGAAGGTGGTCTTCGTGGCGCTGGGGTCCACGCTCTTCATCGCCGGCAGCATGCAGCCTCTCATGTGGCTGGCGGCCGTCATCACCACGGCGGGCATTTTTTTGATGAGCGCCACGGACTTCAAAACGCCGAAGGGCGCGCGGCTGGCCGGGCCTGTGGTCATGGCGCTGGTCAGCGCCGCCTTCTTCGCCTTTGCGGATGTGTTCCTGCAGCGCTGGGCGCCGGTGTTTGGGCCCAAGATGTTCCTGGCCATCATGTCGGGCACCACGGGCGCGCTCTCTCTGCTTGCCATCACCTTGCTGCCCAAGGCCCCGCGCATCCCCTGGAACCGTGCCACCCGGTGGTCCGTCGCCGGCAGCGCGCTGATTGCCACGCAGTCCATGCTGCTGGGCCTGTCCCTGGCCTTTTTCAACGACGCCATCGGCGTGAACGTGGTCTATGCCACACGCGGGATGTGGAGTCTGGCCGTGGTGGCCCTGCTGGGACCGCTGCTGGGAAACCGGGAGCGGCATGACTCCGGGAAGGCGTATGGCATCCGTGTCGTCGCTGGCGCGCTGCTCATGACCGGCGTGGTCTGCGCCGTGATCGCACGCCTGCGGTAATGTGGAGCGCACGCGTCCCGCGTGTGCTTCAGCTTTGCGCAAGACTATGCCATGCTCTCCGCCTCGTAATAGTCATCCTCCGCAATGTCTGGGATGCCCACCACAAGCACGCGCATCTTTCCCCGCGCCCCATGCACCACGCCGGGCGGAATGTGTACCAGCGAGCCCTTGCCCACAGCCTGCTCCACCCCGTCCAGCATCACGGTGCCGCCGCCCTCGAGCACGTAGTACAGCTCGGTGGAGCGCTTGTGGTAGTGCAGCCTGGCGCCGTCGATGTCCACCGCATG
>CAZPSQ010000300.1:0-7255 GCA_964588755.1 uncultured Prosthecobacter sp. | reverse complement strand
TACTTCTCCCAAGCTTCTGTTTACTTCCGGTTTTTTTTTTTTTTTTTCAAACACATACTTTGTATGGCTGATCGTTTCTGATGTTGAATTGTAAACATTGATGCGGATAAACTTTGTTTCATTGGTCATCACATCTTCGTAGCTGTCGAATTCCGACATATCGGTTGTTTTCATCACCACTTTAAAATTGTCCACGAATATTTCGTAAGCCAAGGGACTTCCTTTGGATGATTGTTTCTCAAGCATACGCTTGATGATCTCTATTTTTTGCGGGTTATATGCTTCAATTATCTTTGCCATTTTTCTGGTTGTTTTAATGCGATGTGTTTTGGTATTACCTGAATAAAGCGAACGTGATTGACGGATGCCGAGTAGTTCTGAATGCTGATGTATCCCTGATGCTCATACAACTGCTCATTGGTTCTGTCCACACTCAAATCAAAGAGTCCGAATTCAGAAGTGATGTTGATGTTCACCGGCTCATCCACCATAATGTAGAACTGATTGTAGGCTTCGATATCCACATGCTCGTTTGGTTGTAATACCAAGTGGCGAAAGCGGATGTAATAATTCTTTCCGTAGCCAAGTTCATCCATTCTGCGGGGGATGTATTCCAATGCTAATGCTATGTTCATGATTTGCCTCCTTCTTCTTCAATTTCAACCCATACGTAAATATTCACCACATACTCATAATCTGCTTTGCTTTGTTCACCTAATCGGTCTTTATAAATTCCCTGAATGATGGTACTGTCTCCGTCAACGATCACAATGTCCTCTTCGGTTTTTGTTTGATGAGAGAATAAGCTTGGTCGCCAGTTGCGGTTTTGCGAAAAATCTCCTGCACCTATATTTTCATCCGACTGGATGTGTGTAGCGTAGAAGATGTTTGCCTGCTCGCAACTTTGCAGCTTTAATTCACCGATGAGTTTGTTACGCTTAAAGGGTATCAGGGATTTTAAAATTTCTGCTCGCATGATTATGGTTGTTTTATTGCTTCTGCTTCTTTGGGTGTTACTTCGATTCCTGTTCCGTCTGTTTTTGGTACTTTGGTTAAGCGGCCACCAACTTCAATTCCGATGATGCGCTTGGCATTTTTCGGAAGCCTGACCTGAAAATGTTTA
Organism: uncultured Prosthecobacter sp.; assembly: GCA_964588755.1. GTDB lineage: Bacteria > Verrucomicrobiota > Verrucomicrobiia > Verrucomicrobiales > Verrucomicrobiaceae > Prosthecobacter. Next base: position 6,132 of record CAZPSQ010000300.1, on the reverse strand, counting down.
ACCTGTCCGGCTTTAGTGATCTTAACTTGTGTTACTATTACTTGTTCTCTGATCATAACTCGTCCTCCATTTCACAGTCCAGGTATAAAGACACTCGGTAAGCCACAAAAGGAGTTCTCAAATCATCCGTATCGGTAAAGGTGAGCTTCACCAAACCGTTTCCCGGATTTACATTTCCCAAATCATAGTAGCGTTGTTTTGGTGACACATTGATTCCTGACATCAACAATTTGCTTTCGTAATTTTCCGGAAAGAACTCTTCTTTATTGATTTCGATTTTTTGAGTTCCCCTGTAATAGAGCAGATCATCTTTATCAGAAGTCACCAACACACCTTTCACAGCTTTGATATTTTTATCCAACTCAAAGGTTTTGTTGACTGTCTTGTTTGCTTCCGTAATCGGAAGGTCAAAGCGTTTCTTTACTGGTTTTAACATCTCTGTTTGTTTTTATTGTTTTAAATAATGCCCGTGTCGCTGACACCTGAGTCCTCCGAGTTACGCAGCACATGTGGCTGCGTAACTTCGGACTCAGAACCCCTGTTATGGAGTAGTGATAGTGCCATGCAATCCAACGTACACATGGGTCTTAGGGTCTAAACCCTCCATTGAACCCAAGTCGATAGTTGCTTCGATCAGGATATCATCGTGGATCATACGTGGGTTTGCCAGTTTGTAATACCCAACAGGAACGGTGTTCATTGTTTTGGTTTTAAAAATGGTGTTCACGGTTTCCGGCATGATAATTTTTTTGTTACTTTTCAAAGAGAACTCTCCGTTTGATAAAGCAGCAAAATCTTCAATGCCTTCGTATTTCGCTCCGATGATCTTGTCCTTGTTTACTTCGGTTGGGATTCCGGCAAGCAAAAAGATTCCGCTTACCAACAAGGCTTGGTTCTTTGGCAATTTGGCATTGCTGATGTTACGCAGACCAACTTCTTTGTCGTCCTGTGTTTCAAACATCTTAATGGTTTTTGAGTTCACCGCTTTGATGCTGTAAATCACAGTATCCGCCAAACGCAATTCACCTTTCATTAAACCATCTTTAATGTGTTGTGGTAACTCATTAAAATGTTTTTCCATTTCGGCACGTGATCCTTTGCTTGCAGGAACACCGCTTGCCAGTTTGTTGATGGTACGCATGCGCTGAATTGGATTCATACGTCTTAATGCGCCAAGCAACTCTTCGTTATCAACCGCATCCAAGCCTAATAAAGCTCCTGCGTTGTTGTATTCTTCTACTCCGTCTAATACGCCTAACATAATGTTTCGTTTTTATGGTTATTAATTATTTACTTTTTTGATGATGAGTTTTTCAGGTTTAGAAATTCTGGTCGCTAACGTCCATCATTCCCATTTCACCTTGCAATCCACCTGAAACAGATTGTTTGGCTTCAAATTTTTTGGCTGACTCTTCCACTTGTTTTTCAATACGGTCTAACACATTCAAGTGATCGGCTGCGCCCTCCAGTTCTTTGCCGTTGGGATAAGTGAAGTATTGTACTTCGCCCATACCGTTTGTGCCCTCCTCGGATTTCTCGTCCTCTTTCTTTTTGCTCTTGATGATTTTGTCAAGGAACAGTTTTCGTTTGAACTCTTCTTTGAAAGCGGCCATGCGTTCTTTCACGCCTTCAAAACCTTCTTTCTCTGTTCCGTTCATCGCCCCGGATACTGCCTGATAACCGCCCGAAGCCATCATGCCTACACCGAAAGCTGCTGCTCCATTACTGCCCATGTAATGCCCAACACCTGTTACTGCAATTCCCACCAAGAAGGAAGAACGTCCGAGTACAGCACCTGCCAAGCCACCGCCAATTGCACCCACCAAAATGTCACGGCCTGTTTCAAGTGCTGACTTTTTGATATCGCCTTTGGCATGCTCCGCAGCTACTCCGTCAAGGAGTTGTTTTTTCTGCGCTTTTTTCTCGTATGAATTTTTCTTCTTCATGTTTTTTTGTTTTTACTTTTTATTTTTTTAAAGCAATGCAACTGCTTCTTTCTTATGCTTCTTACTTTTTACTGCTGTCCGTTTACCTCCTTTCCGTTTTTTCTTTTTGCTTTTTGGAATTCCGGACAAAGCAGGTTTTGCTGTTTGTTCTTTTCCTCCGGTGACCATTCGGTATCCTGCGTACAGTAGACCTAATGCGCCAACTCCGATTCCTACAGGCTTGATCCACTTCTTATTCTTGTCCCAAAATCCTTCAGGTTTTGGATCGTCACCTCCCGATGATGTTTCTCTGTTTGCAGACTTGTTTGCGCTTCCCGAACTGTCACCTCCACCTGAATCATCTCCACCGCTTCCTGCATCTTCATTTTGTGAGGGAGTGTTGCTCTTTTTAATCACCATCGGTTTACTGCTACTGTTAGAACTTCCACTATCGAAATTCATATCCGCAGATCCGCCACTTTCACCTGAAGAGGAAGAAGTATCTCCACCGCTTTCTCCGCCACCGCCACCTGATTCGCTTGCTCCACCTTCGCCACCGCTTTCTTCAAAGTCTTTTGCTCCTTTGTCTTTTTTAGGAAGGATGTTTCCAATTCCTTTTAATAGTCCTGCAATTGCTGTGAGGATAGTGGTTGCTGCGGTTACGGATGCAGCTGCCGAATAAGGTTCTCCTAATCCATTGAGCTGACTCAACTCTTCGCTTTGGTAGATATCGCTTCCCAATAATTCTTCTGTTGAAGAATATTTGTCAAGACCACTCATGTCATCGGCTATGTAACCAAGACCGCTTACTTGTTTGTCTCGGTTTCCTCTTCCGGTAAGGATTGCCTTTTGGAAATTTTCAGGGATTCCACCTGCACCGTAGAAAATACCTTGTAGTTTGTCTTTTACTTTTTTCAATCGCTCAAACTTTCCCATGTCTATTCCTCGCTTTTGTGCTTCTTCGTTTGAGAGGTATGCATAGCGTAGTCGCTGTGCAATTTTGAACATGTTTGTTTTAAGGGCGATTAAAATTCCGTTGCGGATAAGTACCGTTGCAGGGTTTAATCGGTTGGTGATGTGCAAGCCCATTTTTGCGATGGCTTTGATACCACCTTTTTTGTAGGCTTCTTTAATTGCACCTTTTTTGAAGACTTGTTTAAAGCCTCCGCTTTTTTGTTTTGGTTCTCCGCCTTTTCTTTTGAAGAGCCTGCCGAGTTCTGCCATTGCTTCACGGTCATCATATATTCCGATCAGGTCAACAGCATCGATGTTTTTGTTTGAGGAATCATTGACTCCGTTCAGATATTCTAAATCCATGTTTGTATCTTTTTTTTCACTGTATGGTTCTTCGTAATCAAAATGTCTCACTACACAATCGATGGTGATATAGCTTCCATCGCTTAAAGGGACTATCGGGTAGATGTGCTGAAAGTGATCTTCTTTGTATTTGGTGATCCGCAGGATGTGTCTGATTTTTAAATTGCTCAGAATGCTGCTGATAAACACCGTGTAACAGTCACAATCTACTCCCTGAATGTTTCCTCTGTCGTGCCATGCTCTTGCGGGACTTCTTATTTGTTCCTTTCCATCTTCATCTTTTTTGTAGGCAATGTGGTCATACACAAATTGCCATATTGCTTTACAGGTTTCATACACCGTTTTTCGCTTCAACACTTTTGCGATCTTCTCGGTATGGAAGAGGGTTTCTCTTACCACCTGCGGAATGAAGCGAATCGTATCGGCAACCGTTGCACCTTCTTTTTTAGTCATGGTGGTCAGCATCGCTTTTGGAAAGAGATGGTCGAACTCCGCACCGCTTTTTACTTTTACTGTTTCTCTTCTTTCCATTATGCTTTTGGTTGACTAAGTGTTAGTGTATCCGATTTTGTGTAGGGAACTTTTTTCCATCCCAAATCAATTGTGGTGAGTGTCTTTACATCAATCTTCACCGGCTCTTTGTTTTGTATGGCTCTTAACAGACTGCCCGACAGAGAAAAAATATTCATCAACGGAACTCGGATCATCATTTGTTCAACTACTGCTTCACCGAAAGCAGGAATGCTAATGTCTTTGTCAACCACCTGAGAAGAACCGACTGTTGTGCCTTTGTACACGAGCTTGACAAAAGGAAACTTGATTTTAAAAGGAGTGCGTGTCGGATTTTTTAACTGCACGTCAACCCGTATGGTTAATCCTGAAAGATCAAGCTTGTGTATTTTTGCCATCGGTACAGTTTCCAACTCAGCATTCATTTTGTTCAGGCGTACCACATACACCGTTCCGCCAATCAATACTCCGCCTACAACTGTTCCTACTGCTATTTTTTTCCAAGTCTCCATTACTTCTTTTTTAATCGTTCGCTGATATAATCGCCTGTTACTTTAAATGCCATCCAAATCACTCCGCCCACAAGTGCTTTTAAGGCATAATCGGCAAGCCCCGAATAGTCCAGGTTGGCAAGCAAAATGGTTCCGGTGAGAAACATGTTGCTTGTGCTGTCGCTGCTTGTTTGAGTTTCTTTCATTTTGTCTCCTTTCTTTTTTGGTTCTTACTGTTTGTGGATACAAATTTGCAGCGGTGGTCTGACTCACTTTCCGCTTTGGTAAACGGTTGTCCAACATCTGCATTCTTATGCGTTCAAATGGATTTATTTGGCTTTCAATTCTCCGGGAATTCCGAACTGTTCTACAATTTTTCTCACTTGCTCAATAGTTAAGTAGCGTTTGTTTTTCATGCCCCATGCTTCATTGAATGGCTCTAACCATCGTTGGAAAGTTTTTGGAGGTACTCCATATATCTCCCGCAGTTCTTTGCGTGTGTAGGTTTTCAGAATGAATGTTCTTTCTTTTATTTCTTTTGTTTGCTCGCTCATGATTAAAGGATATATTGAAGGTTAATGATGGTGATTTGGAAAATTTGCAAAAGGTCAAATTGCTTTTGCTCTAAAAGCATTCTGCGATAGCGCAGGAATACCATGATGTTTGGCGACTCCATGTATTTCAGGATGCCATTTGCAAGCGTGGTAATGCCCTCGTTGTAATGTGGAACTGCCTTGCGTTGTTCTTTTACTTCTTCTAACCAAGACGCTGTGCCGGATAAACCGTTTTTGTAATTGATGTTTAACCAGTCGATTGGTTTGGAAATGTATCTTCCTCTTCTGCGTGAAACAAAACGCTTGGCTAAACAGATGCGTTCAACAAGGTCTTTGAAATTGCGTTTGCAATTTTTGTTGTTTTCAAAATGCTCTGAAAGCAAATCTTTTAATTGTTCTGTTTCGTTTATGGAAAATTCTCTGTTATTCCATAATGAACTGTAAGCTAAAGTCCATAATCCATGAACCAGTTTATCAAGATCAGGAGTGCGGCCTCCTTTGATTAGTTTTAACTGGATTACTTTTGCTTCCTTCTTCTTTTGGGTTTTTCTAATTGCGCTCATATGAATTGTTTTTATTTGTTACTCGTTTAGTGATTACGAGAACAAAGTTGCGACAACTCAAAAGGGCACTTTCCGGTTATTACCCTTAACTGAATTCAATTAAATGCTATTGAAAATTGTTTGAGGTAAGTCGTGAAATTTTTAAAAATCGCACGTAACTTGATGTAATTTGATTTTTTGTAAAACATCGGGAAGCGATGTCCATCAAGTGCTTTGGATGGGAAACAAAAAAGCCGGAGAATGTCCGGCTTTTAGTGAAAATTTAATTTACTATCAGAGATTCATCTCTTTTAATCTAAATGTTAATCGCTCAATTATATCGCTTGGAAAAATATTTGTTCTACAAACGCCTGTGGTTGGTGTTGGTCGTTCCCAATAACCATAAAGAGGTTCCATATTAGAAGGAACAACTGAAATATACTTATTTAATAGCCCCACATGAGACAATAGAGTTTCCTTTTCAATTATCATATACATTTTGAAAATATCTGCCAAAATCTTTTTTGAATTATTTACATGAGGCATTACTGGAATATAATCGCCACACTTTTCGAGATCTGTTTTAAGTTTCTTGACAATCGAATCTTCCTTTAATAGTTCATTCTTATCGAACGACACCAACATTACATGCTTAAACCCTTCACCTTCTTTAATACTGTCTTTGGTAATATTATTCAAAGGAAAATAAATGTGTTGTGAGTAATTTCTTAAATTATAGAATAGTCGATGTGTAAGATTGGCATCATAAGTTGCTCTCTTGTGTCCTTCAAAT
>CAZPSQ010000299.1:0-7286 GCA_964588755.1 uncultured Prosthecobacter sp. | reverse complement strand
TGGGCCCAGATGGGCACCGGCAAGCTCGACTTCCACAAGATCACCGAGTGGCTGGTGCAGCGTAACTACGAAGGCTGGATCATCTGCGAAGACGAGGCCCACATCGCGGTGGAAGACCCCGATGGTGTGACCAAGCAAAACGGCGTCTGGTGCAAGGAGAACCTGCACCCGCTGGTCGGGCTGTAAGAGGTCAAGGCGTTGCCTGTCAAAGGTCAAGATTCGTGGGCCGCGGACGTTTGTTCGCGGCCCATTTTTTTGGGGATTTGATACGGGCTCCAGCCTGTGGTTTGGAGGCATGGCGTCGTAAATAACATGCTTTTGCCCATGCTTTTTGTTGCTGACCCTTCTGGGTGCATTGGCAGTGGATGATGGCCTTATGATGATGACTCCCCCACTCCCACCAGCTTCGATGTGCGGGGAACCATCTCTGAGCGCGAGGGAGGGTTGATCTTCTTCGAATATCAAATCGGCTTCCAGGTGCCAGTGACCTCTGCCACCTTTACCTCTCAGCCCAACGCCCCTGGTGGCTCCACAAAGACCATCCATTGACGTGCACAGCACGACCTTGACGCGGCTCCCGCCGCATCTTGACTACTTGCCGCGTACCTCCGTCACAAACTCCTCCATCAAATCCATCGCCTTCGCGATGAGATCCGGAGCGGTGGCGTAGCAGCAGCGCACAAAGCCCTCGCCAGCGCTGCTGAAGGCGCTGCCAGGGACCACGGCCACGCTCTTCTTTTCCAGAAGCTGGATGGCGAACTCCTTGCTGGTGAGGCCGGTGCTGCGGATCTCCGGGAAGACGTAGAACGCGCCGCCAGGATTGAAGCAGTGCAGGCCCATGCCATTGAGGCGGCTGACGATGAGGTTGCGCCGCTGCTCGTAGCTTTGCCGCATTTCCTCGTAGGCGGATGAGCCCATCTTCAGCGCCTCCAGGCCGGCCATCTGGCTCATGATGGGGGCGCAGAGCATGCAGTACTGGTGGATCTTCATCATCGCCTCGCGCAGCGGGGCAGGGGCGCAGGCGTAGCCCAGGCGCCAGCCCGTCATGGCAAAGGCCTTGCTGAAGCCGTGCAGCAGCACGGTGCGCTCCCGCATGCCGGGGAACTCCACGATGCTCCTGTGCTGGCGGCCGTCATACAGCAGCTCGCTGTAGATCTCGTCGGTGAAAACGATGAGATCATGCTTCACCGCCAGCGCGGCGATCTTCGCCAGCTCCGCCTCCGGCATGATGCCGCCGGTGGGGTTGGTGGGGAAGTTCAGCGCGATGATCTTGGTCTTCGGCGTGATGGCCTTCTCCACATCCTCCGCCATCAGGGCGAACTCATTCTCCTCCCGCGTCTGCACCACCACAGGCACTCCATAGGCCATCTTGATGCTGGGGCTGTAGGAGACGTAGCAGGGCTCATGATAAATGACCTCATCACCTGGATTCAACAGCGCACGGAAGGCGATGTCGAGCGCTTCAGAGACACCCACCGTGACCAGAATCTCCGACTTGGGATCATACGTCACGCGGAACTGCTTCGTCACATACTCGCTGATGGCGATGCGCAGTGACTCCAGGCCGAGGTTGGAGGTGTAGCTCGTCTGGCCTTTTTCCAGGGAGCGGATCACCGCCTCGCGGATGGGCCAGGGGGTGGGCTTGTCGGGCTCGCCGACGCCGAGGGAGATCACATCGCTGCGGCCGATGACGAGTTCAAAGAAATCGCGGATGCCCGAGCGCGGCAGATCACGGATGATCTGGGAAAGTTTGCTGTCGTAGTCCATGGTTGGTGGATTGTCGATGTCTGACATGTCACTCATGGACTCACCGGCAGGCGCTCTTCCTCGCTGCCGCCATTGACCAGAAAGCCGCCGTCCTTGTAGGCCTTCAATTGGAAGTGCGTGGCGGTGGAAAGCACGCCGCCCAGCGTGCTGAGCTTTTCCGCCACAAAGTTGGCCACATCCAGCAGGTCCTTGCCCTGCACGATCACGGCCAGGTCATAGCCGCCGCTCATCAGGAAGCACTCGCGCACCTGGTCAAACTTGGAGATACGGCGTGCCAGGCGGTCAAAGCCGCCGTCACGCTCAGGGGTGATGCGCACCTCGATCAGCGCCGTCACGCCATTCTGGCCCGCCTTCAGACGGTCCACCACAGCCTTGTACCCCAGAATGGTCCCATCCGACTCGGCGGCGGCGACGCGGGCGGCCACTTCGGCCTCGGCGATGCCCAGCTTCTGGGCGATTTCCTGGTGCGTGCGTTTGGAGTTGGTGTGAAGGAGTTCGATGATCGGGTCCATAAGATGGGGGCGGCGACTTTAACCTCTGGCAGCGTTTTCACCAGCGGAAACACGCGGCCTTGCACATTGCGCCGCCCCATGAAACATCTGTGAATGAGGAAGACGGCTGAACAGATCATTGCCAGACTGACTGCGGCAGGCCACACCGCCCTGATGGCCGGCGGCTGCGTGCGGGACATGCTGCTCGGCCGCGAGCCGAAGGACTACGACGTGGCCACCAGCGCCACGCCGGAGCAGGTGGTCAGGCTCTTCCCCGGCGCCCAGACCGTGGGCGCGCATTTCGGCGTCGTCATCGTCCGCATGAACCACGTGCACGTGGAGGTGGCCACCTTCCGCAGCGACGGCAGCTACAGCGACGGCCGCAGGCCGGACAGCGTCACCTACTCCACGCCGGAGCTCGACGCCCAGCGCCGCGACTTCACGGTGAACGGTATCTTCTTCGATCCGCTGAAGGACGAGGTCATCGACCATGTCGGCGGGCAGAATGACCTGCGCATGGGCCTGCTGCGCGCCATCGGCGTGGCCAAGGACCGCTTTGAGGAGGACCGCCTGCGCATGTTGCGCGCGGTGCGTTTTGCCACCGTGCTGGAGTTTGATGTCGAGCACGCCACCTGGGAGTCCATCTGCGGCCTCGCACCCAAAATCAAAAGCGTCAGCATCGAGCGCATCCGCGAGGAGTTCATCAAGATCATGCTCGGCCCGAACCGCGTGCGTGGCTTCGATCTCCTGGTGAACAGCGGGCTCATGCAGGAGTTCCTGCCGGAGATCCTGGTGCTCCAGGGCTGCGAGCAGCCGCCGCAGTTCCACCCGGAGGGGGATGTCTTCATCCACACCCGCCTCATGCTCAGCCTCCTGCCGGAGAAGGTCTCCCTGCCGCTGGTCATGAGCGTGCTGCTGCATGACATCGCCAAACCCGCCACCCAGACACGTGATGCCGGCACCGGCCGCATCCGCTTCAACGGCCACGACAAGCTGGGGGCGGAGATGACCGGCGACATCATGCGCCGCATGAAATTTCCCAACGACATCATCGAGCCAACGATGGTGGCCGTGGAGAACCACATGGTCTTCAAGGACGTGAAAAAGATGCGCACCGCCAGGCTGCGCCGCTTCATGGCTCGCCCATCCTTTGAGGACGAGCTGGCCCTGCACCGCGTGGACTGCCTCGGCTCCAACGGCTGGCTGGACAACTACGAGTTCATGAAGGCCAAGCGCGAGGAGTTCGCCAACGAGCCGGAGCTGCCAAAGCGGCTCATTGCGGGAGGTGACTTGATCGCCCTCGGCTGGACCGCTGGCAAAGCCATGGGCCGCCTTCTCGTCACCCTGCAAACTCTCCAGCTCGAAGGCACGCTCAAGACCAAGGACGAAGCCCTCGCCTGGATCGCCCAGCACGCCCCCGTGCCGGATGCCTTCGAGACCGTGGAGGAGTAAAAAAGCGGGAGGAGGCTTGCGCGAGCGCGCCAGCGTCGTGGAGTGCGGTGACAGGGCTGTAAGGCGCAGCCATGCATCGTCGGCACCGCTTTCGTCAGCCGGACTGCGTGCCTTGTCGTCAATGCATGCTTCACCGCCTCGAAAGCGGCGTCGCGCCAAGGCTTGCCGTCGCACTCCACGACGCTTCGCGCAGGCGCGAACCAATCACTTCGCTGTCTGCTGCTTCTCCAACTCCGCCCGGAAAGCCCTCTCCCGGTCCGCCACATAGGCGTGATACCCCGCCGCATCGATGAACGGATTCACCTCGGGCTTCGCGCTTAGCTTCGCAAACTTTGCCTCCATCCCATAGTAGCCGCCATGCGCGCCGAGGAAGAGATTCACTGGCAGCGCTTTCAGCACGCGAAAAGTCCTCTCATAGTCTGCTGTGATGCCTGGGTACGTTTCCTTGCCCGCCAGCACATAGCCCGGGTTCACATTCGGGCTGCCGATGATGACTGCATGCAGCGGGCCGCTCTCTCCCTTCACCTGCATCGTCCACGTGGTGCAGCCGGGCGTGTGGCCTGGCGTCAGATGCGCCACCAGCGTTGCGCCCCCCAGCTTCACCTCCTCGCCATCCTTCAGCCTGCGGTCCACCTTCGCGGGAGGAAACTGCCGGTAGTCACCCTTGTCGATTCGCTTCGCCTTGTTGCGTGTGCCGCCGTTTTCCACCGCGTCCGCATCCTGCTCCATCACCAGATGCTGAGCGCCGGTCAGCTTCAGCAGTTCAGCGCTTCCGGCGCAGTGGTCGGAATGCGCGTGGCTGATCAGCAGGTAGCGGATGTCCGTCAGCTTGAAGCCCAGCGTCTCCACGCTCTTCTGGATCAGTGGCACCGACTCCTCCAGGCTGCTGTTGATGAGGATGTGCCCTTCTGGCGTCGTGATGAGATAAGAGGCCAGGTCCTTCGATCCCACATAGTACAAATTGTCCGCGATACGATGCGGCGGGAAAGGTGCCGTCCAGGCGTTGGTGTCCAGTGCGCGGGCAGGGGACAGCATGCACCAAAAAGAGGCAATGAAGAGAGCGAGAGGTCGGATGCGCATCCCCGCATTCCAGCGCATCCGCCAACACTGCGCAAGCCTTCTGACGGAGAGCAGACCTCCGCGCCTGCCAAGAGGACATTTGTAGGCTCCGCTTCAAATGCTGTGCCGCATTGCGCGAGCATGGTAGTCATCCTTGCTCCGCAAGATGACCCCAGCGTGCTCGCCTGCATCCCAGGGGATCCATAGGCCTTTAGTTTTTCTCATCCGGCCGCCCCAGCGCCGTCCGCCGCTCCTCCTTCGTCATCTTCCGCATCGACTCCACCTCCTGGTGGAAGGCGTTCAGGTCTCCCTTATGCTTCTTCATCAGCCGCTCAAAGCCAGGCACCAGCGTGTAGTAGGACGAGATCGTGTTGAGCCGCGCGTTGTTCCACACCGGCTTCCCCGTGGCGCTTTCCACCGTCGTCTGCGGGCGGTTTGCCCCCGCCTTGCGCAGCATGTCGTCAAACACCCGCTGCTTCGCCGCGCGCTCTGCCTCCACGCTTGGGTGTTCCCTGGCATACAGCTCTTTCAGCCTCTGGCGCGTGTCCAGCAGCAGGCGGATGGTGCTGCGGCTGCGGCCCAGGTCCGCCTCGTAGGCGCGCAGTCCGGCCAGATTGTTTTTGGACCGGAACCAGCGGCGCACCCCGTCCTGGGCATTGGCCGTGGCAAAGGCCTCGTTGAAGTCCGTGTCGCCTGGAATGAAGACTTTGGCGTGGGTGAGCTCATGAAACACCAGTTCCGCCAGATCGTCGTCCCCCCGGTCAATGAAGGTGTTTAGCACAGGGTCCTTGAAATAGCCCAGCGTGGAGTAGGCCTCCACACCGCCCACGAACACATCCAGCCCCTGCTTGCGCAGCCGCTCGCCTTCCTCCCGGGCCAGCTTTTCCTCGAAAAAGCCCCGGTACTTCAGGCCGCCGACAAAGGGGTACCACCAGCGTTTAGCCTCCACGGAGAACTCCGGCGCCGCAAACACCACCCACACCACATACGGGCGTTCCAGGTCGCAGTAGCTGCCGAAGCTCTTCGTCGGCAGCCCCAGGTCGCTGGCGGCGAAGGCGCGCAGCTCCTCGATGAAGCGCAGCCGCTCCTTCACCTTGTCGCCGGTCTTGGGGTCTGCCAGCACCTTCTCATTCGGCCGGGACTTGCGCCAGATCTCCGTCTGCCCGCCGATGGCCTGACTGTAAAACTTTACCGTCGCGCAGGAGCACACCAGCAGGGCGGGCAGCAGCGCGAACCAGGAGCGGGGAAAGGCGGGCATTGAAAAAGAAGGGCGCACTTTAGCCATTGAACTTTGAACACGAAACTCTAAAAAGCTGGGCATGTCTTTTATTCACGACGACTTCCTGCTCTCCACCAAGACCGCCAGCCGCTTGTACCACACCTTTGCCAAGGACGAGCCGATCCTGGATTATCACAATCATCTGCCACCCAAAGACATCGCGCAGAACCGGCAGTTCAAAAACCTCTTCGAAATCTGGCTGGAGGGGGACCACTACAAGTGGCGTGCCCTGCGCTGCAACGGCGTGCCGGAGGAGCTCATCACCGGCAAGGCCGCTCCGCGCGACAAGTTCCTGGCCTGGGCCAAGACTGTGCCCCACACCCTGCGCAATCCCCTCTACCACTGGACGCATCTGGAGCTGAAGCGCTACTTCGGCATCGACACCCTCCTCAATGAAAAGACCGCCCCGGAAATCTGGGAGCAGACGGAGGCCGCCCTGGCCCGGCCTGAAATGAGCGCCCGTGGCATCCTCCGCACGCAGAAGGTAAAGGCCCTCTGCACCACGGATGATCCCATCGACGACCTCGCCTGGCACCGCCAGTGCGCGGCGGATGGTTTTGAAGTGGGTGTTTACCCCACCTTCCGCCCGGACAAGGCCCTGGCCGTGCATCAGCCGGAGGCCTGGAATGCCTGGTGCGACAAGCTCAGCGCCGCCAGCGGCATCGAGGTGAAAAGCTACGCCTCCCTCCTCGACGCCCTGAAGCAGCGCCACGACTTCTTCCACAGCATCGGCGGCCGCCTCAGCGACCACGGCTTGAACTACTGCCACGCCAACTTCATCAGCGACGCCGCTGCCGAGGCCATCTTCCAAAAAGCCCGCTCCGGCACCGCCGCCAGCACGCAGGAGCAGGACCAGTTCGCCAGCAACATCATGCTGCACGTCGGCCGCCTCAATGCCGCCCGTGGCTGGACCATGCAGCTCCACCTCGGCCCCGTGCGCAACAATAACAGCCGCCTCGCCCGCGAGATCGGTGCCGACGTCGGCTGCGACAGCATTGGCGACTACCTCCAGGCCGAGACCCTCTCCCGCTTCCTCGACCGCCTCGACACTGAAAACTCGCTGCCCAAGACCGTGCTCTACAACGTCAATCCGGCGCACAACTACGTCTTCGGCACCATGGCCGGAAACTTCGCCGATGGCACCACGCCTGGGAAGGTGCAGTTCGGCTCCGGCTGGTGGTTTGTGGACCAGAAGGAAGGCATGGAGTGGCAGATCAATGCGCTGAGCAACCTCGGCC
>CAZPSQ010000298.1:0-7353 GCA_964588755.1 uncultured Prosthecobacter sp. | reverse complement strand
GATCTCGATGAAGCGCACGCCCGCCTCCACAAACTTCCGCGCCATCAGGCACTGCCTGCCAAAGGTGTCCGTCTCGCCGTCGCCAATGCCATACAGCGCCCGGGTGGCCGCCGTCTCCTGGCTGAGGTCCATCACCTTCGGCACCTCCGCCTGCATGCGGAAAGCCAGCTCATAGGACTCAATGACACCCTCCACCTCCGCGCTGACGCCGCCGTCCAGCTGCATGCGTGACTTGTTCAGCGCCTGCACCAGGTCCAGTTGCGTGCGCTGCGCCTCCGTGGTGAGGCGGCTGTTCTTGATGTTCGCCACCGTGGCCTGGTCCATGCCGCCGCCAAAGCGCCGCCCCAGGTTGCCGCCCAGCCCCGGGATGCCCGGGCCGCCCACCTTCGTGCCCTGGTAGATCGCCGGCAGAAACGCGCTGCCATAAGTCCGCGTGGCATTGCCCGGCGGGTTGATCGTGACAAAACCGGGCAGGTTTTGGTTCTCGGTTCCCAGGCCATACAGCGCCCACGCGCCCAGGGAGGGCCGCACAAACTGCGTCGTCCCCGTGTGCAGCTGTGTGAAGGCCTGCGGGTGCGCGGGCAGGTCCGTGGCCATCGAATTGATGATGCACAGGTCGTCCGCATGTTTTGCCACGTTCGGCCACAGGTCGGAGATCCACAGCCCGCTTTTGCCATGCCGGCCAAACTTCCACTGCGGCGGCATCAGCTTCGCCGTGCCGTAGCGCCCGGCGGCGGCGGGCGCGTCCCGGCCCGCGTCGGCGATGAGCTTCGGCTTGTGGTCAAACGTGTCCACATGCGAGGGCGCGCCCTGCATGCAGAGGAAGATCACATGCTTCGCCCGCGCGGGGAAGTGCGGCTGCCTCGCCGCCAGCGGACCGGCGGCCGCGCCCCCGGCCGCACGCAGCGCCTGCTGGTGCGCCAGCGCCGCAAAGGCCACGTAGCCAAAGCCGCTGCTCGTGCTTTTCAAAAACTCGCGGCGGGTGGGAATGCGGGCGTTCATTCCTGCTTTAACCCGGGCCGCCGCCCTTGGTTGCGGAAAGGAGGGCCGCAAAACAGCCCGCCCTCACCAAAATTGGCGATGCGCCCCGGGTCGAGGCCCCGCCCTGAAAGTGCTATCATCCCTGTCAGACCAGCCCCGTCCCGTGATGCAATCCACGCCGTTTCCACCGCACTTGCTCAAGGAGCTGTGTGCCACCGGGGCGCTCTCCACCCTCATGATCCCCGGGCGGAAGAATGCCTTTGGCATTGCCCAGCTTGACGTCAACACCTGGGATGAGCCCCGCTTTGGAGCCTTCCTTCCAGCCTCCTCCCTGGAGCCCATCGACCGCAGGCTGCTCGCCTCCCTGCTGCTCCCGTCCCTGAACCTCTTCTTCACCATCCATGTCGTCCCCCGCGCGGACATGCCGGAGGAAGTCCACTTCGAATGCCTGGGCTGGCGCTACCTCCAGGGCGTGAACTAGGCTCGGCCCTCGCAAAGAGGGTCATCTCAGGTGGATGACCTGGATGTCCTTCCCCAGGTTCTCCCTCACCGGCCCGGAGGTGATGACCTCGCATTGGGCCGCCTTCTCGCCGATGACCACCGGCTGCCTTGTCTCATTGCGCAGGCTCACCCCGCGCGCGTCCCGCTGCCCCACGGGCGACAGCGCCGTGCCCATGGCCGGCGGGGTGTAGCCCAGCAGGATGGGCAGCTCCCGGGCCTGCCTGCCGCCGCTGCCTTTGATCAGCACCTTGTTCCGGCTGCCATAGATCGCCGCCAGCTCATGCACCGTGGCATCGCTCGGCATGGCAGGCAGCAGCTCCACCATCACGCTGGCGTCGTCCCCCTCCACAAACAGCAGCGGCCCATGGCGCGCATCCCCCTTGCAGCGCGTCATGACCGCGCCATTGGACACCCAGAACGCGCGCTCGCAGCCCGTGGCGGTGCAGCCCTCCAGGCGCGGCGTCGTCTTCGTCCGCAGTTCAAAGCCGCCCCGCATGTTCCTGGCCCGGCAGTTTTTCAGCGTCAGGTTCTTGTGCTGCCCGTAGGTGCGGAAGCCGTCCTCGCACAGCGCCTTCATGTAGCCGGGCAGGATCAGGAAGTCGCCCGCATGGGTCCTCACCTCCGTCTGAAACTTCTTCTGCGCGGCAAAGCTGTTCGTCTCCTTCAGCATCTCTGTCGTGGAGCGCATCACCCCCTCGGCATGGCAGTTTTCAAAGTACAGGTCGTTGCAGTCCTCCTGCATGTAAAAGGCGTGGCCGAAGGAGCGCATGAAGACCTTGCAGCCGAGGATGCGCGTGTTGCTGCCGGTGATGTGCACACCGCTGTGCTTGCGCCCGCCTTTGCCGAACAGATCCCCATATCCGTAAGGGGAGGACCCCTGCACATGGATCGTGCAGTCCCGCAGCACGGTGCCGCTGCCCACGATGCCCAGCACCGATCCGCCGTAGGCCGTGCCAACCCCCACGCTGGTGATGGTCAGCCCCTTCAGCTCCACATGGCCGCCGCTGATCAAAAACTCATCCGTGTGAATCGGTGCCCGCAGTGCCTGCCGCAGCGCAGTGTCCAGCTCGATCGTCACCCCTGTGAGGTCGAACTGGTTGTGGCTGCCGCTGAAGTCGATGAACTGCCATTCCTTGCGCTTGTTCCGTCCCTCGATGCTGCTCAGCGGAATGAAGTCCGCCAGACGGTACAGCCCGGGCTTCATCGTGATCTTCTGCCCGCTCTGCGCCGCCGCCGTGGCAAGCTCTGCCAGACTGGTGATGACGGTGGCCTGGGCCGCAGGCTTTTCGGTGGCTGGGGCGGCTGGCAGCACGGGGGCACACGCCAGCACAGCGCCGAGGATAAAATGCTTCATGGGAAGTTGAACCACACCACGCCCGCCCCGGCACGTCAAGAACGTGGATGGGCGGCGTCGCCGTCAGTTCAAATACCGAAACTCCGCGCTGGCAAACAAGCCCTGGCAGAAGGTGGAAAGCGCCAGGGCGGACAGCTTGTCCTTGGGCATGCCCTTGTTCCGCGCCGCCTCCTGGAGAAAGCGCGTCCAGAAACCCGCGATCGCCTGCTGCTCCTGCACCGTGGGCTCGCGGCCAAACGCAAGCTGGTAGGCATAGCTCAGATTCTCCTGCGGCGACCCTTTGTGCTGGGCGAGGCGCGCGGCAAACGCGTCCGCCGTGGCCTGCACCTGCGCGTTGTTCAGCAGGAACAGTCCTTGCGAAGGCACATTCGTCGTGTCGCGGTCGCCATTGACGAGGCTCGCGTCTGGAAAGTCGAACACACTGAGGAACTCCGGCATCTGGTCGCGGATGAGCGGCAGGTAGATGCTGCGGTAGGTCTGCGGCTTGGAGTTCACCTCCCGCAGCAGATTGAGGATGCCTTCCCTCCCCTCCCCCGCGCGCGCCACCGCAGAGCCATCGACGGGGTAAAAGTTCAGCGCGCCGGAGACGGCCAGCATCGCGTCGCGGATCGCCTCGGCATCCAGCCGGCGCTGGCTCATGCGCCAGCGCAGCTTGTTGTCCGGGTCCACCGCGTAATTCGCCGCATCATGCGTGGAGCTCATTTGATACGCGCGGCTGAGCATGATCTCCCGGATCAGCCTTTTCACCGACCAGCCGTTGTCCATGAAGCTCACCGCCAGGTGGTCCAGCAGCCCGGGGTGCGTGGGCTTCTGGCCCATCGCGCCAAAGTTGTCCGGCGTGGCCACCAGTCCCTGCCCCATCAGCTTCAGCCACACGCGGTTCGCCATCACGCGCGCGGTCAGCGGGTTGTCCCTGGAGGCAATCCAGAACGCCAGATCCAGGCGGCCGCTGCCCTGGCCGATGTTCAGCGGCTCCCCCTTGGCGCACAGCACCTCCACCAGGCCGCGCGGCACCATGTCGCCCGGCTGCTTGATGTCCCCGCGCACCAGGATGGGGCTGTTCACCGGGCGCGCGCGGTCCAGCATGCCCATGGCCAGCGTGCGCGGCGTGCCATCCTCATGGAACATGTCCAGGTCCGCCTTCACCGCCTCCATGCGGTCCCGCGCCCCGCGAATGCGCAGAAAGCTGGCCGCGCCGGCCTTCTCCCGCTCCTCACGCGACATGCTGAAGACCGTGCGCTGCATCTCCGTCGCGGTCTTCTCGGCATCCTCATGCCGTGACTTGAGCTGCGCGACTTCAGACGGCGCTATCTTTGCCAGCGCGCTGATCTGCCCCGCGTTGCGGTCCAGCTCGATCAACGCGGTCGTGTTCGCGTTTTGCAGTTGCTGGTAGGTGCCAAACAAAGTCTCGCTGCTGAGGAAGATGCCCGCCAGCGCGTAGTAGTCCCGCTGCGTCACGGGATCAAACTTGTGGTCGTGGCAGCGCGCGCACGCCAGCGTCAGGCCCAGCATCGACTGCGACAGCGCGTCGACCTGCTCATCGACAAGGTCCATGGCAAACTGGCGGCGGTCGCGGTTGTTGTGCCCCTTCGGCCCGATCGCCAGGAAGCCGGTGGCCACGATCTTTTCCGCCTGGTCCCGCTTGTCCTCAAACTTCATCAGGTCGCCCGCGATCTGCTCCTTCAGAAACTGGTCGTAAGGCCTGTCCTTCTTGAACGACTCCACCACATAGTCGCGGTAGCGCCACGCATGGGGATACAGCACGTTCACCTCCTTGCCGCTGCTCTCGCCATAGCGCGCCACATCCAGCCAGTGCCGCGCCCACCGCTCGCCATAGCGCTCAGAGTCCAGGTACATGTCAATGACACGCCTCACCGCATCGGGCGATCTGTCCGCCACAAAGGCCCTCACCTCATCCGGCGTCGGCGGCAGCCCCGTCAGGTCAAAGGCGATGCGGCGGATCAGCGTGGGCCGGTCGGCATCCCGCACCGGGCGCAGCTTGCTCTCCTCCATCTTCGCCAGCACAAAGTGGTCGATCTCCGTCCTCGCCCAGCCAACAGTCTTCACCTCCGGCGGCGTCTGCCGCACCGGCTTCTGGAAGGACCAATGCTGGCGGCCTGCCTCCATGTCGATCACGCGCCTGCCACCGCTCGCATTGGCCGTCATTTGCTCGCGCGGGTCCGGCGCGCCCATCTCGATCCACTTCTTGAAATTCGCGATCACCTCCTCCGGCAGCTTCTGCTTCGGCGGCATCTGCATGTCCGGGTTTTGATACGTCATCGCCTCATAGATGCTGCTCTCCGCCAGGTTCCCCGGCGTCACACCCGCATGTCCCGACTCCCCGCCCAGCGCCAGCCCGTGCCTCGTGTCCACCGTCAGCCCGCCCCGCACCTTGTCCGACTCCTCCGAGTGGCACTTGTGGCAGTGCTGCACCAGCACCGGGCGGATGTTCTTTTCAAAAAAATGGAGCTGGTCCGCCGTCAGGCCCGCATGGGCGGAGTCTCCCTTTGCTGCGTGGGAAAAAACGGGCAGAGACAAGGTGGAAGCAAGGAGCAGCGTCTTCGTCTTCATCGTGGTGCGGAGCTTGAAGCGGATTTCCGGCATCAACCCGCCGGGCGCGGAAAGGTTGCGCGACCCGACCGAAAAACGGGAAAAGACGATGCAAGTCGTGAGTGATGCGCCCAGGAATTTTTAAATGTGCCCCGCGCCAATCCAGAATCCACCAGGCCAAGGCCTCCCCCTACGCCATCAACATTTTCTTAACAAATCCTTGTCAAAAAGCGCTTTTTGTAAAAGCTCAAACTTCAAAAATTGCCTCCGACCAAGATAATCCAAGCTACGAAAACCATGACGCTCCGACAGCAACTCATTCAAGATCGTGTCGAATTACTTGCTGAAACGCTGGAAATCCCAAATGATCAAGCTTTTGAACGTTTTGTTCATTCGGTGATTACAGGTCAGAGCGTTCACTCACTTGCCCCGGCTGATTGGGTTGACGGAGGGCAGGACAAACAAATTGATCTCATCTCATTGGAAGAAGATGAGGACGAAGCAGAATTGTATGTCATTTCTGTAAAGCTAACCACAAATTTCTCCTCTAATGCCATCATATTGATGAGCAACGGCATAAACTGGCTTCTCAAGCGACCGAAAGCCGAGTTGGCAACGCTCACGAATCAGACTTTTCGAGACAAAATCACTGATGTCAGGTCTCAAATGCACAGCATAGGATGGTCAAACGTTTCCGTTCGCTGTTTTTTGTTACGAACGGACTTTCCAGTCTTCTATCCGATGAGTGCAAGCAAGAAATAAACAGAATCTCATCTGAATACAGCAATAGCACATTTGCCAATTTTTCATTCGAAGCAGTTGGAGCAGATGAGTTGGTTGATATGCTTAGCCGCATAGAACGCCGAAACAGATCCATCGACACAGAGATAAAGATTCGATACGATGCCAACTCTCCCTCGCTTATTCGGTACGACAGCCAAGGGTTGAAGGGCATAATTTGCACTGCATCTGCACGTGACATTGCATCTTTGGTAAACAAAGATGTAAGTGGCGCCCTTTTCGACTCGAATATTCGTAGATTTTTAGGCAAAGGGAAAGCGGTCAATGCGGATATCCTCAAAACCGCCACAGATCCATCGGCGAGCCATTTGTTTTGGTTTCTGAATAATGGCATCACCATCGTTTGTGACAACTGCGATTCGGTAACAGACCCAGATCATCCTGCTGTAAAAATCAAAAATTTGCAGATTGTGAATGGCTGCCAAACAGCCAATGCACTGGCGCACGCCGAGCGAGAAGGTTTTTTGCATCAAGACACCCGTGTTTTGTTGAAAATTTTTCAGACAACCGATCAGTCCATCGCGTCAAGAATCGTGCTTACCACCAACAATCAAAATCGCATAAGCTCTCGTGACTTGAAAGCCAATGACACCGTTCAGCAGGACATGAGACTTGGTTTTGCACGTTACAATCTAAATTATGAGCATAAGATCAATCAATATGCCTCGGCAAAAGCACCCCAAGGATTTCGCATAGTATCAAATGAAGACGTCGGTCAGGCCTATTTAGCAATAGCGCTCAAAAAGCCTGGTGACGGACGAAGAAGAAAGTATAAAGTTTGGGAAGATCATTACAGTGATATTTTTAGCGGCGGGGGCGTCGAGCCCCATGTCATATGTCTTTTACTTTTTGAGGCAGTAGCAAAATGGGTTAAATCCGCGCGCAAAGCGGAAAACGTCACCGAGTTGCGCCGAAAACTGATTAATAACGGCATTTTTCACATAGCTCGAATGGCCTCCCATCTTTGGAGGCGCACAGATTCATTCAAGCAGACGACAGATGTTTTAAAGAGTCAAATCAAGGAACTGACCACCAATCCGACTGGCATTAATGCATATTTCGATTTGGCCCTCGATAAGCTTGAAGAGTTAGTCAAAGGAAGTTCGGCATTTCTTAGAGCCTGTAATTAACTTTGAAAAGTGCTGTACGAAGGAGAAGTTCCAGGT
>CAZPSQ010000297.1:0-7363 GCA_964588755.1 uncultured Prosthecobacter sp. | reverse complement strand
CGGTTCAAGGTTCTCGGTTCAAGGTTCTCGGTTCAAGGTTCTCGGTTCAAGGTTCGGGGAATCGCCCCCGCCCGCGATGTCGCGTCTGCGAAAGCCAACGATCACCGTCATACCCGGCGGCAACGAACGACCAGAGAACTCAAGGAGAGGCACCTTGCCAAGTGCCGGTCCGGACGAGCGGCCCAAATGCCCCCGCCAAGTCCCTCCCCATCCCCAACCGCCCCCCGATCCCCCCCCGGGCACTTAGGCAAGTGCCACTCCTTGGGCGCAGGGTCCACCCACGCGATGTCGCGTCTGCGAAAGCCGACGATCACCATCACACCCAGCAGCAACGAACGACCAGGAAACTCAAGGAGAGGCACCTTGCCAAGTGCCGGTCCGGACGAGCGGCCCAAATGCCCCGCAAAGTCCCTCCCCATCCCCAACCGCCCCGGCACTTAGGGAGGCGCTGATTGAATCCAGTTCATCCGGAATGACGAAACCAGAGCCGAGTGCAGCGAGACAGACAGCCACAGGCTGCCCGCATGGGTGAGCACAGCGAATCAATGACGAATTCCGAATCAATGACCAAGGTCCAATGATGGAATGACAACCCGTTGGCCCTTGGGCATTCGGATTTCAGGCTTCCTTCGTCATTCCTCATTCTGGTTTCGTCATTGTTCGCCTGATTCCAGCAACCTCCATTCATCAGTCTTTCCTTAGAGGTTCGGGGAATCGCCCTCGTCCTCGGTCAGCGCGCGCCCACATCGGCCTGGCCTAGTGCGGCGTTTAAGTCGCGGCTTCTCCTGCGCCCTCACGCCAGCCAGTCCTCGACCACCAAACCTGGAATCCGGGTAAATTCCCCCACATTGTTCGTCGCCACACGCAACTGCCGTGAAAGGGCGTGCCCTGCCAGCAGCATGTCATAGGGGCCGCAGACCTTGCCGATGGACTCCAAGTGTGCCCGCACCTCCGCAGCCTTGTCAGCGGCGGCATCATCAAAGGGCAGCGCATGCACCAGGCTCATCAGCCGCAGCACCTTCTCGCGTTCACGCGTTGGGTTTTGGCACTTCAGTACACCCGTCAGCAGCTCATAGGACGTCACCGTGGATATCACACAATCGGAGGGCTGGAGGGTCTGCAGCCGCCGCACAGCCTTCTCACGCCCCTTCATCAGGGCGATGCAGATGTTTGTGTCGAGCAGCACTTTCATCATCATGCATCCAGCGGTGCGATGGCGGGCACCGTTCCCTGCACAGGCCGCTCAAACGCAGCATCTTCAACGCGAATCTCTTCCAGAAATCCTTGCGGCCACGATCCACGTTCCGGCCTCGCACCGGCATCCGTGTCCGAAATCATGTCAAACATCACAATCACGCGGCACTCGCGCGCGGCCGCGTCAGGCACAGGCCTGCCCAGAGTCAGGTGCCGTGGATCATCCAGCACAGCAGTGGATTCGAAAACGCTCATGGTGGCCCAAGATGCCGCCTCCCATGCCCCTTTTCAAGCCCACAACCGCCCCCACCCCTCAAAGCCAACCGCGAACCACGAACCATGAACCATGAACCATGAACCATGAACCCCATTCCAAACCCCGCGCCTCATTCCACTGGTAACCTGCCGCCCCCGGCTACCGTGCCCGTGCCATGAGCATCCCGCTTTCCGACCTCATCTTCACCGGGTTCAACAAGCGCGTCGCCGCCCTGCATCGGGACACCGGGCAGATCGTCTGGCAGTGGACCGCCCCCACCGGCAGCACCTACACCACCCTCTTGCTGGATGGCGACCGCCTCATCGTCAGCGTCCACGGCTACATGTATGCGCTGGACGCCCCCACCGGCCGCCTGCTGTGGCAGAATGAGATGAGCGGCTTCGGCTTCGGCGTGGCCAGCATCGCCACCGTGCGCGGCGGCACCAGCCCCCACCCCGCCACCCTCGCCAACACCGCCGCCGCCACCGCTGCGGGGTAGCTGGGGGATGGCAAAATGTTGCATGTTGCACCACCTAAGGAGTGCAACATTGCAACATTTTGAGAGAGGGGAGGTGGGGCTTGCATGGGTAGCCAAACAGCCTCCGCAAGGCTGCGGCCCGGCCAAAATTAACGTGGCAGATGCAGCCGCCCCCCTCTACCATGCCAGCGCATCATGATTGAGACCCTGACCGTCGAATCCTTCAAATCCATCCAGAGCGTGACCCTGGAGCTGGGCCAGGTGAATGTCTTCATCGGGGCCAATGGCAGCGGCAAAAGCAACCTCCTCGAAGCCCTCGCCGTGCTTTCGGCTGCGGCCTCGGGGAAGGTGAACCAATCTTATCTCAATGAGCGTGGATGTCGATCAAGTCGTTACTATCGTCCGATGTTTGATGGCAACGATAAGGTGGAAACCCATCTGAAGGCTATTGGTAATGACGTCACGTATGAGGTGGGGCTTAATGCGCCACCACCTAACCGTCTCTTGCCATGGAAATTCACAGTCGAAAGATGGAAGAATGCGCAGTACAGCCTCCTAAACAGGCCTGAAAATGACGGCCAATATGCTGACCCTGAGACGGGTTTAGCAGCCTTGTCACATACTAAAAAGCCGTCTGAGGGACTCGCGTCGGACTTTCTCAAGGTATTGGCTGCTTACAGTATTTATTCTGCCGACACCCACATTCTCCATGGATGGGCGAAAGATCCCCAAGAACGTGAACCAGTGGGGCTTAGCGGAGGGCGTTTGGCTGAGGCCCTGCATGAAGTGTGGCGCACTCAAGCAGGATATGAGGCATTGAACCAAGAGTTCTTTTCCTGTGTTGACTGGTTTGAGGCTCTTTTATTGTCTTTTGACGCAGAAGATGACATCGGCCAGCAAGGGGCGCTTAAAATTTCTGGCCCAGAGCTGACATTTGTGGATCGCTATTTTCATAAAGTTGAAGGACGTTGGGATCTTCTTGCGGCTGGTGATGTGAATGAGGGGATGTTGTATGCGGCTTTTCTTGGCGTACTTTGTCTGCATCCACATGCGCCAAGGCTGCTTGCCATTGAAAACGTGGACCAAGGCCTCAACCCCCTCCTAGCCAAGCGCCTCATGTCCACGCTGACGGAGCGCATTCTCTCCGCCGAGCCCAAGCGCCAAGTTTTCCTCACCACCCATAATCCGCTGGTGCTTGATGGACTGCCGCTGGGCGACAACCGCGTGAGGCTCTTCACAGTGGACCGAGACAACAAAGGGCACACGGTGGTGAAGCGTTTTGTTGTCACCGACAAGCATCGGGAGATGGCTGAGAAGGGCTGGACTCTCTCTCGCATGTGGATCAACAAGCTCATTGGAGGCGTGCCGGATGTCTGAGTCGCTGCGCATCGCCCTGGTGGCCGAAGGCGAGACGGACAAGGCGGTGGTGAGTGCCGCCATCGCGGCGTTGGTGGGGGATCGTTCCTTCATTCTTCGATTGCTGCAGCCTGAAGATTCTCTGGCGCTTGAACCTGCGGGTCCGTTCACTGGTGTGAAAAGTGGTGGCTGGTGTGGCGTCTATCGCTGGTGCCAGGACGTTGTCGGCAGAAGCGGTCGTCTGAGCGATGATCCGCTCTTTTTGGCCTATGACATTCTGATCATGCACTTGGATGCTGATGTGGCTGGCAAGAGTTATGCCGATTGCTCCATTGATGATCCGGTTAACGACCTGCCTTGTGAGCAACCCTGCCCGCCACCAGCGGCCTCCACAGACAGGCTGCGTCAGTTGCTGCTACGCTGGGTGGGGGAGACGCAATCACCTCCCCGAACGGTTCTCTGCACGCCCTCCAAGAGCATTGAGGCATGGGTGATGGCGGCCTTGTTTCCTCAAGATGCCGAGATGCGGCGGAGAGGCTGGGAGTGTCATCCAGAGCCTGCTGGGCGGCTGGCTCAGCAGCCCTCGGCAGTCCGTATTCGAAAGAGCAAGGCGGACTATCTGGCGAAGCAGTCGGACATCACCGGCGCATGGCCCCGCCTCTGCGGGCACATGACGGAGGCGGCGCGCTTTTCCGATGACTTCAGGAGGGCTGTGGCGGCCTTGCCTTGAGTCACTCTCCTGTCCCAGTTCCGGCCTCGAAATGTTGCAGTGTTGCACTCCTTAGCAGGTGCAACAGGCAACATTTTCCGGCACCGGGAAGCGGGCATGGTTTCCGTCATGAGTCGTTCTCCTCGTCATCATCATCATCATCATCGCTGGCATGGACACGAATCTTGGCTGGTGCTTGGGAGCAGTCCTTGGCGGGTGGACGGAGTTTGCGTGTGGAGCCGCTGATGCGCCCCTCCTCAAGAGCACGGGAGGCCCAGCGGCTGACGCAGCCGCGATGCTTGCCCATCATTTCCGCAATATCGGTCTGATTGTCCGTCCCATCACACACGTGCTGGATGAACTGCTCGTAGTCGCTGATGGCGGCGGTCTCGCAGTGGATGTGGGCGTTGCCGGTGGGGTCGGTGGTGAAGTGCCATTGCAGGTCGGGCATGGGGGTGCCGGTGTTGCGGCTGGGCTTGGCGAAGTGGGTCACAAACTTCGCGCCGGGCTCGTCCTCCTTCTTCGCGTCGCGCAGGTCCAGGATCCAGGAGCAGGCGTCCTCCCGCTTGCTGTGGCCGCGCATCAGGCCGTTGCGCCCGGCGTGGTGGACGACGATGACGGTGATGCGCCGCCGCCGCAGCTCCAGCAGCCAGTGGCCCACGGGCTCGTAGTCGGTGCCCTTGTTCTCGTCCACGCCGCTGGCCAGGGAGCTGAGGTTGTCCAATACCAGAAGATGGTAGCCGCCTTCCACCAGCAGGTTGGTGAGGCGGTCGCGGTCGGCCTCCCGCCCGATGTTGAGGCTGGTGCCGGTGTCTTTGAAGAGCTGCTCATGGTGCAGCATGTCCACCGCGCTGGGGTCCAGGCCCAGGGCGCGGGCGCGGAACTGGGTGAGCTCCAGCGGCATCTCGCCATCCACGTAAAGGATGGGCAGGGGGTGTGCTGGCGTGGCGGCGGTGGCGGTGGCGGTGGCGGCTGGGGCAGAGGCAGGGTGGGATTCCCCGGGGTCGTTTTCCGCCGCCTGCCAGAGGCCCAGGGGGCGGCGCAGGGAGATGGCGATGGGCAGGGCCATGGCCAGCCAGGTCTTGCCGACGCCGCGCGGGGCGAAGATGTAGCCGAGGTCCCCCTCGCACAACCAGCGGTCCATGAGCTGGCGGCGGCGGGGGATGATGAGGCTGCCGAGGTCCGCCGCCTTGATGACGCTGGGGGCCAGGGGCGGTGGCAGGGGCGGCAGCGCCGGGGCTGATGCCGTGGTGGCACTGGCGGTGATGGTGGGCTGGTGGCCGCTGCGGCGCTGGCAGGCGGCGATCTCCTCCGCCGTGGGGATGAAGGGTGTGATGATGGGCATGGTGGTTTGTGTTTTTTTGTTCGCTGTTCGCTGTTTGGCTTAGTGTGGCAGTTAATGGTATGGGGTGCTGTCGTTGTCGGCGGGGTCGGGGAAGAGGGTGCGGTTTAAGAGGGCGGTGCTTTCCGGGGTCAGGCCGTGGGTGCAGTCGTTGAGGTCTTTCACGGGGCGGCCGTCCACGCGGCGGAGGGCGTCGTCGAACTGGTAGGTGTCCACGGTGCAGCCGCCCTGGGTGGTCAGCTGGGTGGCCCAGGCGCGGGCGCTGGCCAGGCCGCCGCCGTCGGCGTCCGCATGGGGGTAGATGCGCACGCGGCGGCCGCGCATGAGGGCGATGGCCTGCGGGTCGATCTTGTGGCCGCCCCGGCCCAGCAGGGCGAGGGGCAGGACATCCCACCGCCCCAGCGCGGCGGCGAAGTGCAGCGCGGCCAGGTAGTCCGGCCCGCCCTCCACCAGCAGCAGGGTGCGGAAGTTGGGGATGCGCCTTAGCACGGCCGCGCCCACGGGCCAGCTTTTGCGGGAGCCGGGCAGGGTGTGGGCCTTCCGCCGGGGCAGCGCCGCCCCCTCCGCCGGGAAGGGCAGGCCATCCACGCGCCGCGCTTCGGCCACGCGGCCCGCCGCATCCGTCAAAATCCAGCAGGGGAGGCCGCGCACGGTGCCGAAGGTCAGCGTGTGCAGGGAGAGGGCCAGGGAGACGGCCTCCGGGGAAAGGTGCCGCGTCTCTGCCACGCGCTGCCGCTGGGCCTCGGTGCCGGTGTCGCGCGGGGGGTGGATGCGGGGCTGCTCCCGCTTTTGTGACCGTGGCAGTGTTTGCGTTTGTGTTTGTGTTTGTGTTTGTGGCACGCCTGCCAGCTCCAGGAAGAGGCGGGTGGCCGTGCGGATGTCCACCTGCCGGGCGGTGGCGATGAAGTCGATGACGTCCCCATGCGCGCCGGTGCCGAAGTCCTTCCAGCGGCGGCCGTCGTCGTAGATGGAAAAGGAGGGGGAGCGGTCCGGGCGGAAGGGGGAGCGGCAGTGCGCGGCGGCCTGCCCCGGCAGCCCCAGCGCCTGCCACGCCTGGGGGATGCGCAGGCGGTCTTTCAGCATGGGGAGGTCGTGGGCGGGGCGCGGGGCGCCGGCAAGGAAGGTGGTGATGAGCGGGGCGGCGGAGGTCATGGCGGTGGGGTGAAAAATGAGGAAACCAGAATGAGGAATGATGAGTGAGGCCCGAAGGGTGTGTTTGGTAGTTTGTGGTATCAAGGGGCGGCTGCGGCGGCGGGCGGCGGCTGCTGGTGATGGCGCAGGGCGGCGCGGACGCGGTCCGGCTCATAGCGGCGGACGCGGCCCACGCGGAGGGAGGGGATGATGCCGCGCTGGTCCCACGTGGTCAGGGTGCGGCGGCTGATGCCCAGGGCGGCGGCCAGCTGCCGCGCGGTGAGGAGGTCGGGCGCGGGGGTGTTTGCGCTGGTGCTGGCGGCAGGCTCAGCCACCGTGGCGGCGGACGTGGGAGCGATGGATGGGGACGACGACGATGGTGATGCCGATGGCGGCGGTGCGGATGGTGTCATGTTTTGGGGAAGTGCTGTGGCTTGTGCTGGCATCTTCCCGCGCGGCCCGGGGGAGGGGCTTTTTTGGCCCCGTCCGGGTCCATCCCGTGAAGATGTACGCTACTCTGGCGATTCCTGGTTTTGTCAAGCAGCAGGTGGCATTGGGTGGCAAAGAAGCGCGTGGCGTGGCAGGGCTGGCGCTGGGTAGGGCTGGTGATGGGTAGGGCTGGTGGTCCTCCACCAGCCGGGGTTGTCGTGAGCGGTGGGTGCGCGCGGGGTGTGGGGCGTGCTTGATCGCACTGGGCACGCGGCGGCGCTTGGGGGACCAAGCGCCCTACCTGGCGCTGGGTAGGGCTGGTGGTCCTCCACCAGCCGGGGTTGTCGTGAGCGGTGGGCGTGCGCGGGGTGTGGGGCGTGCTTGATCGCACTGGGCACGCGGCGGCGCTTGGAGGACCAAGCGCCCTACCTGGCGCTGGGTAGGGCTGGTGGTCCTCCACCAGCCGGG
>CAZPSQ010000296.1:0-7380 GCA_964588755.1 uncultured Prosthecobacter sp. | reverse complement strand
TGCCAGGGGCGGGCGGCGGCATCACCGCAGGCATCGGCATCTGCGGCGGGTAGCCCGGCATTTGTGGCGGGTAGCCGTGCGGCACCGGGTACCCTGGGGGATAGCCCGGCATTTGAGGTGGGTAGCCCGGGGGATAGCCCGGCATCTGCGGCGGGTAGCCCTGCGGCATCGGGTAGCCTGGGGGATAGCCCGGCATCTGCGGCGGGTAGCCCTGCGGCATCGGATAACCCTGGGGATAACCCGGCATCTGCGGCGGATACCCAGGCGGCAGCGGCTGCGTCGCTCCGGGATGCGGCGGAGGTTGCGGATTCGGTGGTGGTGTGCTCCCAGGTGGCGGCGGATTCATGAGGCAGAATGAGTCAAGCCAAGACTACATGAAGTGACGCCTTGGGGACAAGATGAAACTGCATCTTGTTTTCGTGGCTAAAAAGTGTTCACGCCATGGCCCGGGTTCCTCACGCCATCGCGGCCGCAACATCCCGCTGAATCTGCGCCTTCAGCTCCTCAAGCCCGCCAAATTTCATCTCCGGTCTCAGAAAGCGGGTGAAGCGCACCTCCAGGTCCTGGCCGTAGAGGTCGCCACTCCAGTTCGGCAGGTGAACCTCCAGCAGAGGCTCGGCTTCCGTCTCCACACTTGGCCGGCGGCCCAGGTTTGCCACCGCAGGCAGCCAGATTCCCCCCACACATGCCTCCACCGCATACACGCCCAGCGGAGGCAGTTGCTCGTTTTCCACATCCACATTGGCGGTGGGGAAGCCAAGCTGGCGTCCGAGGCGGCGTCCTTCGATCACCCTGCCGAAAACCGAATACTCACGGCCGAGAAAGCGCGCCGCCCGGTCAAAGTTTCCCTGCGCCACCGCCTCCCGGATGAGCGTGCTGCTCACGACTTCATCACCAATCTTGACCGCAGGCACGCCATACACAGCAAAGCCATGCTGCTCCCCAAGCTCCATCAGCAGGTGGATGTCGCCTTCCCGGCGATGACCAAATTTCCAGGTGTAACCAACAGAGACACAACCCAGTGGACGGGATGCGCCAATAAGCCCCAGCACGAAGTCACGCGCAGGGGTCAGCGCCGTCTCCGGGGTGAAGGGGCAGGCCAGTAGGTGGGAGATCCCGATTTGGAAAAGGGCACGTTGCTGATGTCGCGCTCCGCACAGCAGACGGGGCGCGGCACCGGGGCGAAGCACCTGGGCCGGATGCGGATCAAATGTGGCGACAACGGCTGTCCCGTGGTGCTGGGTGGCGTGCTCCTGGGCTGCACGAATGACTTCCTGATGTCCAAGGTGAAGGCCGTCGAAAACCCCTACCGCAAGTGCCAGCGGACCGGGGAGGGTGGAAAGGGCGTCGATGGAACGGAGAACCTGCATGGTGGGAGGTCAGCTTTACCTGCGCTACGGGTGAACCGCAAGGCAGGAGGGGGCGCCCCCGTCTGGCCGGTTACTTGAGGTTGCTCAGCGTGCTCCAGAAGGAGGAGAGGATGCTCTTCTTTTCAGTCTTCAGAGTGCTCAGGATGTCGGTGTGGGCGGTGCCGATCAGGGTGGGCATCACCTCGCCGTAGGCGGGCATTGCCTTCCAGCCCAGGGTGACTTCAGCGTTGTTGGCGGAGGAAGCGGCGGCGGAGGTGGTGGAGATCGTCTTCATATGATTCGTGTTTTTGAGAATTTCGGTCGTTTCTGCGGATGAGTGTCAGTTTTGACTAAAGCTTTGTTTATGGGTGTGAGAATCGAGTCACAAAAATGAGAATTACATGCCAACAGGATGACGAGGGCTGAAGCCAGCGTAGCTGCGGCCCTTGGTGCGCCAGCGGGGACCTTCGCCAGTGTGCTGGCCGGAGGTGTCCATGCGAAGACCGCAGATCGTCATGAAGACATGGGAGCCAGGCTTCACCCAGATGGTGATGAAGCGGCCTTCACCAGCCTGGCCATAGTTGGCGAACTCCTTGCTGGACAGGCAGCGGTCCAGCAATCCTGCCTTCATGAGGATGAAAGAAGTGCTGCTGGAGCAGTCATAGGCGCTGTCCTCAATGTTGCGATGGCCGGCGCCGAAGACATAGGGCTTGTTCTGCAGCGTGTTGGCAGCGTAAACGGCGAATTGAAGGGCCTGGGGGGCAGTCTGGCCGACAGAAGCGAAGCGGCCGTCGAAGCGGATCTGTGAATTGGAAACACCTGCGGCACGGGGGGCAGGAGGAGCCTGGCGGGGAGCTGCGGCGGCACGCTGGGCGGCGGCCTGCTGGGCGTTATAGGCGGCCCAGGCGCGGGCATTGGCCTGCTGCTGGGCGTTGTAGGCGGCCCAAGCCTGCGCATTCGCCTGCTGTTGGGCGTGGTATTGAGCCCAGGCCTGCTGGTTGGCCTGATAAGCGGCCTGCGCCTGGGGGGCGGCATAGTAACCTGAAGCGTAGTATCCGGTCTGGGCCTTGGCGGCGGAAGCGATTCCGATGAGGGCGGCGGTAAGAGCGAGGCGGATGAATGTTTTCATGGCTGCTGGTGATGTTCTCAATTGCTATGGTAATTATGGCAAAAGTTAGAATCACTGCAAGCCCGTTTTCAGAATTAACTCATAAAATTGTAAATTTGATAATTATTTAGGCGCAAAAATGATATATATAACTGATTTTCAGTTATTTAGATTTTTTGTCAAAAATGACAATTTCTCTACAAGCCTGAACAGACGGCACCATTTCGTGGGTTGAATGGACGAAAAAGGAGCTTCAAAGCTCCCCAACTCACGAATTTGAGACCTTCTCGGTCATGGCTCTGCTGCCATCCTTTCTAATTCTTGCCGATGAGATTCCGTTCCTTGAGAATGCAGCCTCCCCAATGAACACCTTTTCAAGCCTTCCACCTCTGCTCGCCCTGTTCGCCCTTGGTTGGGGGATGGTCGCATCCCGTCTGCCCGCCGCCGACACGGCGCAGACGTTGCATTACCATGATGAAGTTGGCTTTCGCCATCTGACGCTTCAGCCGCTCAACGGAAGCCAGGTGGAGGTGCGGGTGCGCTGGGCCAGCGATCCCGGTGGCAGCGGCGTGTGGCTCGGCCAGGGGATGCGCAAGGAGGGGCAGCTCGTCTTTGCCGCCGTGGTGGAGGACGGCCAGGACCGGGGCACCTACTTCGTCGCCAAAGGCGAGGGCAAACTGGAGATTGCATACAAGCCCGGCCAGAAAATGCCGCAGGACCCAGGGATCTTGGGGGCTTACCGCCGTGTCAGCGACGACAAACGCCTGCAACTGGCGCGCAAGGAGTTTCAGGCCGCCGAGGACCGGCTCGCGGCCACGATCAAGGCCTCCCGCACCGCCTGGCTTTCGGAGGACAAGGCCATGGCCCCTGATTGGAAAGCGCGCTGGCCCGCCCTGCGGGCGCGTTGGATGCAGATCGCCTATCAGCCGCCCACGCCACCCAGTCCGCAGGCCAGACCACCGTCCCTGCCATCTTCCACAAAAGAAAAGCCCCCTGCGGAGACAGATGTGGACTACTGGCTGAAATTGGCCCAGGCCACCGCCATGGGGTACTATTTCATGCAGCAGGTGCCCGATGGGAAAAGCAAGGGGGCCTGGGCAGGAGACTACAACGACGGCTTTGGCGGGAGCGTCAGCATTCGCATGGCGCAAGACGGGCAGCTGCGGGTGAGCCTGAACTGCACCCGCTTCAGCGAGCTGCAAGGCGCCGACCTGCAGGGCGCTGTCCCTGCGGAGGCCTTGAAGACCGGCAAAGGCGCGGAGCCTGCCACCGCCGAGGCCGTCTTCACCGAGCCCAATGTGGTCGAGGCCGCCAAGGATGTGCGCGTCATCTTGAAGCGCAAAGGCGGTTTCCTATGGGTGGAGACACAGCGCAAGCAGGAGCCAGCGGGCAGGCTGGCCTGGTTCGACGGCATCTATCTTTGGACGCCGGTGCCGACGGAGTGAGGGGAGATGTTCGCTTCCTTTACCTGTCTCACGCCGTCTTCTTCCCCGGGTCCTCCACAAAGGACGCGATGGCCAGCAAAATGGCCGCGCACACCACGCAAGAATCCGCCACATTGAAGGAGGGCCACGGGTGGAAAGGCGGGAAGCCAAAGTCGAACTTCAGAAAGTCCACCACATAGCCGTCAAGAAAGGTGCCCTGGAAGAGCTGCCCCCCCTCATGGGTGCGGAAAAGCCGGTCCGTCAGGTTGCCAAACACCCCGGACACCAGCAGCGCCACGGCCAGACGGCTCAGCTTCCCGGGAAACAGCCCCTTCTTGTGCATCACATAGATGAAAACCAGCGCGGACAGTGAGACCACAGTGAAGGCGTAGTTCGCATACTCCGTGCCGTTGAACATCCCAAACGCCACCCCCGTGTTCGCCGCATGGTGCAGCCAGAACACACCCGGAATCACCGCCTCCTCCCGCCCATACAGGTCGAAGTTGTTCACGATCCAGCTCTTGGTGACTTGGTCGAGGATGTAGAGCGGCAGGGAAAGAAAGAGAAAGAGACGAATCATGGGGGAAACAATGACGAATGAATGACCAGGTCCTGATGAATCAATGACGAGGAGCCGTGCCCTGTTGGGGCATTGGAATGTCGGGCTTCATTCGTCATTTCCCGTCTGCTTATGCGGGCTGGAGCACGACTTTCAGCAACCCTTCTTTATTGTCATACAGGCGCTTGAACCAGCCCGCGCCCTCTTCCAGCGGGGCCACCGCGCTCAGCAGCGGCTCCACCTGGATGCTTCCGTCCTGGATGCGGCGGATCGCCTCCGGGTACTCGCCGGCGCAGGAGCAGGAGCCCTTGATCGTAATCTGGCGGGTCACGACTTCCTGAAGGGGGAAGGGGGTGTTCGGCTGCAGGTTGCCAATCAGGATGACCTGCCCGCCTTTGCACACAGAGCGGATGGCAAGGTCGAGGGGCGCGGCCGCGCCGACGACCTCAAAGCTCGCGTCCGCGCCATCACCCCCGCAGATGCTGCGGATGTGCATCGCCAGGCCCTCCTGCTTGGCGTTGAAGGCCTCCGCCGCTCCCAGCTTGCGGGCCAGCTCCAGCCGCTTCTCATCAAGGTCCACCGCGATCACCTTTTCCCACCCGCGCGCCTTCAGCGCCTGGATCACCAGCAGCCCGATCAGGCCCGCGCCCACCACCACGGCCGTGCCGCCGTTGGGCTCCGCCTCGCAGTCGCAGCCATGGCCGCAGCCTTCAGCTTCATGGTCATGTTCATCGTCGTCATGGGACTGGGTGAAGGCCTCGCCCACTTCCACCCCGTCCGCCAGATTCACCGCATGCAGCGCGATCGCCACCGGCTCCGCAAAAGCGGCCTTCTCATACGGCAGCTCGTCGGGGATGCGGTAAAGAATGCGCGTGGGCAGCGCGATCTTTTCGGCAAAGCAGCCATGGCGGCGGTACTCGCCGGGGGAGACTCCCAGAACGCGCCGGTTCGGGCAGAGATTCACAAAGCCCGCCTGGCACTCGGGGCACTCACCGCAGTATTCCGTGGAGTCAAAGGTCACGCGGTCGCCCACCTTCCAGTCCTCCACCCCTTCGCCCACGCCGATGATCTCCCCGGCCGCCTCATGGCCCATCACGATAGGCATCTGGCGGCGGCCGCTCCGGCCGTCCATGCCGTGGATGTCACTCCCGCAGATGCCGCAGGCCTGCACCTTCACCAGCACCTCGCCGGCAGCCGGGGCAGGGTCGGGGAAATTCAGGTCGTAGTTGAACTCAGACGGGGCGGTGAGGACGAGCGCTTTCATGAATGGATGGGAGCGCGGATCATGCCCCGAGAGCGGCAGGAGGCAAGTCCGGCCTGCTGGCCTTTGCAGTGTGCTGCTGGATATGCACCGTGCGGATCTTTACTGGAACACGGGCTTGTATCCCTCGATCACAAGCTTGGGCTTGGATCGTTCTCGAGACATATGGCCATAAATTTCGCAAGTGGCCTTGACTCTGCTTCCAGGTTTGAGCTTGTCTGCAAGCGCCTCCTGCCCCGGGCTGAGCATGATGGTATGCTGCACCGCAAACGCGATGCCTGAGACACGCTCCTCCTCGTCGGTGGACAGCAGGGTGATCTTGCCATTGGCGCGCTCCACCGCCTTGATCTTAAAATTAACGGTGGCGGTTTTCTTGTCGATTTTGGCTTTGACGAACTGAGATGCTTCCTCCAGGGCAGGGCCGAATTCTGACGAGGATGGATCCTTCAATTTGCGCGCAAGGTCACGCGAGAGGCCGTCCAGCGCCTGCTTTGCATCCATTGTCACGGCGGCGGTGCTTGGAGTCTGCGCAACGACTTCGGGCGACAGCGAACAGACCAATAGGATGGAGAAGATGCCAAAGATGGAGAAAAGTCGCATGCCCGTCATCATACCCAGCCGGGTTGCGTGTCAATGTGTCAGAGGCGTAACGCGATGCAATGCCTGCCCCTGCTTGCGGCTACTCCTCCCCCCCCACCCTCCCCCGGCCTTCCTTGATCCCCGCCCGGTGGCGTTTCCCCGCCACAAAGCGGCGCTTCAGCCCCCGCGGCCGGTCCCGCGTCTGGCGCCGCTTCTTCTCCCGGTCGTTCTGGATTTCCAGCTTCGCAGCCTGGAAGATCCCCTCCAGCCGGTCGCACAGCTCCTGGCGCGCCACCAGGCGGTTCTGCGACTGCGATCGCTCCCGCTGGCAGCGGACCTCGACACCGCTCGGGATGTGGCGCAGCACCACCGTGGAGCTCGTCTTGTTGATTTTCTGCCCCCCTGCGCCCGAGCCACGGACAAACGACTCCTCCAGATCCTCCTCAGTGATGCGGAGTTTCTTCATGCGGGCGCGCAGCGCATTGTCTTCCGGCAGGTCGGCCATGCGGCAGAATCGGGGCAGGGGAGCGTTTCCGCAATGGCGTGTTTGTTGCATGGTCCGCCGCCCCCGCTATGGGATGCGGATGGAAGAATACCACCGCCTGCTCCGCAAAGTGCTCGAACACGGCAGCTACCGTGAGGACCGCACCGGCACCGGCGCGTACTCCGTCTTTGGCGAGCAAAGCCGCTACGACATCAGCGCCGCCTTCCCCCTCGTCACCACCAAGAAGCTGCACCTGCGCTCCATCATCCATGAGCTCCTCTGGTTCCTCAAAGGAGACACAAACGTGCGCTACCTCCAGGAAAACAAAGTCACCATCTGGGACGAGTGGGCCGATGAAAACGGCGACCTCGGCCCGGTTTACGGTGCCCAGTGGCGGCGCTGGCAGGGCGCCCCGCAGGCGGAGACGCACGACCAGATCGCCCGGCTCATCCACGGGTTGAAGACGAACCCCAGCAGCCGCAGGCACATCGTCAGCGCGTGGAATGTCCCGCACATCGAAAAAATGGCCCTCCCCCCCTGCCACTGCCTGTTCCAGTTCTTTGTGGACCGTGGAAAGCTCAGCTGCCAGCTTTACCAGCGCAGCGCAGACCTCTTC
>CAZPSQ010000295.1:0-7414 GCA_964588755.1 uncultured Prosthecobacter sp. | reverse complement strand
GCTGGCGAGTGCCTGGAGTACCGCTGGCCCATTGGCCTGCGGCGAGCGTCTCCTGACCCACGCCACGCCCTCGGCATTCGCGGGGGGAACCAGGGGACGCTCGCTGCAGCCGAATGCGGCAGCAGTACTTTCCAATCCCCAAGCCCTCGCTGGCGAGTGCCTGGAGTACCGCTGGCCCATTGGCCTGCGGCGAGCGTCTCCTGACTCCCGCAATCCCCACGCGCTCGCTCGCTCGTTCGTTCCACACGCTCCGCTGAGGCGGGTGCGCTTGGATCGAGGACGAGTAGGAGAACGAGAACGAGAACGATTTTTCCAAACTACGAACCACGAACCACGAACCACGAACCACGAACCTTGAACCCTGAACCTTGAACCCTGACATGAAATCCGACTCTGACACCACCGCCGACGATAACGGCGACACGATGGACACGCGCAACGAGACGGGCAGCCGGCCGCGGAAGAGGGCGCACCGGCCGCGCAAGATCGAGGCGGAGGAGATGCGGGAGATTCTGGGCACGCTTTCCCCCGCATGGGCGGTGCGGCTGCGGCGGATGCGGGCGCTGGGGATGCACCAGCGGCAGATGGTGTTTGAGATGCACTGCCGGGAGGGGCGCAGCCTGCGGGAGATCGCGGAGGCGCTGGGGGTGACGCGGGACGTGGTGGGCTACCACTGGCGGCAGGTGCAGGCGCAGCTGGCGCAGAACGCGCCGCGCACGGCGGAGCAGCTGACGGCGGTGCGGGAGGAGATCGCCACGCGGCTGTGGGCCACGGTGGAGCAGACCTACGGCCGCACGGAGGTCTTTGAAGAAGGCACGATGCAGGTGCAGGAGGCCCCGCCCACGCCGCCGCTGCTGGCGATCCGCCTGCGCGCGCTGGAGCAGCTTTCCAAACTCTACGGCGTGGCGGGGGAGCTGCCGCCAGCAGCAGCAGCCACCGCAGAGGCAGGCGACGGCACCGGCCTAGGCGCGACCGCGACCGATGGCGCGCTGGGTGGCGCCGCCGGGCCGCCGCCCCTGCCCTTCTCCCTGGCGCTGGCCCAGCCGGGCCACACGCCGCCCCTGGCGCTGTCTGAGGCGGTGCGGCTGCGGCAGATGGGCCGCTGGCAGCGGGGGTGAGGGGGGGGGGGGATGCCTGACCCGACCGGCCACGGAGCACGGTGAGCATGGTCGGGCTTTAGCCCGCCTGGGCTGCGGCGAGGCCTTGGTGGGCCAAGGAAGCGCTGATTGCATCAAAAGTTCATCCAGAATGATGAAACCAGAATGACGAATGCCGAATGAATGACCCAGTTCCAATGCTTGAATCAGTCGTTCCCCGGGGTTTTGCGGCCTCCTGGCGTGGGGTGACTTTGGGCTTGTCAATGGCAGCTTTCGTTTCACTTTTTGTGTTACCTCACCCGCACCATGAGCACGAAGACCGCTTTTCAGGAACCGCAGCCGATCGGCTGGAGCCGTGCGGAGGTGCAGAAGTTTGCGTCGGATGCGGCGCTGAAGCTGGGCTACAAGCCGGGGGATGACATGGAGGCGGTGGTGGAGAAGAAGCTGGGCGGCAGGATCTCGGTGTCGGACTGGGACAGCTCGCGCGACACGGGGGCGATCCAGGTGGAGGGGCCGAAGAATTTCCTCATCTCGCTAAGCCCGCTGTCGGGGCACCGGCGCAGCAGGTTCACCATCGCGCATGAGATCGGGCACTACATGCTGCACTCGCAGATGGGGCGCATCCCGATCCGGGTGAAGCGGGATGGCTCCGGCCAGGTGGAGTGGGAGGCGAACTGGTTTGCGGCGGGGTTTCTGATGCCGGAGAAGGAGTTCAAGACGAAGCGGGCGGAAGGCTGGGGCGATGCGGAGCTGGCGGAGCACTTCGGCGTCTCCCTGGCGGCGGTGACGATCCGCAAGGAGTCGCTGGCGGCGGCGTGAGCAGGTGAGATAAGATAAGACGAGATGAAGCGGAGGTGAAATGCGCAGGCCATGCAACAGCAGCCCATCACGGAGAAGGAGTTTCAAGACCGTACCCGGCCTGCGCTGCGGCTGTTTTTGAGCGTGGACCTGGAGAACTCGACGAAGCTGAAGCAGGGGCGGAATGCGAAGGGGGAAAAGTGGTTCACGGAGGTGCTGCTGTTTGCGCGGGATTTTCCACTTCTGTTTGAGGCGAAGCTGCAACGGCGGGACCGTGCGGAGAAGCACGCGGAGAGGCCGAAGGCAGGCAGCAGGCGTGCCGCCCGTGGCGAGGCGGAGCCACTGGGCCCGCCGACACCGCCGCCGCCGGTGCCGCCGATCTGGAAGATGCTGGGGGATGAGCTGATCTTTGTGCAGCGGCTGCGCAAAGGGCGGGACGCGCACACGTACCTGGAGGCCTTCCGGGAGGCACTGGCGCAGTGGAATCTGGACGTGGCGCAGAGGGGAACGAGGGCGGCACAGGCGAGCAAGGAGCGGCGGGGCCGGCTGTTTGTGAAAGGGGCTGCGTGGCTGGCGGGCTTCCCCATCGCCAATGCGGTGATCGATGCGGGGGACGGGCGGGCGGACTATGTGGGGCCGTCGATCGATGCGGGGTTCCGCATCGCGCGGCTGGCGGCACGGCGGCGCATTCCGGTGTCGGTGGATCTGGCGTGGCTGCTGCTGCACTCGGGGTCCACGCTGCCGCTGCACTTTGACGGCACGGTGGAGCTGAAGGGCGTGGCGGAGGAGAGCGGCTACCCGCACCTGTGGCTGGAGGTGGGCGACTCCGCGTATGTGCGGGCGGAGCGGCAGATGCTGGGCTACCGGGCGCAGAAGGACACGCAGGAGATGAAGCGGCTGTGCGAGCTGTTCATCGCGGAATTTGGCGTGCCGGGGCATGTGCCCTTCATGCGGACGGACCCGGACTGCTGCGAGAAGCCAGCGGACTATGAAAGCAAGCGCCTGCGGCATGTGGAGTTTCTGCGCCGGGAGATCTATCTGGTGAGCGAGCCGGAGGCGCCACCCGCCCGCCCAGCGCGCAAACAAGCGCGGAAGCAGATGCCCTCCGCCAAGGAGATGCTGAAGATGCTGGAGGAGCTGGGGCTGTGAGCTGAGGCCCGGGCCACGAAAGCCGTGAATGGTGGGCGGCTTCCCCTGCCCCACCGGATGGAGGCGCCTGTACGAATGCCAGGGTTTGTGGGTCATCGGCGTAGACCGACAAAGTCGAAGAATGCCTGTGAACCTGCGTTGCCTTGAGGCTGCCTGCATGGGCATCCATGTGCCGCTGCATTCCTCAATCGCCCGGCCGCGGGGGCGGCGGCAGGGAGGCGGGGGCCTTCGGCGGCGTTTTCACGAAATTACGAATCGGCAGGGTGTAAACATCCGCCCCGACCAGGGCCGAAAACTGGGCGATGAAGGCACGCACATACGGGTAGGCAACGGCAGGTGCATTGACTCTGGGAAAGTGGGATTCCCTGAATTCCTCATTGATGTCGTCCGTAGTCTCGAAGAGAGCCATGTATTTGAGGCTCAATGAACCTGAGGGGCTGAAAACTGCCTTCACGTCGAACATCACAGCAAAGTTACGGACCTGCCCCTCCATGTAAAGCGGTTTGCAGCGGACTTCGTCACTGAAATCACCGGATTGCGACATGTGCGCTTCAAGCACATGCGTTTTTACGAGGCGAATTTCCATAGAACCTAGGCAGCAAGAGCCAGTGCGTTGTCTTCAATGGCCATGACTTCACACACCTCAATCGCATAGTCGTCTTCGGAGTATTCCGGGAAGACGCTCCAGTCATTGTCGGCAGGGATACCTGCTGCTTTGATCGCAGCCTGAAGCTCCTCAGCCGTCATTTGGCCGATGGTGGCGTCGAATTCTGCTTTGAAAGCGTCAAATGTCATGGGTCTCTATACTTTCTTCGTGCACCACCTGGAAGGTGGATGGATTTAGCGCTGACGGATCTAACACACAAACTACGCGTACATTCGGCATCCTGGATCGAATATTCAACTTCCTTTCTTCACCACTCGAAATGTACAAACGTAGCACAACAACATCGATTTTCATTTGCGCAACTAGAAGTTGGATGATCTGCTCATCAGCAAGATTATTACGTTTAAGAGCACCTTTTTTGGCCAACTCCTTTCTAGCATAATCAACTGCGCGCAGACCATCGTCGGATGTGGCGTCAAACAGTTTGGCCGGGGTGATGTCTGCTCTGATGACCGCACAACGGGTATAACGATGCCTCTTTGTTTCTTTGCTCCACGCTTCTCTGATGGCCCAGTCAAGAGCGGCCACCACGGGATCGCCTATGCCCTCGGTGAAAAAGTAGACGGCAGGGCCACACCACAGGTCCGGCCTCGTGGAGAGGGTGAAATTGTTCTCAAAAATGCTCTTCACATTTGCCGCATTGGTGCCGTGGTGGCCTATTAAAGGAGGAACCCTTTCCATGGTGCTTTTTCTAGCAATGTTCTGCATCGAGACAAGAAAAACCTAACGAACTGCCTCATCACTTGAATATCCCAATCCATGTCTGAACAGTCGCAAACGACCCAGAACAGCCCTGCCCATCTTAAAAGTAAGCGTCAAACCCATCGTGGATGGTGGCGATCGAGGAAGGGGAGGCGAAGGCGCTTGCGATTCTTAAAAACCACCCCTCTTTTGCCTGACCATGAGAGAACAGGATGTACGCCCCACGCTGCTGGACCTGCCCGACCTGGCCGAGGCCTGGGGGACGGAGGATTTCGACAGGGACTTTCTGGACGCGATGCGCGAGCATGAGTCTGCGCTGCCGCTGATGAATGTGTGCCCCACGGGGTCGCCCTCCATGGAGGACAACGCGGAGTTTTATGACCTGCAGTTCGAGGCTGACGGGGTGGCGACGATCACGGGCAGCTTTGGCTATTCCTTTGTGGAGGAGACGGGCATGGGCTGCCGGGACCGGCCCTTTTCCGACCGGCTGCGCGGGCGTTTCGACTTCACCTTCAACCACCAGACCGGGGAGCTGAGGGTGGAGGCGCCGAGAATGTGGGCGGAATACGACCCGGAGGAGTTTTGAGCCGTGATGAACGCACGCGAACATTTGACCCGGCGGCGCGGCGCGCTTTGCTCTTTTCCCGTGGGATGCGGCTTGGCCTTGCCGCCGGGGCCCGGCCCGGAGTGAGTCCGGATGCCTGACGCCAGACGCCAGCCTTTCCCCGCCCCTGCGGCCCCTTTACGCCATCTGATTCTCCCCCCCCACCTTTCCCCACCTTTACCCATCTTTCCCCACCGATGCCGATACCGACCTACCAAGAAGTGATGCTGCCGCTGCTGCGTGTGCTGGACGCGGCTGAAGCGGAGCTGCACCAGAAGGAATGCACGCGGCGGGTGGCCGAGGCGCTGCAACTGACGGAGGCGGAGCGCCAGGAGCGGCTGCCAAGCGGGGTGCAGACCTACATCCATAACCGCATCGGCTGGGCGGGCTGGCACATGCAGCAGGCGGGGCTGGTGGAGAAGCCGAAGAAGGGCTTTGCACGGATCACCGGGGAGGGGCGGCGGCTGCTGGGGACGAACCCGGCGGTGATCGACAATGCGCTGCTGGCGGGGCTGTACCCGGACTATGCTGCAAGACTGCGGCGGGAGCGGAAGGCTGGGGCGGCGGGCGGCTCGGAGGATGATGCGGGCGCGGTGAGGGGCGGCGGCACGAAGGGGGATGAGCAGACGCCGACGGAGCAGATCGAGCAGGCGCATGCGCGGCTGAACGGGACGCTGGCGGAGGAGCTGCGGGATCTGATGGGGAGGATGGACCCGTACAAGTTTGAGCAGCTGGTGATCGACCTGCTGTTTGCGATGGGGTATGGGGGGTCGCGCGCGGAGGCGGCGCTGGTGACGCAGAAGTCGAACGACCAGGGGATCGACGGGATCATCAATGAGGACCGGCTGGGGCTGGATGTGATCTATGTGCAGGCGAAGCGCTGGCAGGGGACGGTGGGGCGGGTGGAGATCCAGAACTTTGTGGGGGCGCTGGCGGGCCGCCACGCGCACAAGGGGGTGTTCATCACGACGAGCGAGTTTAACGAGAACGCGACGGCGTATGCGCGCAGCGTGCAGCATCACAAGATTGTGCTGATCGACGGCCAGCGGCTGGCGGAGCTGATGATCGAGCACGGGATCGGGGTGTCCACGGTGCGGACGATCGCGCTGAAGCGGGTGGATTCCGACTACTTTGAGGAGGAGTGAGGGGGGACGGAATCTTCTCTCTGATCTTTTGCAGGCAGGCCTTGACATGGGGGTGGTGTGACCCAACTAACAGGGGCGATGTTTGTCTCCCCGCCGAACCCCATCCACCCGCCGCTGACGACGGTGATACCAGAAACTGCCACGCTTTCCGGGGGGGGATTCCAGGCCGGGCCAGGGTCCGGGCATGGGGGGCGCGCCGGGGGGCGGGATGACGGGCCTGGGCGCGGGGGCCGGGGCCGGGACGGGGGCGACGCGGGCGGATGAGGTGGCGCGGCTGCGGGCGCGGGCGGCGCTGGTGCGCAAGCGGCACAAGACGCCGCTGGAGGATGCGCTGGCGGCGGATGGCGGGGCGAAGGCGGTGCGCCTGGTGCAGTGGGCGCGGGCGCAGCGCAACGCGTATGACATGCGGCTGATGCTGTGGCGGGAGAACCGCCGCCGCTGGGCGCAGGAGGCGCAGGACATCTTTGACCACCGGGCGGAGGGGCGCGGGGGGCGGCTGCGCGGGGATGCGGACACGGGGGCTGGGGCGTTTGGCGGCCATTCTTTTGGCGGCTGGGCTCGGGGCAGCGGGTCGCGCGGCGGGGATGAGGGGGTGGGGCGCTGTGTGTTTGAGGCGCGGAATGATTCGATCAATATTGTGGCGGCGCTGGCGGAGTTTGCGGCGGCTCAGTGCGAGCAGGACATCTTCGGCGGGGAGCCGTGGTTCACGGTGCGGCCGGAGGGGCGGGAGGACCCGCGGCTGGCGGAGGAGATCCAGAAGCATCTGCAGTGGTCGTTCCGCGACGGGCGGTATGTGGACGCGCAGTGCGCGGGGATCGACGCGGCGACGGTGCTGGGGGAGGCTTTTTCAAAGACGTTTTACTCGGTGGTGAGTGATGAGCATGAGGAGCGGGTGCCGTGCCTGCACATTGACGGAAAGGCGGCGCGGGACGCGGAGGGGGAGTACATCACGACGGATGCGCAGGTGGCGGCGCTGGGGGATTTCACGGGGAGGGCGGAGTGGCGGACGGCGTATGCGCGGCGGGAGCGTGTGGTGTGGCAGGGGGTGGAGACGGCGCCGGTGCATTTCAATGACATTTCTTTCCGGGAGGACGCGCCGGCGCTGGACCTGCTGCACACGAATGTGTATGTGAGCGTGGAGATGAGCGTGGCGCAGGCGCGGGCGCGGTTCGGCCTGTCGCGGGAGGATGCGCTGCGGCTGGCGCGCTGCGCGGGGCCTGGGGCGGGCGGCGGCGCGGGGGAGGCGCGGGCG
>CAZPSQ010000294.1:0-7432 GCA_964588755.1 uncultured Prosthecobacter sp. | reverse complement strand
TGGCGAAGCCTTCCAGGTAGCCTTCCGGATGCGCCGGGGGGGTGCGGCCAGCGGCAAGGGCATTGGCGCCCAGGTAGCCATTCGCTGTGCGGTATACCTGCACCGGCTGATCCAGCCACTTCACCAGCATCGTGTTTGGCTCACGTTGATGCCATTCGATGCCGCCTTTCTCGCCATACACGCGGATGTTCAGGTTGTTTTCCTCGCCCACGCTGATCTGGGAGCAATGCAGCACGCCCTTGGCCCCGTTTTCAAAGCGCAGCAGGATGTTCGCGTCGTCATCAAGCTGACGGCCTTCCACGAAGGTGGTCAGGTCGGCGGCCAGTTCGCTGATCTTCAGCCCTGTGATGTACTCGGCCAGGTTTTCGGCGTGCGTGCCGATGTCGCCCACACAACCGGCCGCGCCGGACTTCGTCGGGTCCGTGCGCCAGGAGGCCTGTTTCTGGCCGCTCTGCTCGATGTTCGTGGCCAGCCAGCCCTGCGGGTATTCCACCACCACCTTGCGGATCTGTCCCAATTTTCCGGCCTTGATCATGTCCTTGGCCTCCTTCACCAGCGGGTAGCCGGTGTAGTTGTGCGTCAGGCCGTAGATGAGGCCGGTCTTCTCTACCAGTCCGGCCAGTTCCTTTGCCTCGGTCAGGTCAAACGTCGCAGGCTTGTCACTCAGGACGTGAAAGCCGTTTTCCAGCGCCATCTTGGCCGGGGGAAAGTGGACATGATTCGGCGTGACGATGGCGATGAAGTCCATGCGCTGGTCCGCAGGCAGGGCGGCCTCCGCCTTGATCATCTCCTCATAGCTGCCGTAGCAGCGGTCTGCTGGCAGGAAGAGATCCGCGCCGCTGTCCTTGGACTTTTGCGGGTCGGAGGAAAACGCGCCGCAGACGAGCTCGATCTGCTGGTCGATTGCCGCCGCGATACGATGGACCGCGCCGATGAAGGCGCCACGTCCGCCGCCGACCATGCCATAACGAATTTTCCGGCTCATAAACAAAAGTGCTGGGTGTGAGTGTGGTTGGGTGAAAAGAGAGCCGCGAGTGTGCGCAGCGCCGGGAGCGCGGTCAAGTCCGCATCCGCGCCTGTCCAGACGCGAAAATCCCGGAGAGACTCGCCCAACGCGCTCGGGTTTGTCTCTCCGGGACCTGTGCCACCGAAACACCGCAGAGCGGTGCGCATGGCGACATTTTTTCCACGCCTGCCCTATGCAGTGGCCAGCAGGGCGGGGGAGCCGCCCTTCATGCGGCTGCGGAACTCCGTGGGCGACTCGTCCGCGATCCGGCGGAAACTACGGTTGAAGTGCGACAGGCTTTGGAAGCCCACATCATAGGCCACTTCGGTGATGCGGGCTGCCGGCTTCATCAGCATGCGCTTGGCCTTCTCCACCCGGGCGCGGTTCACAAAGTCCGTGAAGGTCAGTCCTGTGGCGCGCTTGAAGAGCTT
The DNA here is from genome assembly GCA_964588755.1 of uncultured Prosthecobacter sp. Taxonomy (GTDB): domain Bacteria; phylum Verrucomicrobiota; class Verrucomicrobiia; order Verrucomicrobiales; family Verrucomicrobiaceae; genus Prosthecobacter. The sequence goes on along the minus strand of CAZPSQ010000294.1, from coordinate 5,995 downwards.
GCAAAAGTGGAAGGAACTCACGTTCACCGCCTTGGCCACCGACTCCAGGGACATGGGCTCAGCCAGGTGCTGATGGATGAACGACTTTGCGTTGCGGACCGCCTCGGGCTCATGTGTTGCATTGGCAAACAGCATGCGGTGCGCGCTGTCCCCCAGTTGCAGGGCAAAGGACTGCAAAATGGCGATGGCGGCGTCATACTTCTCCGGTGCCATGACCGGCACCTGCTCAAACTGCACCTTGGCGCTGCGGATCTCCGTGGCGGAGCGGCCGTCATCCAGCAGCGCATTGGCCACCGGTGCAAAGGTGTCCGCATTGGCGGGCTGCAGCCGTACCCCGCCAGTCACCATCACGGCGATGGCTTGTTTGCCCACGCGCACCGGCACCTTGGTTTCCATCACACCGGCGATGCCCGTGCGGCTGATGATGCGCTCGGGCTGGGTGCCTTCCTGAGCCAGGGTCAGGTTCAGTGGCAGGCGGGTCAGGGTGTGGAAGGCCTTCTGGTAGTGCTGGAACAGCTCGCTTTCAGCCAGGTTCTGGATGAAGCGCTGCTGCGCGGAAGAGGAGGCGTGGACGGCAGAGGTGGTGTTCATGGCGCGTTCGTGGTTTGTTCTCACGACGCCAAGCATGCCATGCAGCGGCTGCTCTGATATTGTTGCCCACTACGGTTCGTGGCCTCATGAGGCACCGCAGCACGGCTTACTGGTTTCCATTACGGGTCTTGGTGCCGCTGGCCGGACTCGAACCGGCAAGGGAGTTGCCTCCCAAAAGATTTTAAGTCTTCTGTGTTTACCATTTCACCACAGCGGCGTGGGACGTGCTGGGCCGGAGTGTAGCGGGTCTCGCGTCGGCCTCAAACGATGAATATGCGCAAAAAAAGACCTGAACTGACCGGGTTGCCCCCAGGTCGGTTCAGGCCAGATCATTCGCAATCCACAACTCAGTAGCTGAAGATCTCGCCATCCTTGAAGAAGCGCTTCAGTTCGACGGCGGCGGCTTCCGGGGAGTCGGAGGCGTGGGCGATGTTGGTCATCTTGTCGGTGCCAAAGTCGCCACGGATGGTGCCTTTCGGGGCGGCCTTGGAGTCGGTGGGGCCGAGGAGGTCGCGCACATGGGCGATGACGTTGTCACCACCAAGGGCGATGGCGATGACGGGCTTGCTCTTCATGAAGCCTGCCACGTCCGGGAAGAACGGGCGGTCAGCGATGTGCGCGTAGTGCTCCTTCAGCAGCTCGTCGGTAAGCTGGAACATTTTACAACCACGGATGCGGAAGCCTTCGTCTTCGAAGCGCTTGAGGACTTCGCCGTTGATGCCGCGTTCGACGCAGTCAGGCTTGAGCAGGATGAGGGTGGTTTCTTGGGCCATGGTCGTTTTTAAAAGAAAAGGGCGCGCACACTGCCGTCCGCCCTTGCATCCGTCAAGGCTGGGAATGCTTTGCCAGATGGAAAGGCGGGCGCTAGGGTCTGCCGCCCATGGCCGTCCGCTCCTACGCTTTCTTTGACCTGGACCACACCCTGCTGCCTTTCGACACGCAGGCGCTGTTCTGCAATTTCGTGCTCAAACGCGAGCCCTGGCGGGTGTGGCTGCACGCCTTGTTTGTCCCGGTGGCGGTGATGCGCGGCCTGGGGCTGGTGGACACACCGGTTGCGAAGCGGGCCTTCCTCAGCTACCTGCGAGGCATGCCGCTCGAAAGGCTGGCGCGTTACGCGCGCGAGTTTGCGGAGGGCAGTGTCACCCGCTGGGCCTACCCGGATCTGCGGGCCGAGGTGCTGCGGCACAAGCACCAAGGGCGCATTCTGGTGTTGAACACGGCCAGCCCGGAGTTTTACGCGCGGGACATCGCGGCGGCCCTGGGTTTCGACTACTGTGTGGCCACCCAGTTTGACCTGGGAGAGGGCAGGTTCCCTTCGATGCCGGCCCTTCCCACAGGCAATAACAAGCATGAGGCGAAAATCACCGCCATGCAGGAGTCTGTGCCCGGCGTGGCCGACATGACCGAGCAGCAGCGGGCCATGTCGTGGAGCTATTCGGACAGCGCCGCCGACCTGCCCCTGCTGGAGTTTGTGGGCAATGGCATCCTTGTGCATCCTTCCAAAAGCCTGGCGGCGATCGGCGAGGCAAGGGGGTGGACCATTCTGCACCCCGCCCGCCCCTACGGCAGCAAGCTGGGTGACATGTGGGCGGTGGTGCGGCAGATGTTTGGCGTCTATCCGGAGTGAGAAACCACGACCCTCGTCACATCTCCTGTGGCATCCATGTTTCCAGGTTTGCCACCTCAGCCTTCGCGGCAGAGCTGACCGGAATGCCCCAGGCATCAAAGAAAGGCCCCAGGTTTTTCCCCGTGATTTTTGAATAGCGCACCAGGAACTGGTCACGGCATTCATCATCACCCTTCGGCGCGGGGCCGAAGGCCGGGTCTGCGAAGCTGTGCAAATACTTGCGCCAGCTTTCCCAGCCGAACGCCTGGATGAGCTGGATGTAGGTGGTCAGTGCCAGGAAGGGTTCGCTCTTCCACGTCTGCCACTTGTTGGCTGCCTTTTTGATCTTTTGCACGTGATCCTTGCGCGCCTGCTCGGTGATGCCCCCGTGGCCGATGAGCCAGTCTTTCCCCAGCACAGCCTCATAGCAGTACATTCCGATCACATTGTTCGTCACCTCGCCGGCTCCATCGAAGGTGAAGGTCGGGCGCTGGTGATTGTGGCCGATTTCATGGTAAAAGCCCCAGCCTGGAAACTTCAGCCTGTTCAGCGTCACCATCTCCGGGGCCGCGCTGGTGGGGATCATGATGGGATAGCCGCTGTGCATGTAACCGGCGCTGATCTGCACATCCGCCACGATGCGCTCCGGACGCTTGCGGTCGGCGGCCTGGTTGGACACGTCGTCCTGGGCTTCCACCACCTTTTTCCAGAACTCCATGAGCTGTGTCGGATTGTTGATCGCGCGCGCCACCTCGGCCGGGCAAGAAACGATCATCTTGTCACACGCCAGCTCTGCCCAGGGGGCGGGGCGTTTTTTGAGCTCGTTGTTCCACTTGGCATCGTCATCCTGGCCCAGCACAAACAGCGGGGCCGGGATGGCGTTTTGCACCGCCACGGTGAAGGGGGCGTCATCCTTGGCCCTGCCGGGCACCTCAATGTAGATAAGGCCGCCGAAGGCGCTCGCGGTCTTCGTGGTGGCGGTGCCCAAGGTGTCACTGCGCGTGATGTCCGGCGCACGCTCCCACTTGTCCAGGTGATACAAGGTGTCGCTGTGGCAGCCGATGCGCACGGCATAGCCTTTGTCCGCAAGTTTCTCCGGCAGTATCACTGTGATGACCTCTCCGGCGGCAGCGTAGAGTCCCGTGCTGGTCCAGCCGGGGATGGCGGGATTGACCTTCACCTCGCCCGTGATGCGCGGGGCGTCGGTGGGGGTCTTGCCGGGGAAGGCCTCATGAGCCGGGTGGGCCTTGATGCCATCCGCTGAGGCGAGGCGCAGCACCCGCGTTTCCATGCCCAGGCGCAGGCGCTGTGCGGCATGCTGTGTGTCGGTGAGGGGCGTTTTCTCCGTGGGCACGGCGGTGTCCGCGCCTGCGTTTCCAAGCGCGGCCGTCACCGCGTTTTTCAAATTTCCCCGGTCTGGCGGTTGTGCGGCCATGGCGATCTGGATGGCGTTCATTCCCTGCTTCATCTGGGCGGCGTCCAGCGCCAGCCCGCCTTCGCGTTGCTTTTTGATCGCCGCGATGGCCTCTGCCGCGTTCATCAGCGCGGGCAGCTCTGTGCGGGCGTCAAAACCGCGCAGCTGGTCAAAAGCGCTCATGTCCGTGATGGCAACGCCAGCGGGCATCAGTGCCTGGTTCACCCCATGGGAGACGGCCAGGTCCTTGCCGCCGCTGGTCTGGCTGTAGGCCCAGCCTGTCATGCCGCCGATGAACCCCCCACCACCCTTGATGAACTCCGCCAGCGCCGCGCCTTCCTCCGCGCTGGTGACGCTTTGGATGTTGATGATGACCACGTCATAGTCGCCCAGGATCTTCTTCTCCACCTTGTCAAAGCTCGAGGCATTGAAACCATGCTGTTGGAAAAACTCCACGGCGTTCACGCCTTTCAGCCCCACACGTGGCTTCGCCTTGTTGCCTGCCCACTTCACACAGTTTTCGATGAGCTTCGCATGGTCTCCGCCCGCGCCGCCATTGAGGTAGCTGTTGTGGCCGAAGAGGATGACGCGCCCTTTGCCATAGCCGGCCGCCGCCGCCACGGCGATCTCCACGCCGTCCTTGTCCGGAGCGGACAAAATTGGAAACGCCATGGTGCCCCAGATGCCGACGGGGCCAGGCGCCCCGGTCTTCGGCACCGATTTCACGCCTTCCAGGATCTTGGCGCGTTCACCATTGACCATGGCGGCGGGCATTTGAGCGTGGAGGTCATGGCCCAGGCACAGCAGGGTGAAGAGGATGATTGCTTTCATGGTTGGGTTGGAAAATTTGGCTCACCGATAGATCACCACCAGAAACACCAGCGCCTCATCCTTGCCGGTGTTCACGATGGCGTGCGGCACATCCACTCGGTAGGTGCCGGAGTCGCCCTTGCCGAGGTCTTCGGCATCCTGGTCGGACTCGATGCGCACGGTGCCCTCCTCCACGGTGAGGAACTCACGCGTGCCTTCAAAATGCGGCTGGCTGCGCAGAGCGCCGCCGGGGCGCAGCCGGACTTCGTAAAACTCCACGTCCTTTTCCAGGTTCAGCGGGGAAAGCGTGCGGATCTCGCACTGCTTGTCACTGCGGTACACCTGCGCGCGATCATTGGCGCGGATGACCTGGATCTTGGAGGCACTGGACTCCGCGCTCTCGATCAGTTCCTGCAACGTCAGCCCAAAGGCCCGTGCGATACGAAAGGTGACGGTCAGCGTCGGATTCGCCTTTTCCCGCTCGATTTCGCTCAGCATGGATCGGCTGACGCCGCTGGTGCTGGCCAGTTCTTCCAGCGACCAGCCACGGTCATTGCGCAGTTTCTTGACGCGCTTGCCGAGGTTTTCATTGATGGCCTCAGGACTGGTTTCTGGGACGCTGGTTCGGATTTTGCGGGGCATTGTTGCCGATATAACGGACGGTTGTCCTGTAAATTAGAATCATGATCACATCTTCAAATCATGATGCGTTGATATGAAGTTGACCCCTCCATCTCTGGCGCTAATTTCCACCATGCCCGCCCGTCCCAACTGCCGCCCCGAACTCGAAGCCGCCATGCGCCAGCGCATCCTGGTCATCGATGGAGCCATGGGCACGACCATCCGTGGTTACGGCTTGAAGGAAGCCGACGCCCGTGGCCAGCGCTTCCTGGCAAACGAAAAGGATCTGCTGAACAACGGCGACATCCTGTCCTTGACCCGTCCGGACATCATTGAGGACATCCACCGCCGCTTCCTGGAAGCTGGGGCGGACATCATCGAGACGAACACCTTCAGCGGCACCAGCATCGCCCAGGCGGAGTTCTTCAAGGAGGTGCCGGAAGGCGCGCGCAAGGATCCCGCGTTTTTCCAGACTGTGCTGGAGGATAAGTTCCTCAATGACCTTGCCTGGGAGATCAACTTCGAGTCCGCCCAGCAGTGCCGTAAGTGGGCCGACATCGTGGGAGAGAAGACAGGCCGCAAGCGCTACGTGGCCGGTGCGATCGGGCCGCTCACCGTGTCTCTGTCCCAGTTTCCGGACCTGTCCGATCTGAGCTTCCGCTATGTCACCTTCGATCAGGTGAAGGTGGCGTACAAACATCAGATTCGCGCGCTTATCGCCGGCGGTGTGGACACCCTGCTGGTGGAAACGATCTTCGACTCCCTCAATGCGAAGACTGCCCTGGTGGCGATTCGTGAAGTGTTTGAGGAAGACAAGGTGGAGCTGCCGGTGCAGATCAGCGCCGCCGTCGGTCCGGGCGGTGAGACGATGATCTCCGGCCAGGTGACGGAGGCCTACCTCAATGCCATGCGGCATGTGAAGCCGCTGTCCATCGGCCTGAACTGCTCCCTCG
>CAZPSQ010000293.1:0-7451 GCA_964588755.1 uncultured Prosthecobacter sp. | reverse complement strand
ACCACTTCTCATCATAGTTGGCGGGCTTCTCCCAGTCGCGGCGGTTTTCCGGCGCGTCCGTGGTGCACATGCGGAAGTTGTAGGCCTGCACTTTTTTGTCGCCGCTGAACTCCTCGCCAGGCTCCTTCTCGATGCCGGGCAGCAGGCCGCTGCCGGGGTCGCCAGGCTTCACATACGGGTCCACGTCCACCTTGAACTGGTGGCTCTTGCTGTGGCCCACCTGCACGCCGTTGAGCGTCTCGCCGTAGGTGGCGTTGGCCTCCCGGCCCACATGGTAGCTCACCCCGGCCTTCGCCATCAGGTCGCCCTCATAGGTGGCGTCGATGAACATCTGCCCCTCAAACTCGCGGCCGCTTTCCATGATGATCTTGGTGATCTTCGTGCCGTCTTTCACCACGCCCTTTTTCAGGTCCAGGCGCTCGCTGAAAACCACGGTCACCTTGTCCTTGGCCGGGGCCAGCATGGCGTCGTAGATCTCCGTGGCGGCATGCGGCTCGAAGGTCCACATCGTGTCCTCGTTGCCGGAGTTGCCGTGGTGCTTTTTGGCAAAGTACTCCTCCCGCGTCTGCTGCTTCCATCTGGCGGCGTCGGTGTAGTATTTGAAGACGTTGCCGTAGAACTCGCGCGACATGCCGCCGATGGCGCGCTTGTTGCCGATGTCCGTCGCGCCCAGGCCCCCGGTGGTCAGGCCGCCGAGAAACTTCGTCGGCTCAATGAGCACGGCTGTTTTTCCCATGCGGGCAGACTGGATGGCCGCGGTGATGCCGCCGGAGGAGCCGCCGTAGATGACGATGTCGTATTTCTCTGCCGCGCTGGCGGTGAGACCGGCCAGCAGGAATGAAAGCAAGGTGGTTGGCAAAAGCTTCATGGGCCGGCAACCCAGCGCGGGGCAGGGGGATTTGCAACCCTGCAAACATTCTTCGAAAAAAATCGAATAGGCAGGGGGCCGCCGCGTCAGAGAGCGTGATCCCACTTCCATCCCCCCCACTCTATGAAGCCCTTCGTCATGCGCCCCCTTCTTGCTGGCTCTGTGCTGCTTTCCCTGGCCCTGAGCTCCTGCGTTGACCCCTACTATGGGGGTGGCTACGGCGGACCCGGTTATGGGCCGGGCTACGGGCCGCCCCCCGCTGCCGGGGCCGTCACCGGCGGTCTGCTGGGCGCTGCCGCAGGCGGCATTGTGGGGAACCAAAGCGGCCGTGGCCTGGAAGGCGCCGCCATCGGCGGCATCCTGGGCGTGCTGGCCGGCGGCGCGCTGCAAAACAGCCGCCAGCAATACTCCCGCCCCGCCTATTACAACTCCGGCTATGACAACGGCGGCTACTGTCCGCCCAACCAGGGCTACCAGGGCTACAGCCCCTATGCGGGGGGAGGCCCCGACCCCTACGCCTTTGGCGGCTGGTGAAAGCGTCCGGTGCCGGAAAGGTGATATGACACTTCATTGGAGGGGGGCGCAGGCTGCGCGCCAAGGGATGATGTTGGACATAGAACCCGGCGGGTTCTGACGTATTGTCTGGCCCGATGCATGCCATGACCGAGCGCCCCGATCTGCCAGCCCCCGACCCACAGTTTCAGCCCCTGGCGGATGACAGGACCGCCGGGCACGCCGCCACGCTGGGCCGGCGTGGTTTTTTTGAGCGCCTGGGTCTGGCCTCCATCACCGCCGCTGTCGGCGCGGAGATTGTTTTTGCTGACAAGATGCCCGCAGGCCTTGTGCCTGTGGCCATGGCGCAGGGGGTGGACATCGCGCAGGCCACCGGCAAGGAGGGGCTGACCTTCCTCAACGACCGGCCCATCCTGGCCGAGACGCCCGCCCACCTGCTGGATGACGCGGTCACGCCCGCGCGGCATCTGTTCATCCGCAACAACGGCATCCCCCCTGCGGTGGAAACACTGTCGCCAGAAAGCTGGAAGCTGGAGATCGCCGGCGAAAGCTGCGCCAAGCCCACGACCTTCACGCTGAAAGAGCTCAAGGAGAAGTTCCAGCACCACACCGTGCAGATGGTGCTGGAGTGCGCAGGCAACGGCCGCAGCGAGTTCAACCCGCCCACCCATGGCACGCAGTGGACCACTGGCGCGGTGGGCTGCCCGCAGTGGACAGGGGTGCGCCTGCGCGATGTGCTGCAGCACTGCGGGATCAAGACCGACGCCGTGTACATCGGCTACCACGGCGCGGACATCCATCTCTCCGGCGATATCAAAAAGGACGTCATTTCACGCGGCGCGCCGCTGCGCAAGGCGCTGGAGGATGAGACGCTCCTGGCCTTTGCCATGAATGGCGAGGACATTCCCTGGCAAAACGGCCACCCGCTGCGCCTCTTGTTTGGCGGCTGGCCCGCCTCCACCTGCGGGAAGTGGCTGAAAAAAATCGTCATCCGTGACCGCGAGCACGACGGCGAAAAAATGACCGGAGACTCCTACCGCATGCCGCGCTACCCGGTGGCCCCGGGTTCCAAAGTGCCGGAGGAGGACATGGTCATCATCGAGTCCATGCCGGTGAAATCGGTCATCACCTTCCCGAAATCAGGCGTCAACCAGCCGCAGGCGGCCCCGCTGACCGTGCGCGGCCATGCCTGGGCGGGCGAGCTGGAGGTGGCCGAGGTGCAGATCTCCATCGACTTCGGGGCCTCCTGGCAAAAGACGAGGCTGACGCCGCCGGTGAACCGCTACGCTTGGCAGCATTGGACGACGGAGGTCTCCCTGCCGAAAAAGGGCTACTATGAAGTGTGGGCCCGCGCGGTGGACAAAGAGGGCCATGCACAGCCCATGGTGCTGCCGGGCTGGAACCCGAAGGGCTACCTGAACAACTCCTGCCACCGTATCGCCATCCAGGCTGTCTGATCATGCGCCTTTCATTCCTTGCATCCGTCCTGCTGCTGCACTGCGTGTGTGCCGCGCAGGAGCAGCAGCCCCCCCTGGACCCCGTCACGGGCATGAAGATGACCGGGGACTGGGAGATCGTCCGCAACCACTGCACCATCTGCCATTCACCAAAGACCTTCCTTCAGCAGCGCGGCACCGAGTCCACCTGGGCGGACACGCTGGTGTGGATGCAGAAGCACGGCGGGCTGTGGAAGCTCGATCCGGCGGTGGAGAAGTCCATTGTCGCCTACTTGGCGGCGAACTACGGCCCGGGGGACAAGTTCCGCCGCGCCCCCATCCCCCTCAGCCTCATGCCCGCCAATCCCTACGCCACCGACGCGCGGCTGGAGGCGGAGGCGAAGAAGAAGGAGGGGCTGGTCCCCAAGGCGCCGCCTGCGGGGAAGTGAGAGCCGCCGGGCATGCTGGTGCTTTCAGATGTCGAAAGACATCGTCTCACGTGACCGGTCCTTGGCGATCACGTGCGCCACGGTGTTCTCGGCAAACCATTGGGCCACCTTGTCCCGCAGGCCGCTGAAGACCTGCCCCAGCGCATCCTTGTCCGCGCCCGGGATGGGGTCAAACGGCCCGTCAAACAAGGTGACGACCTCCCCCAGGGTGATGCGCGCCGGGTGGGTGACGAGCTGGTAGCCGCCGCCCACGCCGCGCTTGCTGCGCAGCAGGCCGCCGTTTTTGAGGGCCAGCAGGATCTGCTCCAGAAACTTCAGCGGGATGTCCTCGCTGCTGGCGAGGTCCTGAATGGAGAAATTGGTGCCCTCGCGCTCACGCCCCATCGCCACCAGGGCACGGAGGGCGTATTCGGCTTTTTTCGAGAGTTTCATTTTTTGGGGGGGAGGCGGGCGCTATCGGAACACCAAACGCGTGCGGGTGCAAACTGCGATTTGCCCACGCGGCCAATCCGCTTCATTCATCGTTACCTTCCTGCATGGCCGACGACTTTTTTGCCACCACACCGTCAGAGCCACCGCCGCCCACACGCGGCGCGGCGGGGGTGTCCCATGCCGGCGCGCCGCTGGCCGCGCGGATGCGGCCGCGGACGCTGGATGAATACGCCGGGCAGCAGCACATCCTGGCGGAGGGGAAGCTGCTGCGGCGCGCGGTGCAGGCAGACCGCTTTTCCTCCCTCATCCTCTACGGGCCGCCGGGGGTCGGGAAGACGACGCTGGCGCACATCATCTCCCAGGAGACGAAGTCCCGCTTCATCACCCTGAGCGGGGTGGAGAGCAGCGTGGCGGACATCCGCAAGGAGGCGGAGCACGCGCTGCAGCACCTGCGGCTCTACAACAAGACCACCGTGCTGTTTGTGGATGAGATCCACCGCTTCAACAAGGCGCAGCAGGACGTGCTGCTGCCGCACCTGGAGCGCGGCACGCTGCGCTTCATCGGCGCGACGACGCACAACCCGTTCTTTTATGTGAACAGCCCGCTGGTCAGCCGCTCCCAGGTCTTCATCCTGGAGCCGCTGGGCATTGAGGAGCTGGAGGCGGTGATGGACCGGGCGCTGAATGACACGGAGCGCGGCCTGGGCGGCATGAACGTGCGGCTGGAGCCGGACGCACGGAAGCACCTGGCGACGATCGCGGACGGGGACGCGCGCCGCTGCCTGAACGCGCTGGAGCTGGCGGCGCTGACGACGGCGCCGAACGGGGCCGGGGAGGTCGTTGTCACCCTGGCCGCGGCGGAGGAGTCGGTGCAGCAGAAAACAGTGGTCTATGACGGGGACGGCGACGCGCACTACGACACGGCCAGCGCCTTCATCAAGAGCATGCGGGCCTCAGACCCGGACGCGGCGGTGTACTGGCTGGCCAAGATGCTGCACGCGGGGGAGGACATCCGGTTCATCGCGCGGCGCATCGTCATTGCCGCGAGCGAGGATGTGGGCATGGCGGACAGCAACGCGCTGCGGGTGGCGGTGGCGGCGCAGCAGGCGGTGGAGTCGATCGGCATGCCGGAGGCGCGGATCATCCTGTCCCATGCGGTGATTTACCTGGCCACGGCCCCGAAGAGCAACCGTGCCTACCTGGCCATCGACGCGGCGCTGGAGGACATCCGGCAGGGGCGGACGCTGCCGGTGCCGAAGCATCTGCGGGACGCGCATTACAAGGGGGCGAAGCAGTTCGGGCATGGGGAGGGGTATTTGTATCCGCATGATTTTGAGGGTGGGTTTGTGCCGCAGCGCTGCCTGGAGGGGGGGCGGCAGTATTATGAGCCGAGCAGCAACGGGCTGGAAGCCAGGGTGAAGGAGCGGCTGGAGCACTGGCGGAAGCGCTGGGAAGAGGGGGAGGCGGGGCGGGCCTAGCGCCTTTACTGCCTCGGCTCTGATTGGAGGCTGTACCCGGTCTGGGGGGGGCGTGTCCAGGTGTGTTCTTGGAAGTGAGTCGCGGCTGCAATAATTTTTTACAATTATTGGATTCTCATTTTATGTAAAACATGTTTTTTATATTGAAGATGTATGAAATTTATAATATAATTTCAATAACTCTAAAATTATCCAGCCATGCACAACTCGCGTTTGATGACTCTTGGCGTTCTCGCCGCTCTTTCGGCGGTTTCTTTTTCCTCCTGCGCCCTGCCCAAGGCGTGGGCTTCCCGGGTCAAGGAGATGCGGACTGGGGGGACCTCCACACCGCTGCAGGCCGGCACGAAGTATGAGGTCCGCAAGGCGCTGGCGACAAGCGTGCCCTTCAAGCCGAGCGAGATCAAACGCTACACGTTTGTGTTTGATGCGCCCAAGCCGCCCTTGCTGGCAGCCTCCGCGCTGCACCGGGGCGCGCAGATGCGGGTGCGGACGACGGCCTACACGCATGATGAGAGCGACCATATCGTCTATGGGACGAAAAACGCGGTGGGCACGCAGTTGAAGTTTGGCAGCGTGCGGAGCGCGGCGGCCGACTGGTCCCGCTTTCCGGTGGGCACGAAGTTCCGCATCACCGGACAGCCGGGCGTGGTGTATGAGGTGGATGACTACGGCAGCGCGCTGGTGGGCACGGGCACGATCGACCTCTACAAGCCGAGCCAGTCCATGATGAACAACTGGGGGGTGCGGCATGTGGACATTGAGGTGATCCAGTGGGGTTCTTTTGAGCGGAGCATGGAGCTGATGCGTGACCGCACGAAGTGGCGTCACGTGCGGGCGATGATGGAGGGCATCCAGACGCGCCTGCGCACGGCAGGACTGCCTGGAGCGAGGGACCCTGTGACGGCCGCGCTGTGACAAACAAGGCGGATGTGGTGAAATCGGACGATAATCTGGCGCGTGGGCGCCGTTAAAGCCGCTCGCATGCGACTTTGCTCCCACGTCTCCGCCTTTTTCCTCATCGCCGCCTTCAGCGCCACGCAGGTGTGCGGCCAGAACAAACCGGCAGGGATGCCGCCCATCACGCCACGCCAGATTGGCAGCGGGATGGCGAAGGCCGCAGGGGCCGCGCCCGAGGCGCAGAAGGAGCTGCATGACAAGGTCGTGCGCCTGTTTGGCCTGAAGAACCTGACGCAGGGCAGGGCAGGGGCGAAGATCGAGGCGACGACGGTGGCCTGGGCGATCATCGACCCGAAGCCTGCGCGTGTGCTGCATGAGGACGGGGCCTTGATCGGGGAGATGACGGCGCTGGGCGAGGGGGGGCTGCAGGTGCTGGTGAGGGAGATGCCGAACTTTGCGGAGTTTGGCTACCGTGTCGAATCCGAGGGCATGCCGCGCATGGCGGGCACGGTGCATGTGGAGCACTTTGACTACACGGCGGACAGCCTGCCCAAAAAGGGGGTGCCGCAGGGGCGGCTGGAGAGGTTTGAGTGGGCGGCAAGCAAGGTGTTTCCTGACACGGTGCGGGAGGTGACGGTGTACCTGCCCGCAGGCCACCAGCCGGGGGAGGAGACCTGCCTGATGGTGTGGCAGGACGGCTCCCGGCATGTGGACCCGAACGGCGCCCTGCGGGCGTCTGTGGTGTTTGACAATCTGATCCACCAGAAGGAGATGCCGCGCACGGTGGGGGTGTTCATTGACCCGGGCCGCAGGCCGAACCAAAAAAAGGGGACGAAGGCGGCGAACCGTGGGTTTGAATATGACTCGCTGGGGGACGCGTACTCCCGGCTGCTGCTGGAGGAGATTTTGCCGGAGGTGGAGAAGCGGTGCCAGGCCAAGTTCCGCGCGGAGCCGGAGGCGTGGGCCATCGGGGGCGGGTCGTCCGGCGGCATCTGCTCCTTCACGGTGGCGTGGGAGCGGCCGGACAAGTTCCGCAAGGTGCTGTCATGGGTGGGCTCGTTTGTGGACCTGAAGGGGGGGCACGTCTATCCCTCCCTGGTTCGCCTCACGGAGCGGAAGCCGGTCCGGGTGTATCTGCTGGACGGGGAGAACGACATCGACAACAAGTTTGGCAACTGGCCGATCGCCAACAAGCAGATGGAGGCGGCGCTGAGGTACATGGGCTACGATTTCCGGATGGACTGGACGCAGTGCTTTCACGGCAGCAAGGGCATGGCGCCGAACCTGCCGGAGGCGCTGCGCTGGCTGTGGCGGGATGTGAGGTGACGGGACGGGGGTGGGGTTACTGATTCATGCAGGCTGCTGGAATCAGGCGAAC
>CAZPSQ010000292.1:0-7549 GCA_964588755.1 uncultured Prosthecobacter sp. | reverse complement strand
CGGCCACAAGCGGCCAGTAGGCTTCGCCCTAAAGCTGTCATTTGAACGGCTGCTTTCTTAGTTTCTGCCTCCACCCAAGCGGAGCATCAGTCAGCAGTTTCAGCCACTCCACCACCCAGTGCTCGGTATATTGCAATGAAGCGAAGCTGCGTGCGCCCCTGGCTTGCAACAACGTCACGCCTTGCTTGAATGTCGGTACGCTGGGCGTCGATAACATTGAGGTAATCGACCAACCCGGCACGCTCCCGAGCTTGTGCCAACTGATAGACATCAGCACTGCTTTGAGCCTTAACAAGAAGGCGCTGTTGCCGTTCCTGTTCTGCTGCATAGGACGTCAATGCATCGTCAACTTCCTGCCAAGCCCTCAATACCGTCCGTTGAAATTCGATAGCAGCTTCCTGCTGGCGCAGTTCTCGTAGCGTCACGGTGGCACGACGGCGGCCACCATCGAAAATCGGCAAATCCAAACTCGGACCGATAGACCAGAAGCGGCTACCCCAATCACCAAACTTGCCAGCTTCGTAGGAATCCAAACCGAAGCGAAGACCAAGGCGAACACTAGGATAAAGCTGGGCCTGGGCTTCGCCTATCGCCGCAGTTGCCTGATGTAAGCGCGCTTCGGCCGCACGAATGTCAGGGCGTCGACCGGCCAACTCAGATGGCACGCCGAGCTTGTATTGAGGCAACACCATTGCCGCGGCAGGAGCACTCTCGGCGGCCAGCTCTTTGGCCAAATCACCGGGGCGCAGCCCGAGAAGCAGGCAAATACGGTTCTTGGACTGTGCCTCCTGTTCAAGTAGCGGGGGCATCTGTGCCTCAAGGTCAGCCAGTTGCAGCCGCTGGCGCTCAAGGTCCAAATCGTTGGCGAGTCCATGCTTGCTCCTAGACTCCATCATAGATGTCCGCTCGCGCAGGGCCGTGATGTCGTCCCGCGTCAATTTCAACAGGCGTTGCGTTGTGCGCAGGTCGATATAGGCCATCGCCAAGTCGCTGGAGATGACGAGTCTGGTCTGGTCAAGTAATGCCAACGAATTGGCGATGTCTGCATCAGCAGCCTCAACCGCTCGGCGCACACGTCCCCACAGGTCAATTTCCCAAGACGCATCGAATCCGCCTTGGTAGGAGGTGTAAGGCTCGGATAGTGATTTGGCAACCGCATCCCGATTATTCGGCGCCATTACGTCCAGCACCCGGTCCCCCGCCGCGTATTCGCTCTGCCGCTGGCGAATTGCGCCACCCTGGAGTTTGACTTCGGGGACTTGCTGGCTAGCAGTGACACTCCTCTGAGAGCGTGCCTGTTCATAGTGAAGCATTGCAGTCTTCAAGTCTGGGCTGGACTCAAGCACGCGGGTTTCCAACTGGTCCAGCACGGAATCCTGAAATGCAGCCCACCACTTATGCTCGGGGGCTCCCTGCATCCCCTCGTTCCTGGGCAATTCTTTGCTCGAGCTCGACCATAAAGACCAAGTGGCCGGAGACAAAAGCTCCGGTGCCTTATAGTCAGGGCCAACGGCTGCACATGCCGACAATAGAATGCTCGTGCTCAGGAGCCACAGCGACCGATGCACACGCAAGGTTAAGGTGTTCTTCATTGCATTCCCCTTAGGTCAGCCGATTTCGGAAAAGCCATGCGGCAACGGGAAGCGTTATCGCGGCTATCACCAGCATCGGGACAAAATCCATTCCTACGTCCTGCCAACCAGCACCCTCCAGATAGACCCGGCGAACCAGGTCGATGGCGAATCGCAACGGGTCGGCGTAAGTCAGAATCTGTAGTGCGGTAGGCATGTTGCCAACGGGCGTGACGAGCCCGGACAACAGGATGAGCGGCATGATGAGTACGAAGGCGTAAACCATTGCCTGGTGCATATTCAGGGACAGCGCCGAGATGGAGAGACCAATACCAACGCAGGCCGTTGTAAAGGCGACAAGCCCCACATAGAGCACAACCAAGGACCCCTGGAACGGAATCCGGAACCAGAACAGCGCCACGCAGAAAACCAGGCTTGCCTGCACCAGTCCGATAGTGATGGCCGGCGACGCCTTGCCAATCAAAATCTCCATGGGTCGCAGTGGCGTCACGAGCAGTTGGTCGAACGTGCCCTGTTCACGCTCACGGGCCACCGACAATGCGGCCAACAGCAAAGTTTGAATCATGCTCAGGGAAGCAATCAGGGCGGGAACGATGTTCCACCGAGATTCCAGGTTGGGATTGAACCAGGCTCGGATTTCAATGTTGACGGGTGGACGTACCGCGTTGGGTAGTGAAGCGTTGAATTGGCCAATCAGGGTGCTCAGGTGGCCAGCCGCCATATTGGCAGTGGTCGAGTTACGCCCATCGAGAATGAGCTGAACAGGTGCGCTACCCGTTGATGCTAGTTTCGCGTCGAAGTCGGGCGCGAAGTGGAGAACCAGCAGCGCCTCGCCATTGTCGATAGCACGAGCAATATCGCTTGAATTGCGCAGCGTCGCCGCCCGTACAAAGACCTTTGAGCCCTCCAGACGAGCCAGCAGATTTGTCGAGGCTGCGCCATGACTCTCATTTAGAACGGCGTATCGCACATGATTGAGGTCGTAGGTGGCCGCGTAACCGAAGACCAGCGACTGGATAACAATCGGGACGATGAGAATTACCCGGATGGCGGGGTCCTTCAAAATCGCCAAGACTTCCTTGCGGAACAGGAAGGAGATTCGGCGAAGAGAACCAGTAATGGATTCGAGCAGAGTCATCATCGGTCCAATGTCTTCTTGGTTCGTAGACGCGCGCCCGTGATGAGCACGGCAAACTGCACGACAAGGATTGTCCAGTCGCGCACGATTAGGTTGAGGTTGTCGCCGGCCAGGAAGCTCATGCGCGCCAGTTCAACGTAGTAGGTTGCAGGCAGGATGGACGCGACCTTCTGGATGCCGGTCGGTACGTTGTGCAGGTCAAACAGGAAGCCGGAGAGCATCAGGGCCGGCAGGAAGGTAATGATGACGGCGACCTGGCTTGCAAGAAACTGATTGCGGGCGGCCGCTGAAATCAACAACCCCAGACTCAGTGCGACCATCAGATAAAGCATTGAACTGACCATCAGCACCCAGAGCGAACCGTGAAGCGGCACATGGAACAACCCCCGGGCGGCGACCAGGCAGAGCGTCAGCCCTCCCATACCCACCGCGAAGTACGGGATGATTTTGGCGAGCAGTATTTCGAGGGAACGCACCGGGGTGACGAAAAGGGCCTCCATCGTTCCGCGCTCCCATTCCCGGGCGATGACCATCGAGGTTAGGAATCCGCCAACCAGGGTCATGATGAGGACTATCAGCCCAGGAACCAGATACCAGGTGCTCGAATTGGCCGAGTTGAACCAGAGACGGTCAACAAGCTCCACGCCTGGAGCAGCACTGACCCTGCCGGCGCTATCGGCGCGGCGCTTGTTCCATCCATCAATGGCTGCGGACACATAACCACGAAGACTGGCGGCCGTCGCTGCATCCGTTCCATGGACGACAAGCTGTACCGTTCCTCGGCCCTGAGCCAGTTGCCGAGAAAAGTCGGAGGGGATGCGGACAATGCCGTCGACCTGGCGGCCACGCATCAGGGCTTCCGCCTCGGCCATCGTCGTGACGTAACGAGGGGCGATGTAGTCCGAGCCACGCAATCCCGCCACAACATCGCGCGCCATGGGCGCGCCATCTTCCAGGACGATGGCGACTGGCGCATTCCGAATATCGAGCGAGAGTCCGTACCCGAAGAGCAGTATCAGTGCGATGGGCAGGAAGATACCTATCGCCAGGTTGCTCTTGTCGCGTATCAGCTGGCGAAACTCCTTGATGGTGAGCGCCCTGAGCCGTCGCCAAAAATGACTCAAGTTTCGTGGGAGCCAAGTCGATTGGGTTTGCATCATCAGGCCTCCACCGCATTGAAGCCGGTCTGCCTGCTTTCGCGCGCCTTCTTGATAATCTCCAGGAACGCCTCATTCATGTTCGCCGCACCAGAAGCCTGGCTGCGAACTTCGTGAGGTGTTCCAATCGCCAGCAAGCGCCCGGCATCCTGGATGACGATGCGGTCGCAATACTCAGCTTCCTCCATGAAGTGCGTCGTCACGATGATGGTGGTGCCTTCGGCAGCAAGCGTCGTGATGCGCCGCCAGAAAGCGCGACGAGCGAGTGGGTCGATGCCACTTGTAGGCTCGTCGAGAAAGAGAATCTCGGGGCGATGTATCAGGGCCGTGGCCATGGCCAGCCGCTGTTTGAAACCGCCGGGAAGCTCACCGCTTCGTTCGTCTTTCTTTTCCCGCAGCTGAAATTCGTCTAGCGCTCGCTCTACCTGGGCATACAGCTCCTGTCTGCCCAAGCCATAGGCGCCTCCGAAGAACGTGAGGTTTTCGGTGACGGACAGATTTCCATACAGGGCAAACTTCTGGGAGACATAGCCGATGCGAGCGCGAGCAGGTGCTCGGGCGGTTCTCAGGTTGAAACCCGCCACCTCGAGGAAGCCACTGGTCGCCGGGAGCAGGCCGCAAAGCATGCGGAATGTGGTCGTCTTCCCCGCGCCATTGGGCCCGAGTAGACCGAAGATTTCGCCTCGGCGAACGCTGAACGAGGTACTGGCAACCGCTGTAAAGCTGCCAAATTGGCGAACCAGGTCGCGGACCTTGATTAACTCGATTGGGTCCTTCGTGTCGAGCTGTACAGACGAATTCTTGGTCTCAACCGCATCCTCGTGGCCGTCCTGGGTCGCACGCTCGCGCAGGAGGGTCATCACTCCATCTTCGAGGCGGGAGGGAGTGGCCTCGCATCGAGCTCCCAGAAGTATTCCTTCAAGGTCACGAGGCTCCGTGCCCCCAGCCTGGATAAAGCGCACCGCGCCGCTTTCCGGCACAGCATCGAGAACATGCCTCTTATCGTCGATAAGTCTCGCCTGTAGCGTCCTGGCCAACTCACCTTCCCGCGGATAGGCAACAAAGCAACGGCCCTTGGCCGGCCGGCACAGTTCATCCGGTGTGCCCTGGGCTAGCACTTGCCCTTCAGTCATTACGATGACGTGCTTACAACGCTCTGCTTCGTCCATGTAAGCCGTGCTCACAATCACCGGAAGACCTTCTTCCTCGACTAGCTGCTGCACGATGCGCCACAACTCACGGCGGGAGAGCGGGTCAACGCCGACGGTCGGTTCGTCGAGAAGAAGTAGCCGGGGGGAACGTACCAGCGTGCAGGCCAACCCAAGCTTTTGCTTCATGCCGCCCGATAGATTTCCTGCCAGGCGATTGGTGAATGCGGCCATGTCTGTCATGGACAGCATGCGGTCAAAGCGTTCTCGACGCTCATCCATTGGTACGCCGTGCAGGTCGGCATAGAGATTAAGGTTCTCCATGACGCTCAGGTCTTCATAGAGGCCAAAGCGTTGAGGCATGTAGCTGATGAGGTCTTGTACCTCCTGGGGCTTGGCGGCCACATCAATGCCCAGTGTGTAGAGGCTCCCTGAATCCGGCTTCATCAGACCAGCGATTAACCGTATGAGTGTGGTCTTGCCCGCGCCATCAGGCCCCACGAGGGCGGTGAGCTGCCCTTTGGGAATCGAGAGGGTGATGCCGTTCAATGCCGGCCCGCCAACCGCTCCTTTGAAGCGTTTGACGACATCCTTTGCATCAACGGTGAGAGCAGTTGTGGTCATGATTTTCCGAGTGCCTCGGGGTGATTAGGCGCCAAGCGGACAGTGGCTGGCATGCCCAGCCGTAGCTGGTCGTCAGGGTCCTTGACCAGTACGCGGACCTCATAGACAAGGCTCGTTCGTAGCTCTTCCGTTTGGACGGGTTTGGGCGTGAATTCCGCTACCGAGGAGATATATCCAACCTCCCCGGCGATGGATGCGTCAGGAAGTCCGTCTATTTTGACCTCAGCCGGCATCCCTGGCCGGACACGGGCAAGCTGCGCCTCATTTACGTAAGCGCGTATCCATTTGGGTTGCACGATGGCCAAGGCGTAGACCGGTTTTTGCGGCGACGCCATGTCGCCCGGCTCGGCTAATCTGGAACGCACGACGGCATTGGTCGGAGCTTTCAATTCAGCCAGTGAAATGCGATGCCGGAGTAAAGCCAACGACTCTTCCGATGCCTTGAGCTGGGCTGCCGCCTGCTCGATGTCTTCAGAGCGCGGACCTAATTTGGCGAGGCGTAGGGCCATTGATTGGTCTTCAACTTTTGCACGAGCCGCCTTTAATGTCGCTGCGGCCCGGTCCAATTCCTGGCGGCTAACGCCTCGACCATGAGTTTCCTCTGCGATGGATTGCATCCGCTGGAAATCCAGCTCGGCCAACTTTGCATCGGTAGTAGCAGCATCCACCCGGGCCTGCGCCTGACCTATTTCTTCCGGGCGCGAACCGTTGCGTAAGCGCAGCAAAGCCTTCTTGTTTACCTCGATTTGAGCCTCGGTCTGAGCCGCCTGAAGCTCGAGCGTGCGAGTGTCGAGCACCGCCAGAACTTGGCCAGCTGTGACCTTCGCCCCTTCCTCAACCCGCATTTCAACAATGCGCTCGCTGTCCTGGAAGGCCAGTGAAACCTGACGGATGTCGACGTTGCCAAGCAGCGTGATGTCGTTCTTCTGCGAGGAGTTTCCGCTCCACAGCCAAGCGCTGACACCAACGACTCCAACAACTGCTATCGCAACTCCGGCGAGAATTTTCCGGTTCATATTCGATGCTCCTGCGCTTGACGTTCTCGATAGACGCACTATATGCAAATTCAATTTGAATTGCAACTATGGTAGCATTCAGGAATCAATAAAGGGTTGGAGACTATGACTGGACGTAAGAGAGCAGCGCGTGCCGATGGAGATGCAACTCGAGCCCGCCTCCTGGAAGTTGCCGGGCAGCTATTTGCACGACTTGGCTATGCAGGGGCCGCAAACAAAGCGATTTGCGAAGCGGCCGGAACAGACCTTGCCGCCATCAACTACCACTTCGGCGGCCGCGACGGGTTGTATCAAGCAGTTCTCTTCGAAGGATATGAGCAACTGATTAACCTTCAGAAGCTCAAGGAAATTCACGCTCGGCAGGATTCTGCGGAGAACAAACTATCCGCAGCCATCGACATGATTGTCGACCGGCTTTACGACGAAGGGGGCTGGCATGGACGTGTATTCGCCCGGGAGTTGGTTGCACCTTCTACCCACCTAGCAGCCCTCGTTCGAGAAGGGGTGATGCCGCGCTTCAAGCTCATGAGCGACATCCTTTCGGAAGTTACTGGATTCAGCGCACAGGACCCGGCGTTGTTGCGGTGCGTTCTGAGCGTCATCGCACCGATGCTGATGATGCTGGTAGTGGACCGCGATACGCCTACTCCATTTCGCGCATTGATGACGCGGCCCGCAGATGAACTCAAAAGCCATCTCAAGCATTTTGCTTTGGCAGGATTACTGGCCACCAAGGAGCAAGCCAGCCGCCGAGGTAGCTAACGCTACACCGCGACGCTACTCCAGACCGGTCGTTGCGTCACCAAAGCATAGACTGACCGCTCAGGGTCGGGTGCCGTCGCGTGCGCAGTGTCAAAGCTGACATGACGAATAC
>CAZPSQ010000291.1:0-7572 GCA_964588755.1 uncultured Prosthecobacter sp. | reverse complement strand
CGCGACCGCTTCTCCAACGTCGCCTTCCTGCACTACGGCCAGGTCAAGTGGTATCCGGGGGAGCAGCTCCCGCGCTGGTCCTACGGCTGCCACTGGCGCAAGGACGGCCAGCCCCTGTGGGAGCACCCGGAGCTGTTTGCCGATATGAAGAAGGACTACGGGGCGGACGAAAACGCCTCCGCCCGCTTCATCCATGCCCTGGCGGAGCGCCTGGGCTGCGGCGGCAAGTGGGTGATGCCCACCTATGAGGACGCCTACTACTACATGTGGCGCGAGCGCCGCCTGCCGGTGAACGTGGACCCCTTCAAGTCCAACCTGAAGGACAAGGAGGAGCGCGAGCGCCTGGCCAAGGTCTTCGAGCAGGGCCTGGACAAGATCATCGGCCACGTGCTGCCGCTGAAGTCCCAGCGCCAGGGCGATGAGTATTCCTGGGAGACCGGCCCGTGGTTCCTGCGCACCGAGCGCTGCTACCTCATCCCCGGCGACTCGCCCATCGGCTACCGTTTGCCGCTGGACTCCCAGCCCTGGGTGAAGACCACCGACTACCCCTACCTGAACGAGCAGGACCCCCTGGAGGACCGCCCGGAGCTGCCCTCCCGGCAGCAGTTCGTGCGCGGTGCCGAAGGCGTGCCCGCCGAGTTCTGGCGCCACCTGGCCCAGCGCCGTGGCCCGTTGAACCTCAGCAAACTCGGCCTGGGTGGCAAAGGCGGTGCCGAGGGTGAGGGCGAAGGCGAGGAGAAGGACGACGACAAGCGGGTGCCGGAGGTGGTCATCGACCCCGCCTTCCAGCCTCCTGCCGTGGGAGAGTCTGCCAGCAACATTGTCCGCACGGCACTCTGCGTGCAGCCGCGCGATGGCAAGCTCTTCATCTTCATGCCTCCCACGCAGACGATGGAGGAGTACCTGAACTGCCTCGGCGCCGTGGAGGACGTGGCGCTGGCGCTGAACCAGCCCATCGTGCTGGAGGGTTATCCCCCGCCCTACGACCCGCGCATCAACACCCTGAAAGTCACCCCTGACCCGGGCGTCATCGAGGTGAACGTGCAGCCCGCCAAGAGCTGGGACGAGATGGTGAACATCACCAGCACCCTCTACGACGAGGCGCGCCTCACCCGCCTGGGCACGGAGAAGTTCATGGTGGACGGCCGCCACACCGGCACCGGCGGCGGCAACCACATCGTCATCGGCGCAGAAACGCCGAAGGACAGCCCCTTCCTGCGCCGCCCGGACCTCCTGCGCAGCCTCGTCGCCTACTGGCAGAACCACCCCGCCCTGTCCTTCATGTTCAGCGGCCTGTTCATCGGCCCCACCAGCCAGGCCCCGCGCATCGACGAGGCCCGGAACGACTCGCTCTACGAATTGGAGGTCGCCTTCAAGGCCGCCGCCAAGAAAGGCCATGTGCCGCCATGGTTGGTCGATCGCCTCTATCGCAACCTGCTCATCGACTCCACCGGCAACACCCATCGCTCGGAGTTCTGCATCGATAAATTGTATTCCCCCGACAGTAGCACCGGCCGCCTGGGTCTGGTGGAAATGCGCGCCTTTGAAATGCCGCCGCACCCCCACATGAGCCTCGCCCAGGCCCTCCTCCTGCGCACCCTCATCGCCCGCTTCTGGAAGGAGCCTTATGAGGCCCCGCTGGTGCGCTGGGGCACCGAGATCCACGACCGCTGGATGCTGCCGCACTTTGTGTGGAGCGACATGGAGGACGTGTGCCACGACACCAAGCTGTCCGGCTACGAGCTGAAGCCCGAATGGTTCGCCCCCCACCACGAATTCCGCTTCCCCCTCGCTGGCGACTGGACCGGCCGCAACGTCCACGTGGAGGTCCGCCAGGCCCTCGAGCCCTGGCACGTCCTGGGGGAGGAGGGCAGCGCCGGCGGTGCCGTGCGTTTTGTGGACTCCTCCCTGGAGCGCATCCAGCTCAAGGCCCAGGGCCTCGTCCCCGGCCGCTATGCCATCACCTGCAACGGCCGCTCCGTGCCGCTGCACCCCACCGGCACGCATGGGGAATACATCGCCGGTGTGCGCTACCGCGCCTGGCAGCCGGCGAGCTGCCTGCAGCCCACCGTGGGCGTGCACTCCCCCCTGAACATCGAGCTTGTGGACCTCTGGAACCAGCGCTCCCTCGGCGGCTGCACCTACCACGTGGCCCACCCCGGCGGCCGCAGCTACGACACCTTTCCCGTCAACGCCTACGAGGCCGAAAGCCGCCGTCTGGCCCGCTTCTTCCGCCACGGCCACACGCCCGGCAAGATGAAGGTGGCCCCCGCCGTGCCAAACCCCGAGTTCCCCTTCACGCTGGACCTGCGAACGGTTTGACAATCACAACACGTGGGATGCTCTCATCCTCGTTCAAGCAATGCCGGAGAGAACATGCTCGCAGGTCGAATGTCCCTGTGGCATACAGGAGCGGCAGTCTTCACCGGACCAATATCTTGCCCCATGAATGCTGGCACAATCTTTGCATCAGCCTGAAAAAATCAAATGCGCGAACCGGATGCTTTCAGCACTGTGTCCCCCCGCAGTCCCTCCAACCATCCGTTCCCGTTCGAATTGATCTTCACCCAGACCAACCGCTCCCCCGGCACTCAGTCCCAGTCGCAAGCCCAGGCTTCCCCGCCTCGGAGCATGGAGATGGTCATGGGGGCGCTTGGCGCCACAGGCGGCGGCCACTATGACGAGCTGCAGGACGCGGCGGGAAAGACGCGCGCACACTATGAGGCCCTCATTGCGGATCTGGTGAAACGGGAGCCTGCGGGCGTGAAGCGCCTGTCCGACACCGCCCGCCGTCTCCTGGCCGAGCGCGGGGTCACTTTCAATGTCTATGACTCCAAGGGCATGGACACCCCGTGGACGATGGACCCGGTGCCCTTCGTCATTTCGGCGGCGGAGTGGGAGGGCATCGAAAAAGCGCTGATCCAGCGTGCCACCCTGCTCAATGCGGTGCTGACAGACAGCTACGGCCCCCAGCAGCTCATCCGGAAGGGGGATCTGCCTGCCGCGCTGGTGCTGGCCCAGCCCGGCTACCTCCGCCCCTGCCATGGCATCCAGGTGCCGCAGAACAAGCCGTTGCAGGTGTATGGCGCGGACATCGCCCGGTCCGTCACCGGCCAGTGGTGGGTCATCGCCGACCGCACGCAGATTCCCACCGGCGCGGGGTACGCGCTGGAAAACCGCCTCATCACCTCCCGCCTCCTGCCGGAGGTGTTTCGCGACGCGCGGGTGCGCCGTCTCGCGGGCTTTTTCCGCCAGATGCAGCAGTCCCTGGCCGCCCTGGCTCCCCGCCGGGTGGAGGAGCCGCGCGTGGTGCTGCTGACACCCGGCCCCTACAACGAGACCTACTTTGAGCAGGCCTACCTCGCGCGCTACCTGGGCTACACCCTGGTGGAGGGGGAGGACCTCACCGTGCGGGATGACCGTGTGTTCCTGAAGACGCTCAGCGGCCTGGAGCCGGTGGATGTGATCCTGCGCCGCGTGGACGATGACTTTTCCGACCCGCTGGAGCTGCGCAATGACTCCATGCTGGGCGTGCCGGGCCTGGTCCGCGCCGTGCGCGCCGGCAACGTGGCGCTGGCCAATGCGCTGGGCTCCGGCCTGGCGGAGGCACCAGCCATGATGGCCTTCCTGCCCGGCCTCTGCCGCAAGCTGCTGGGCGAGGAGCTCCTGATGCCCTCCGTGGCCACGTGGTGGTGCGGGCAGGAGCAGCCGCAGCGGGAGGTCGAGGCGCGCATGAGCCAGCTTGTGCTGAAGAGCGCCTTCCGCGTGCGCGGGCGCGAGGTCCACTTTGGGGAAAAACTCAGCCCCTCGGAGCGCGCCACGCTGCTGGAGCGCATCCGCTTTGCCCCGGACCGCTGGGTGGCGCAGGAAAAGCTGTCCTTCTCCACCACGCCTTCGTGGGAGGATGGCCGCCTGGTGCCCAAGCCGATGACGGTGCGTGTTTACCTCGTGGCCACTGCCGACGGCTACGTTGTCATGCCCGGCGCGCTCACCCGCGTTGGCGCCAGCCTGGACTCACCCCTCGTCTCCATGCAGAAGGGCGGCAGCAGCAAGGACACCTGGGTGCTCAGCGAGGGGCCGGTGGAAAATGTCACGCTGCTCTCCACCACCCGCACACCGGTGGAGCTCCGCCGCGTCGGGCACAATCTCGGCAGCCGTGTGGCCAATCATCTTTTCTGGCTGGGCCGTTACGCCGAGCGCGCGGAGTCCACCGCCCGCCTGCTGCGCTCCACCCTGCTGCGCTGCTCCCCGGAAAGCGGCATGAGCGAGACCCCCCTGCTGCTCCCTCTGCTCGCCTCCCTCCGCAGCCTCGGCGTCATCGAGCAGGTGCCCACCGCCGCCGCGCTTTCCAGCCAGCAGGAGCAGATCGAGGCGCGGCTGTTGAAGGCCGTGTACGACCGCGCGCACCCGGTGAGCATCCGCTCCTGCGTGCAGCACCTGCAGCGCATCGGCGTCCTGCTGCGCGACCGCATCTCCGTGGACACCTGGCGCGTCATCAGCCAGCTTTCCGACCCGCTGGAGGCGCACGGCGGCCCCGGCCTGAGCGTCTCCCCCGTCTCGGACGCCCTGAACGTGCTGACCCGCGTCATTTTGGACATGGCCTCCTTCCACGGTCTGGCGAAGGAAAACATGACCCGCGCTCAAGGCTGGATGTTTCTCGACATGGGCCACCGCGTGGAGCGCATCTTGTACATCAGCGAGCTCCTGCTGGCCGGCCTCCGCAGCGACGACGCGGAAAACCCCAGCCTGCTGGAGGCCATCCTGGAGGTGGGGGACAGCACCATCACCTACCGCAACCGCTACAGCCTGCTCCCCCAGCTTGCCGCCGTGTATGACCTGCTGATGCTCGATGAGCTGAACCCGCGCGGCCTGCGCTTTCAGTTTGAGCGCATCACCTCCCACTTCCACCACCTGCCGCGGGAGCAAAGGTCCGCCCTGCTCACACCGGCCATGCGCGTGCTGCTGGAAAACAACACCCGCCTCCAGCTCTGCGACCCCACGGAGCTGGCGCGTGTGGAGCCTGGCATGTGGTCGCAGACCCAGGTCGCCAAGGTGCTGGCCCAGCTCATCGAGTCCATGCCAGCCATGAACGACGCCCTCACGGCAGGCTACTTCGCCCACTCCACCATCAGCAGCAGCGAGTCCGTGCCTGCGGACATCAACCTCACGCCGCCGCGATGAACTACCGCATCACCCACCGCACCACGTATGCCTACGATGAGCCGGTGGCCGTGTCCCACCACGCCGCCCGCCTGCGCCCGCGCGACACAGACACCCAGTCCTGCCAGGAATACAGCCTCAGCTTTGACCCTGAGCCCGACCTGCTGACGGAGCACACGGACTCCTTCGCCAACGAAGTCTCCTGCTTTTCCATCCAGAAGCTGCACGCCCGTTTCGAGGTGGTCTCCCGCAGCCATGTGATGCTCACGCCGGTCCTCCAGCCGGACCCGGCTCAGACACCCCCGTGGGAGCAGGTGGCCGCGCTGTTCCGCGACCCCGTGGCGGTGGACCTGCTGGACCCCTGCCAGTTTGTCTTCCGCAGCCCGCTGCTCGTGCATGACATGTCCATGCGGGACTTTGCTCAGCCGAGCTTCAAAAAGGACCGCCCCCTGCTTTCCGCCGTGGCGGACCTCAGCCAGCGCATCTTCAAAGAGTTCACCTTTGACCCCAAGGCCACCACCATCAGCACCCCGCTGAACGAGGTCCTCGCAAACAAGCGCGGCGTGTGTCAGGACTTCGCCCATCTCGCCATCGCCAGCCTCCGGGCCATGGGCCTGCCCGCGCGCTACATCAGCGGCTACCTGCGCACCCGGCCGCCGCCCGGCAAACCGCGGATGCAGGGCGTGGACGCCTCCCACGCCTGGGTCTCATGCTTTGTGCCGGGCTTTGGCTGGGTGGACTTCGACCCCACCAACAACTGCTTCACCTCGCTGGACCACATCACCGTGGCCGTCGGGCGTGACTTCTCCGATGTCAGCCCTGTCCGCGGCATCATCACCGGCGGCGGCCGCCACAGCGTGTCCGTGGGCGTGGATGTGGAGCCGGTGGATGGATGATGGTTGCGACCACTTGGCGGACCAGCAACGATAATGCGGTTGCCAGGCAATGCCAATAGTTGGCACGGCCCATGCTATAGATAGAAAGCCCATGTCGTCACTCTTCAACGACTACCAACCAGGCAAGTTTTTTGATGAAGTCTATTCCGCCCCCGAGGCGGCCAGACAGCATTACGAAGCCTTGCTAACCAACGTCGGCGGCCTCAACCCCGCGGAATACTCAACCCTGCAAAAGGCCGTGGACGCCGCCTTCCTCCGAATGGGGGTGACCTTCACGGTCTATGGCGACGACCAGGGCACCGAGCGCATCTTCCCCTTCGACCTCATGCCAAGGGTCATCCCCCAGCGGGAATGGGAGCGCGTCGAGGCCGGGCTGATCCAGCGCATCACTGCGCTGAACCTCTTCCTCAACGACATCTACCACGGCCAAAAAATCCTGGCGGACAAGGCCGTGCCGGCCGAGCTCGTGCTCACCGCCTCCCACTACCGGCCGGAGTTCAAGGGCATCAAGGTGCCGCACGGCATCTACATCCACATCTGCGGCACCGACCTCGTCCGCGATGACAAAGGCGAATACTTCGTGCTGGAGGACAACGGCCGCTGCCCCTCCGGCGCCTCCTACATGCTGGAAAACCGCCACGCCATGAAGCGCGCCTTCCCCGGCCTGCTTCAGTCCCTCCCCGTGCGCCCTGTGGACGCCTACGGCAGCATGCTGCGGGAAACCCTCGCCCACCTCGCCCCGCGCGGCGTCCTGGACCCCGTCATCGTCGTGCTCACCCCCGGCATCTACAACAGCGCCTACTTTGAGCACTGCTATCTGGCCAAGCAGATGGGCGTGCCCATTGTGGAGGGGCGCGACCTCATCATCCGCAACGACCGCGTCTTCATGCGCACCACCAAGGGGCTGGAGCAGGTCCATGTCATCTACCGCCGCATCGACGACGACTTCCTCGACCCGCTCGTCTTCCGCAAGGACTCCCTCCTCGGCGTCCCGGGCATTGTGAACGCCTACCGCAGGGGCCACGTCGCGCTCGCAAACTCCATCGGCACCGGCGTGGCGGACGACAAGGCCGTTTACGCCCTGGTGCCCAAGATGATCGAGTACTACCTGGACCAGGAGCCCATCCTCCCCAACGTGCCGACGTATCTCGGCGTGGATGACAAGGAGTGCTCCTACATGCTGGACAACCTCGACAAGCTCGTCGTCAAAGCAGTGAACGAGTCCGGCGGCTACGGCATGCTCATGGGGCCCAGCGCCTCCAAAAAAGAGCGCTCCGACTTCGCCGAGCGCATCCGCAAAAACCCGCGCAACTACATCGCACAGCCCGTCCTCCAGCTCTCCCGCCACCCCGTGTTCGTGGACGACCACTTCGAGGGCCGCCACATCGACCTCCGGCCCTACGTCCTCTACGGCGACCGCGTCCGCGTCGTCCCCGGCGGCCTCACACGCGTCGCGCTGAAAAAAGGCTCGCTGGTGGTCAATTCGTCGCAAGGCGGTGGCACCAAGGATACCTGG
>CAZPSQ010000290.1:0-7590 GCA_964588755.1 uncultured Prosthecobacter sp. | reverse complement strand
TGTCCACGCCGAGTTCCTTCCAAGGAAGGGCGGAGGGGCCCTCACGCACGGCGAGGCACTTGATCTCCTGGCCGTCCACCACGAGGACGTCGTCCTCAGCGATGTCGGGGCTGCTCTTCTTGGAGGAGACTTCTTCCTTGGCCTTGCCCTGGGTGGAGTCGTACTTCACCAGGTAAGCGAGGTTGTCCGCAGGGACGAGGTCATTGACGGCGACGACCTGGATCTCCTTGCCCAGAAGGCCCTGATCACAGATTGCGCGAAAGACGAGGCGGCCGATGCGCCCGAAACCATTGATGCCGATTTTGACCATATGTTTGGTGAGGTGTTTTGGATTTTGAGGGCGTTATCCCTACCGCCGGGGGGGGAGAGTGTCAACCGCGAGGCAGCAGGATTCAGGCCGGGAAGAAGCTTCCCAGGCCCGTTTGAATGGGATACGCTGGGGAAATGAAGAGGGTCTTTATTCCTGCGGCTCTCGCCAGTCTCCTGAGTTTGGCTGGCTGCCCCGAGGAAACATCAACCCCGGTCACCAGCATCCAGCCTCTGC
Source organism: uncultured Prosthecobacter sp. (assembly GCA_964588755.1). Taxonomy (GTDB): domain Bacteria; phylum Verrucomicrobiota; class Verrucomicrobiia; order Verrucomicrobiales; family Verrucomicrobiaceae; genus Prosthecobacter. The sequence continues at coordinate 7,046 of CAZPSQ010000290.1, read as the reverse complement.
GGTAGCTGCCCTCGAAGAGACGTTGGAATACATGCCTTCGGGTCAAAACCCGCAAGGTGGGCACTGATTCCCCCTTCTTCAGAAGGAAGTGCATTTCCTGATCATCCGCAGCAATAAGGCAATGCTGTCCCCACTCACCTATGATGCCATGTGGGCGGCAGATCTGCAGCCCAAGCCTTTTGGGATTACCTGCACCTATGCAAGCCCCGCCGCCCTCACGCGCTCCTCCACCCAGGCTAGATCCTCGTTGTCCAGAGGCGGATTGGGAAGATTCGTGTGGTTCTCATTCCAATAGGCACCCATGCGGTAGCAACGGTCCACTAGTTGTTGGAGTGGCAGCACGACATCACGGTCTTCAACACGCAGCGGAATGCGCACGTTGGGCAACGCGGCTGTCAGACGCGCTTGGTAATACTCTTTTTGATGGGGTCTCGCCGCACGACTGACGCACACAATGTAGGGCGCCTTCTTGTCGCGCAGCGCATAGGGCATCGCGACCGCATGGTAGCCACCGCGTAGCAGGTCGATTTCCACCACATTCACCCCCGCCTGGACATACCCCTGGCACTTGGCCTGATAAGCTCCACGCCCTGCACTTTTGTTCATGGGGCTGAGAACTTCGATCACCGTGATGACCTTGCCATTTGGATCAAGGATCTCCACCCAGCGTTCGGTGACTTCATCCACTTCTTCGACGGTGCAATATTCTGGCTCCGCCGCCACGATAGTCTGCGCTCCTGCGGCGTCGGGCTGCCAGGTGGGAGCTACGCCGTGCTTCCACGAATCAACAATTGCCACGTCCGCCCGCAATCCTTTGGGCCGCTCACCCGCCTCTGTCAGCATCACCTGCTCTTCCGAACGGGCCTTAAGCCCCTGAGGCAGTTGCTCCGCAATTGCGTCAGCAATATAGGTGATGAGCTTCGTGTGAACATCCGGCCAGAAACGCTCCAGGAACGGATTCATGCCGGGAAACGGATTGTCCTTCGTCATACACCCAATTTTAACCGGGCACGTTAGGCTTGCAATAAGCCATCTAACCATCCAAACCCCTTTTCACTACATTTGTAGTTGCCACATCACGACAAATGTAGTGAAATGCGGTGGTAATTCGAAATTAAATCCTTTCACCCCATGCCTGCCCCTGACATTTCTGACTCTGAATGGAACCTGATGGAGGCGCTGTGGGAGTTTTCCCCGCAGACGGCTTCCGAAGTCACCAAAACACTCCGCCCTATCACCAACTGGGCGGAAAACACCGTGCGCACCCTCCTCACCCGCCTTGTCGAAAAAGGCGCGCTCAAAACCGGCGAGAACGCCAGCGGCACCCGGACCTACCTGCCCGCCGTGAGACGCGAGGCCTGCGTGCGGGCGGAGGGCGAGTCCTTCATGCAGCGCCTGTTTGGCGGCGCTGCCAAGCCGTTGCTCGTCCACTTCGCCCAGAACAGCAAGCTCACCGCTGAAGAGGTGCGTGAGCTGAAGAAAATCCTCGATGAGTCCCTCAAATCTTAACCAACCGTCCACCCATCCCTGTCATGAACATGCTCACCTCCCTCTTTGACTGGCTGCTCGCGGCCAGCCTGCGTGCCTCGGCGCTCACCCTGGTCGTGCTCGTCGTCCAGCTCCTGCTGCAGCGTCATCTCGCTCCGCGCTGGCGTTACGCGCTATGGCTGCCTGTGCTGCTTGTCCTGCTGATGCCGGTGCATCCGGAGAGCCGCTGGAGCTTTGAGACCGCCTTCCTTGCCCCCAGCCAGCCGGCAACCCAGGCGGTGACACTGCCCCCAGGGTTCCCTGATGATCTTCTCCTGCCCGCCAGCAGCCCCATGCCAGCGGCCGCCCTCCCGGCCACCACCCCGGTCCAGGTGTCCGCCGACTGGCGGACCATTGCCGTCCTGCTGTGGCTGGCGGTGTGCGCCGCCATCTTGCTCTGTGGCGTGCTGTCTTTCAGCCGCGTGCTGCTGCGCTTCAAGGCGGCGCGCCAGCCCGTGGGCGAGAAGCTGCAGGCGCTGATCGCGCAGACCACGGAGGAGGTGGGCCTGCGCCAGATGCCGGAGGTGTGGATCGCCCGCACCATCAGCAGCCCTGCCGTGACAGGTCTCTTCCGCCCGACACTGCTGCTGCCGGAGCGCTTTGACCACTCGTTCACACTCTCAGAGGTGCGGCTGATTTTGCAGCATGAGCTGACACACCTGAAACGCCGCGACCTGCCGATGAACGCGCTGCTGTGCCTGCTGATGGCGCTGCACTGGTTCAATCCCCTGCTGTGGCTGGCCTTCCTGAAAGTGCGAGCCGACCGCGAGGCCGCCTGCGACGCCCAGGTGCTGCACAATGCGCCGCATGAACGCCGCGTGGAGTACGGCCACGCCCTGCTGAAGGTGGAGAATGCCTTCTCTCCGCTGAGCCTCGGCCTCGGCTTTGTCGGCATCTTCCAGCGCGGTGCGGCCCTGCGCTCACGCATCCGCAGCATTGCCACCCAGCCACGGGTTCACCCTGTCATGAATGCGCTCACAGTGCTGGCCATCCTGCTCATGACATTCTTCGGCATCACCCGTGCAGAGTCACCCAGCCACACTCTCGGCCAAGCCCTGTTCCGTCCGGGGGATTCCATCCGCATCACCTCCGTCGTGCAGACCAGGGAACTGCTGAGTGTGAGCGTGGAATATGAACTGGGCAGCACGGAGGAGGCCTCGCTGGCGCTCTACGTCACGTCCCTGAAAAGCAACCAGCCAACCCCGGCAGACCCACGCCAGAGCATCAAGGTCAAAAAAGGCCGTGGCGCCGCCACCCTGCACCGCCCCATGCCCTACGACGGTCTCCCCCACATCACGTTTTATGACAGCAAGACGCACCAGGGCATCGGCGGCGTTTACTTCGGCACGGCTGAGGAGGCGGCGAAGTCCAAGACGATGAAGCTGAACTACCTGGAAGAAGCCAAGAATGGGCCGACGAACGGCTTCATCCATGACAAGCTCCGGACGATCATCCTGCCCCGTGTGCAGCTTGACAAAGCCACGCTCGAAGAAGCATTGCAATCCCTGCGCGAGCTGTCCCGCCAGCATGACACCAACCCGAACGAGAAGCTCAAAGGCCTGCCCATCATCCTGCGCAAAGAAGAGGGCCCCGAGGCCTTGATCACCCTCGATCTCAAAGACATCCCCATTGGCGAGGCCCTGCGCCACGTCACCGAGCTTGGCGGCTACAAGCTCAACGTGGAGCCCTTTGGCGTCCTGGTGCACAGATCGGCTGGCGGGCAGACCCGCACAAGCGCAGGCAAAGCACAGGCCGAGGCCGCCCCACCCGGCAATGCCGGGCAGATCATCATCCCCGAGATCAAGTTTCAAGGGGCGAGCCTGGAAGAGGCCGTCGAATTCATCCGCATCAAGGGCCGGGAATTTGACCCCGCCAAAAAGGGCGTGAACATCATCCTCAAGAAGGGCGCAAAAACACCCGAAGCCACCATCACCCTGGACCTCAAGGATGTGCCGCTGTCCGTGGCCCTTGGTTATGTGGCCGAGCTCGCCAACCACACTCTCACCACGGATCCCCAGGCCTACATCCTGCGGCCCATCTCGGATTGATCTGGCCGCTCTTTCCCTGCTTGGCAAAATGGGGCATCATGACTAGGATGACACATCATGATCCCCAAGGAAGCTTTTGCCAGGATCCCCCGCTTGCTGCCTGCCATTCTGTTCCTCCTGCTGGCAGGCGCGCGGGCGGAGCAGCCCGGCAATGATTTCAACGTGGTGGAGTCGTCCTTTCGCCAGGGCGACTCCGTCCGGGTGAAAGGTCTCCGCCGCACCGGCGGCAGCATCACCCTGATGGCCGATTATGTGCTGGTCAGCGAGGAACAGGCCACACTGAATCTTGCCATCGCTGGCAATTCACCCGCCAAGCCTGTCCAAGACCCTCGTCAGCGGGCCACCATCAAGAAAGGGCAGGGCACAGTGATGCTGCACTTCCCCCATGCGTATCCGGGTCTCCCCTGCGTGACGCTGAACCACTCCACCGCCGGGCATGTGCTGGGACACGTCTATTTCGGCAGCCCGGCCGACATTGCGGCGGCCAAAATGCCCGGCGTCGGACTGGCCTCCAGCGGGACCACTGGCAACGCGCCCTCCGGCATGGTGCAGGTGAAGCTGGCCAAGATCATCCTGCCACAAGTCGAGTGTGAGAACGTCAGCCTTGCGGAACTCTGCGAGTATCTGAGCATCGTTTCCCGCGACTACGACTCCACCACGGCGGACTTCCGGCTCAAAGGTCTGCCGATCATGGTGACGAGCACGCGCAAGGACTCGCAGTTGCTTTCCCTCAGCCTCCAAAACGTTCCCTTGGGCGAGGCCATCCGGCACGCCGCCAAGATCGGCAGCTTGAGCGTTTCCTACACCGACACCGGCGTGGTCATTGGCGACCCGGAGGGGAGGGCTCAGGCGGCCCCATCGCCCTCCGCTCCATCCACACCTGCGTCTCCGCAGCCGCAGGAAGGCATCACGGTGGCTGAAAAGAGCCGGCAAATGATCTTCCCCGTCGTCAATGTCGAAAGAATCTCCTTCGACGAAATGATCGAATTCATTCGCGTGAAATCACGCGACCTGGACCCGGCCAAAAAAGGCGTCGAAATCATTGTCAGGCCAGGGACGCCTGCCAATGCCCTCATCACCCTCGACCTCAAAAACATCCCTCTCTCCGAGCTTCTCCTCTATGTGGCCGGCCTATGCCGTTGCGACCTCGACGCCGACGCCAGAGGCTACGTGCTGACCCCGCGCTCTTGAGGTGATCCCAGGTTGAACTTTGGGCGGAGCATCCTACGGATGGACAGATGGCATCCCCACCAGCCCCTGACCTCCTCCAACGCCTGCGCGAAAACGCATGGATCGGCGACGCCGTGCTGGAGCTGTATGCGCGCAGCCACATCCTGCGGCAGCATGGCAGGGTGGACGCGGAGATGAAGACACGCTTCACCTGCAACCAGTTCCTGTCCTGCCATGGCAACCCCACCGGTGTGGAGGCAGAAATCGGCGTGGTATATCAGCGCGAAGGGCTGGAGGCGGCGTTCACCTGGATCCGCGACAACCTGGAACCCCTGTTTGTGAAGCAGGAGGCCAAACGCAAACGCACCGGCAAATAGCCTCCGGAGATGAACCGCATCGACCGCCTCACCGGCATGATCCTCCTGCTGCAGAGCCATCGTGTCATCACGGCGGAGCAGATTGCCGAACATTATGAGCTGAGCGTGCGCACCGTCTACCGGGACCTCGCGGCCCTGGGAGAGGCGGGCGTGCCCATTGTGGCGGAGGCCGGCGTGGGCTACAGCCTCATGCGGGGCTACCACATGCCGCCCGTGATGTTCACGGAGCACGAGGCCACAGCCCTTTTCATGAGCGGAGAGGTGACGGAGCAGGTGGCGGACGGCTCCCTCCGCGACTCCCTGCGTTCCGCCCTGCTGAAGGTCCGCTCTGTCCTGCCCAAAGAACGTCATGAGCCCCTCACCCGCCTCAAACAAACAGTCGGCGTGTGGCTCAGCCGCTCCCGTCCGGAGGACCCGCAGCGTGTGCTGATGCCCCTGCAGCAGGCCGTGGCCAGCAAACGCTGCGTGAGCCTGCGCTACAATGCCGGTGGCCGGGGCGATGTGACCGCCCGCACTGTGGAGCCGCTGGGCATGATGTACTATGCCCGCGAGTGGCACCTCATCGCCTACTGCCGCCTGCGGCAGGATTTTCGCGACTTCCGGCTGGACCGTGTGGTGGACTGGGCCGTGCTGCCGGACACCTTCACAGGGCATGAGGACTTCTGCGTGCGCACCTTTCTGGCAGAGGCCATCAACAGCCATGAGCTGCTGCCGGCGACGGTCGTCTTTGCCCCGTCTGTGATGGAACGCGTGCGCCGGGAGATGCCCTGCGGTGGGGCGGTGGAGGAAACACTGCCGGACGGGCGAGTCCGCATCGAGATGCTGCTTTGGTCCCAGGACTGGTTCGCGGGCTGGATTTTGAGCTTTGGACGGCACGCGGAGCTGCTGCACCCGCCAGGGCTGCGCCAGCACCTGCGGACGCTGGCGCTGCAGGTGGCGGAAAGCCACGCCTGAAACTTTTTCCAAAAAAGTCCACCCCCTCCTGACATAGGGTTGTCAGCGGCCTGCGCTTGGATGCGCCTGTCCCGGCCAAAAACCACACCGGGCGCAAACTCAACACACAACCCCACTATGAAAACCAACGCCGTCAACTGGTTCGAAATCTTCGTCAGCGACCTCCCCCGCGCCCGTGCCTTCTACGAAACCATCCTCGCCGCCAAAATGCAGGATGCCACCATGGACTGCTGTGAGATGGCCATCTTCCCCTACGAAAACATGAAGGGCATCGGCGGCGCCCTCACCAAGATGGAGGACTGCAAGCCCGGCCCCGGCGGCACAATGGTCTATCTCAATGTGGAGGGCGACCTCGACGGCGTGCTCTCCCGCATTCCCGCCGCCGGCGGCAAGGTCATCCGCGACCGCATGCCCATCCCGCCGCATGGCTTCATCGGCATCTTCGAGGACACCGAAGGCAACGTCGTCGGCCTGCACAGCATGGTCTGATGCACCACCTCCCTGGGGCGCGTCATCCGCGCTCCAGGCTTGGTTGTGGCGCTGCCTACACCCGCTGCCCCAGCGCCTTCAGCTTCGCCTCGCCCTCGCTCCAGGGCACATCATGCGGCAGCCGCTTCGAAGTCGCCGCCAAAGCAGCCGTGACACCCGCCGCCTCGCCCATCGCCACGGAATTGCCCGTCACCCGGTAGCTCGCATGGGCGATGAAATCGCCGCTGATGTTGCGCCCGGCCATCATGAGCCCGTCCACGTCCTTGGCAATGAGGGCGCGCAGAGGCACGTCATAGGGCTTCACCTTGACCCCTGCGTTCGTGTAGGCGGCGGTCTTGTTAATCTCCGCGCTGAGGGCGTGGATGTCCACCGGGAAGGTCGGACGCACCACAGCATCGTCATAGCGCGCACCGGCGATGAGATCCGCCTTGCTCACCACATAACGGCCTGCGATGCGGCGCCCGTCGCGCACGCCGATCTG
>CAZPSQ010000289.1:0-7668 GCA_964588755.1 uncultured Prosthecobacter sp. | reverse complement strand
AGGCACTCGCCAGCGCGGGCTTGGGAAAGTACTGCTGCCGCATTCGGCTGCAGCGGGCGTCTCCTGATCTTCGCGATGGCCCAAGGTGTGTGCGAGCGTCTCCTGACCTGCGCGATGGTCCAGGGCGTGGCGTGTATCAGCAGACGCTCGTCCGCAGGCCAATGGGCCAGCGGTACTCCAGGCACTCGCCAGCGCGGGCTTGGGAAAGTACTGCTGCCGCATTCGGCTGCAGCGAACGTCCCCAGGCTCTCGCGTTCACCCAGGGCATGGCGAACGTCCCCAGGCCCACGCTCAACACCCAGGACATAGCGTGGATCAGCAGACGCTCGTCCGCAGGCCAATGGGCCAGCGGTACTCCGATCCTTGTGTCCGATCTCTGTGATCCACCCACGTTCAAATGCACAGTGGAATTGGACCCTCACGGTGGGCGTCAACACATTTTTCGGTCATAGTACGGTTTGGAACATTAAATATCCGTTATATTTCTGAATCCTTTTGATAAAGAGACGCTTTCTCAGCAAGGATGTTTTTGAAAACGAATCTCAGTTTCACTTTGGCCTGGGGTTCCTTCCACAAAACACATCCATGCTTCCTACTCCCCTCCCGCGTCGCTCGGCCAAACCTGTTTTGGACACACTCTCTGTCTCCACCTTCCTCTGCGCCGCAGGCACCCTTGCCGCGCAGACGGCCCCCCAGCCAGCCGCTGGGACCAAGCCCGCTGACGAACACGCCGACATCCCCGAGGTGGTGGTGGAGGCGGACGCCCAGGTGTACAATGTGGAAAGGCTCCAGTCCCCCAAGTACACGGAGCCCCTGCGCAATGTGCCCCAGACCGTGACCGTGGTGCCCAAGGCCCTGATCGAGGACCGCGGCGCGTTCAGCCTGCGCGATGTGCTGCGCAACACGCCGGGCATCACCATCCAGGGGGGGGAGGGCGGCGGCGGCGGCCTGCCGGGGGATTCCATCAGCATCCGCGGTTTCTCCGCCCGTGCCGACTGGTTCCAGGACGGCCTGCGCGACTACGGCGGCTACAACCGCGACCCGTTCAACACGGAATCCGTGGAAATCGCCAAAGGTCCGGCCTCCTCCTATGCAGGCCGTGGCGCCACCGGCGGCTCCGTGAACATCGCCACCAAGATGGCCAGCCTGAAGTCGGACAACCTGACCACGCTCTCCGTGGGCACCGACAATCTTTACCGTGGCACGGTGGATGTGAATGAGGCGCTGAGCGACCACATCGCCCTCCGTCTGAACGGCTTGTACCATCAGGCAGACACCCCCGGCCGTGGCGACGCGGCGCAGGAGCGCTGGGGCATCGCAGGCTCCCTGGCCTTCGGCCTCGGCACGGACACCCGCTTCACCGTGAACTACCAGCACTTCCGGGAAGACAACATGCCGGACTACGGCATCCCCTGGGTGCCCGCCAATGCGGTGCATCCCGCCATGCAGGGCTACCAGAACGCCGCCCCTCCGCGCGAGCTGTTTGACAAGTTCTACGGCAACACCGCGCTGGACTATGAGCACGTGCAGAATGACACCTTCACCGGCATCTTTGAGCACGACTTCTCCGACAAGGTGCGCCTGCGCAACGTGACGCGCTACACCCGCACCCACCGCGAGTCCATCATCACCTCCCCACGCTTCAACGCCGCCGCCAACGCCAACCCCGCGCTCTCCTCCCGCATCCAGCGCAATGCGCAGTTCCAGCGCATGACGAACGAGGTCATGGCCAACGTGACGAACATCACGGTGGACTTCAACACCGGCGCCTTGAAGCACTCCCTGGCCGCCGGCCTGGAGCTTTCCTGGGAGCGTCAGCTCTTCATGAATGACGCCCGCGCCAACCAGAGCCAGACCGACCTGTTCAATCCGAACCCCGGCAACTCCATCGGCGGCACCGGCGCCTCCAACGTCATGCTCGGGGAAGGGGAGTCCCACCTCGACACCGTGGCCCTTTACCTCTTTGACACCGTCAAAATCGGCGAGCATTTCGAGGTGAACGGTGGCATCCGCTACGACCACATCGAGGGCGAGTCCCGCCCGCTGGGCGGCGGCACCGGCTTCTCCAACAGCGACGACCTGTTCAGCTGGAAGGCCGGCCTCGTGTACAAGCCCGTGGACTACGGCAGCATCTACTTCGGCTTTGCCACCTCCTTCAGCCCGTCCATCGACAGCCAGCCCAGCGGCCTGGCCCTGACCGCGCCCCTGGCCGGACTGGACCCTGAGCAGACGGAGTCCTTCGAGCTCGGCACCAAATGGGACCTGCTGAACAAGCGCCTGTCCATCAGCGCCGCCATCTTCCACATGGCAAAGACGAACGTCCGCACCACCAACGCCGGCGTCACCTCCCTGGCAGGGGACCAGAGCGTCGAGGGCATCGAGTTCGGCATCGCGGGGAACATCACCAAAAACTGGCAGATCTTCGCCGGCTACGCCTACATGGAGAGCAACACCAACGCCTCCTCCAACCTGGCGGAAGTGGGCATGCCGCTGGGCAACGTGCCGGAGCACTCCGGCAACATCTGGACCACCTACACCTTCTGGGACAAGCTCCAGATCGGCACCGGCCTCCAGTACCTGGGCGACACCATGGTGTCCCGCGCCAGCGCCACAGCGGGCAATGGGGCCTACATCGCCCCGGAATACTGGCTGTGGGATGCCATGGTCAGCTACAAGTTCAGCGAGAAGTTTTCCCTCCGCCTGAACTTCTACAACCTGTCTGACGAGCGCTACGTGGACCGCGCCGGCGGTGTGGTGAACAACTTCGTGCCGGGCCAGGGCCGCTCCGCCGCCCTGACCGCCAGCATCAAGTTCTAGTCTGGCAGCAGCATTCAAAGTCAAACCACCGGGCGGCTGGATTCTTCCAGCCGCCCTTTTTTTCTGCCGCCTGCCCAGCGCGGAGTGGGGCGGCTGGTCCTCCAGCCGCCGTGGTGAACGAAGGAAAGGATGAGCGCGTCCCCCCCGGCGCCCCCTTGGGCACTTGGGCACCCATCAAAAAGCCAGCGCCGCCCTAACAGGCCGCCAGCATTTCAGCCTCTTCTTCTTCCCCCACCGCAGCCTTCCCGCTGGCGGGTGCGGCCTGCTTCAGGCGCAGCGCATAGCCCTGGCCCCGCACGGTGTGGATCAGCCGCACCTTGTACGGGCGGTCCACCTTGGCGCGCAGGCGGGCCACATAGACCTCCACCAGGTTGGAATGCGTGTCGAAGTCATACTCCCAGATGCTGGTGACGATCTCCGCGCGTGTCACCACCTTGCCCTCCGCCTGCAGCAGGTGCTCCAGCAGCAGCGTCTCCCGGGTGGAAAGGGTCAGCCGCCTGCCCCCGCGCCGCGCCTCGCGCGTGCCGGTGTCATAGGTCAGGTCCGCCACGGTCAGCACAGGGGCGCGCACGCGGAAATGACGCCGCAGCAGCGAGCGCAGCCGGGCCAGCAGCGCGGGCATCACCGGCGGCTGTTCCACAAAGTCATCCGCGCCGGCATCCAGCGCGCGCACGCACATGTCCGGCGCGCGCACGTGCGACAGCATGATGACGGGCAGCATGCTGCCTTCCCGCCGCAGGGATTCCACCATGCGGATGCCGTCCAGGCCGGGCACGCAGGTGTCGATGATCATGGCGTCCACCCCGCCCGTCTGGGCCTGGGCAAGGGCTTGGGCGCCGTCACTTTCGAGGAAGACCTCAAAGTGTTCTTGGGTGAGGGTGCGGGAAAGCAGCAGGCGGCTTTCAGGGTCGTGGTCCACGACTAAAATTTTCATGAGATGACTGTTTTGAGAAAGGGGTTGGGACGGACCATGGCAGGTCACGAATGAATGGGTGGCCTCCTCCTTCCACGCCGGGGGGGACCGGCACAGGGGCAAGGTGGGGCGCACACGGCGGACAGCGCCCCGGCTCCGCCAGCATGCTCCACGCGCCTCGTTGGTTGGAGGCAGCGCCGCAGGCACGCCTGGAGCATCCCCGCCTTCAGCGGCGGGGTGGGCCGGGGCTTGTCAAAGTCCCTTTCTCAACAGCGCAGGACGGTCTTGCGCGTCTTCATCGCGTAAGCCCAGGACCGCTCAGGGGCCATTCTCCGGTCCAGGCATTTCCTGGGCGTGAGCGTCACAAACTCCATCGGCGGACAAAACACAAGGCTGGGCAGATGCCAGTCCTTCACCTCAAAGATGAAGCGCCGCATGGAGCGCCGCACCTCTGCGGCCTCCCCCAGGGACAGCACATGGTCGGAGGTGTCCGGGTCATTGTACAAGGCCAGCGCTGTCAGCAGCAGGCCGACGCCCTCATGCACATGGTCCTTCCCGCGGCCCCCGTCCGTTGCTTCGTGGGACAGGATCACATTGTACTCGCCCTCGGCCGTGGTGCCCACCGTCGCCACGTGGCTGTGGTCCATGGCCGCCATCGTTATCAGCACAAAGGAGGTCACGCTGTTGGAGGACAGCAGCCATGTCATGACCAGCAGGCCGTGGATGACGTGCGCCAGGGGGCGGAGGCGGCGCTGCTGAAACCGGACAATCATGGGGGGTGCAGGGTTGGTATAACCCGCGCTGGGGGAACTGCCAGCACAAAGCCTCAAACCTGGGTGTGGCGTTTTCCGTGACATCTGTTGTGTGGCTCAAAGGGTCAGACGCTCACCAGCCCGCGCCGGATCGCCTCCGCCGTGGCCTGCGCGCGGTCGTTCACCTTCAGCTTCACCAGGATGCGGCTCACATGCTGCTTCACCGTGTCCTCGGAGATGCCCAGGTTCGCCGCGATCTCCTTGTTCGCATTTCCCCGCGTGATCAGCGTCAGGATCTCCCGCTCGCGCGGGGTGACTTCCGGCTCCAGCAGCCGGTCCTTCAGCCGCTGCGCAATGTCCGGCGGCAGGCTCTGCTCCCCCCGTGAGACAGCGCGGATGGCCTTCAGCAGATCATCCCGTGACGATGACTTTTGCAGATACCCCAGCGCGCCCGCCCGCAGCGCCGCCTGGATCTCCTCATCCCGCGCAAAGGTGGAAAAGACCAGCACACGCGCCGCCGGGTGCTCCCGCATCAGCACAGCCGTCGTCTCGATGCCCGTGATGCCCGGAAGCTGCACGTCCATCAGCACCACATCCGGCTTCAGCCTGGAAAACAACGCCGCCGCGCCCTCCCCCCGGTCCGCCTGTCCCACCACTTTCAGGTCATCCTCCAGCTCCAGCGAGGCCACAAGGCCGCTGCGCACCACAAAGTGGTCGTCGATCAAGAGGAGGGTGATGGGCGGGGCGGAAGGCACGGGCGGGAAAGGACGAAATCAGAATGACGAATGACGAAGGAACGGCCGATGGCCAGATCATAAATCCTAAATCGTAAGTCATAAATTCATCCGCACTCTCACCAGCGTCCCTTTTCCCGCCTCGCTCACCCACTCCGCCTCCGCGCCGATCTTCCGGCACCGCTCCCGGATGCCGATGCAGCCAAAGTGGCCTGGCTTGCCGTGCGTCTCCGCCTCCGGGTCGGCGGCGAAGCCGCGCCCGTTGTCCCGGATGCTCAGCAGCAGCTGCGTGGCCGTGGCGGACAGGTGCAGCGTGATCTCCGTGGCCTGCGCGTGCTTGATCGCGTTCGTGATCGTCTCCTGCGCGATCATGCGCAGGTGGTGGGAGACCGGGCCGGAAATGGGGGGGATCGGCTGGAGGTCCAGGACCACGGGCAGGTGGTCCCGCGTGCGTTCGGCCAGGGCTTGCAGGGCTGCGGGGAGGGACGGCGGGTGCTCCGTCTCCCGCAGGTCGGAGACCAGGTTCCGCGCCTCGCTTTGAATGCGGGAGACGAGGTTGCGGGAGGTCTCCAGCAGCGTGCGCGCCTTGTCCTCCAGCGGCCGCGTCGTGGCCGCGTCCAGCCGCAGGGACAGGCCCGCCAGCTCCTGCTCCAGCGTGTCGTGAAACTCCCGCGCGATGCGCTGCCGCTCATCCAGCGTGGCCTGATGCACGATCTTTCCTTGCAGCCGCGTGATCTGGCGGCGCTGCATCGTGAGGAGGATGATCGTGAAAAGCACCATGCTCAGCAGCAGCGCCACGGCCCTGCCCAGCCGCCCCGCATTCCAGAACGGCGGGCTGCTCACCAGCACCAGGTCCGCCCCGCCCCGCAGCAGCAGGGAGGCGCGCTCCGGCTGGGAGCGGAAACCCTTGTCCGTGGACGACTCAATGAGGCAGATGCCCGTGATCTGGTACACCGCGCCGATCTGCAGCGCGGGCACCTCCGCCTGCAGCAGAAAGGCGCGGATGGAAAGGCCTGCGGACGTCAGCCGCAGCTCGAACCCGTCATTGGTGCGGAAGAAATCATTGAGCACCGCCGGCGTGGTCAGGCGCACCAGATCCGCGTCGTGTGATCCGTCTTGGAACTCCCTCAGCGGCACCGCGTCCGCCCCCGGCTCCTCTCCCGGCGTGGCGGACAGCACCATCGCATCCGCCAGGGAGGCGCTGAACCCCGCCATGATGGGGAAGCCCGTGATCTCCGCCACATCCCCCGGCAGCAGCGTCGTCGGCGTGGTCAGCCGGATCGCGATGGAGGGGGACTGCGGCGGCTCCGGCACATCCGGCCGCGTGTTCTCGCGCGGCGGCGGCGGCGGCGTGGAGTCACGCAGAAAGACCCGCCCGTCCGCCAGCGCGGCCAGCACCGTGCCGCGGATGCGCACCCGGTTGTGCGGCTCATCCGCCGTGCCGAACTGCAGCAGCGTGGCGGCGGAGGTGATGGGCTGCGCCTCCGGCGCGGCGGCCGCCTCCGCCACGCTGACGTCGCTCCAGTCCGTCACCCGCAGGTAGGGGAACACAAGCTGCCTCCGGTCATTGATGCCCCCGGCCGCCAGCGCCGTGAGGTGCAGCCGCGCGTCCACCACAGCAGGCGCGGACTCCGGCGGGGAGTCCACCCGCACCTCGATCACCCGGCTGCCCATCGCCAGCCGCAGCAGGGACCGGTTTTCATCCAGCGGCGTCAGCGTGCGGCCCAGGCCCGCCACCCGCACACGCTGGTAGTGGTAGCGGCCCGTGGCCAGGTCATCATACGTGGCGCTCTGCGCGGCAGGCGCGGCCTCATGCCCCAGCACCGTCAGCGTGGCCACATCCACCCCGGGCAGGTAAAGCCCCGCCGTGGTCGTGCCCCTCACCAGCACGCGGTCCCCCACGCGCAGGCCCGCCCGCGCCGGCTTGAAGTGCAGGTGCGTTCCCGCCGTGGCATCCTGCACAAAGGCCGTGCCGCTGCTCTCCACAAAGCCCACCGTCGCCGTCAGGTCCACCGGCAGCTTTTCCAGGGCGCGCTCATACGACAGCGTGCGGATGTCAATCGCGCGGGTCAGGGGCGCCGGCGCTGTCTGGGCGTGCGCGCCCGCGTGGGAAAGCAGGGCCATGCAGAGCGCGCGGAGAAACAGCGCTGGCAGCCACATGCGCGCAGCGCGCCCACCCTTCTCACTCGTTGCTGGGGGCGCGTGTGCCATGCCTCAGTCCTCCGTTGGGTCCACACCCTTTTGCAGCTTGCGCACCAGGTCCTTCACCATGTGGGCCTGGCGCATGTCACGGAACTGCACCTCGATGCCCGCGTTCGCCGCTGTTGAGAAATCAATCGTGCCCAGGCCCAGCAGGCCCTTGATGCCGCTTTCATACACATCAATGCTGCGGATGTCGCAGATGCGCGCCTCCTTGGAGCTGCGGCCGATGATGCCCCAGATCAGCTCCACC
>CAZPSQ010000288.1:0-7669 GCA_964588755.1 uncultured Prosthecobacter sp. | reverse complement strand
GGAATCACCGATGTGGAACGGGCACTACACGTTCCAAAGCGACGCCAAGGTGATCGACCTGGACCTTGATGCGCTCGTGGCAGGGCCGGCGTGGGGATGACGGAATTTTCGGCGGTTCCGGATTACAACCCCACTCACATGACGGGGTCGTCTCAGAATTCGGAAAATAGAGCACGTTAAGCGGCCCACGGCAAAAAAATTGACCAGACTCATTGGGTAGGACAAGCAGTCATGCCACCAGCCGCCATCTGAATCAGTTGGCGTCGCAGATGTCGGCATTTCCTGGATTCAGTCGCGAAACAAAAACATTTCGCCTTACATTCGTATATTCGTTAGAATGTCGGTTATGAACAAACGAATGATAAAAGACCTCCTCTACGAGCAGGTTGCCCGCATCGGCAAAGCGGTTTCTAGTCCGAAACGGCTGGAGTTACTGGAACTATTGGCGCAAGGCGAAAAGACCGTTGAATCGCTGGCGAGCGAATTGACGGCTGACATTAAACTCACCAGCGCGCACCTAAAAGTGCTGAAGGAAGCACGCCTCGTGACTTTTCGGCGTGAGGGCAAATACATCATCTATCAACTGGCCGGCAGTGATGTGGCGGGCCTGTGGGTGAGTCTGCGCCAGGTCGCCGAAGAGCACCTCCTGGAACTGAAGATGGCCTTGGGACAGATGGTGGCCGATCCGGCGAAGCTCTCCGCTGTCGGTCGCGAGGTGCTGCTGGAACAAGCGCGACGCGGCGAGGTGTTCGTCATTGATGTGCGTCCGCCAACGGAATACGAAACGGCTCACCTACCGTTTGCCCGCTCGATGCCGGTGGCCGAGATTGAGCAGCGCCTTGCTGAATTGCCGTCCGACGTCGAGATTGTCGCCTACTGCCGAGGACCGTTCTGCCTGCTCTCTGACGAGGCCGTGGCGTTGCTGGCGGCGAAAGGCTATCGAGTACGCAAGATCCTGGATGGCGTCAGTGAATGGTTGGCGGCAGGTCTTCCGGTGGAGCAAGGCAAATCATGAGCATGAAGGGACGTGAAAGCGGCATGCCCGACGAAGCCTACTGGGCGAGTTTTTTCGAGACAGAGGTTGCTATTGATCGACTGCTCGGCGCCACGGTGCTGGGGAATGTCATCGAATTCGGCTGCGGTTATGGCTCTTTTACGGTGCCAGCGGCCCGACGTACGACAGCGCGTGTTATGGCGCTAGATATTGAGCCGGAAATGGTCGAAATCGTGCGCCAAAAGGCGCTCACTTTCGATCTACCCAATATTCAAGCCGAGGTACGAGATTTTGTCGCCCACGGAACGGGTGTGGATTCCGGGTCGCAAGCACATGCGATGATTTTCAACCTGCTGCACCTGGAGCAACCCGTGGCCTTGTTACGCGAAGCGTACCGGACCTTGCAGGACGATGGCGTGCTTTCAGTTATCCACTGGCGCAGCGACATTCCCACCCCACGCGGCCCGTCTTTAGCAATTCGGCCAACTCCCGAGCAATGCCGAGAGTGGATGGCTGAAGCCGGATTCCACGCCATTGAATCAGTTGATTTGCAAAGTTGTTGTCCGTTTCACTTCGGCCTGTTGGCCAGACGCTGATTCATACACAAAGGGAACCACCATGAAAATCCTGATCATCTTCAATCACGAACCCTACGATAGTACCGATGTGACCTGGAACGGGCTGCGACTGGCCGACAAGCTGGTCGACGCTGGAAGTGAAGTTCGCATTTTCCTGATGAGTGATGCGGTGGACATGGCACGCGATGCCTGTCGTCCGCCAGAAGGCTATGATCAAGACCTTTCGTTGATGCTGAAGGTGCTCATCACCCGTGGCGTGAAGGTCAAGGTGTGCGGAACCTGCATGGCGCGCTGCGGCATCTACAAGAACCATCCGTATTTCGAGGGCGCCGAAAAATCCACCATGCCGGCGCTGGCGGAATGGGTCATCGATAGCGACAAAGTAATCTCGTTCTGAAACTCCCCGAGTTGGGCATCGTGCCGTCTGAAACCGCAGTAAGAATAACCAGGAGACTCAAATGACTGAAAGCAGCAAGCCCGGCTTGTCCACACGCACCATTCACGGCCACAGTTTCAAGGACGCACATGGCAGTCCGCACCTTCCGGTGTATGACACCACCACCTTTGCGTTCAAATCGACGGCTGACCTGCTCGATGTCGTTGACGGTCGCAAGCCGGGGAGCCTCTATACGCGATACGGCCTGAACCCATCAATCTTTGCGATTGAAGAAACGCTCGCCAGCCTCGAAGGCGCGGAGATGGCCTGGTCTTTTTGTTCCGGGATGGCCGCCGAGACAGCCTTGTTCCTGACGCATGGGCGTGAGGGCATCGTTTGCATCGGTGACGCTTACGGCGGAACGCTGGAACTGCTGGCCAGCCAGTTGCCGTTGCTGGGGATCAAGACGGATTTGATTCTTGGCCGCGAACTGGATCAACTGGACGCTTTGCTGGCCGCTGGCGCGAAGCTGGTATTTTTCGAGACGCCCACCAATCCCACCCTCGAATTGCTCGACATTCGGGCCATTGCAGCGAAGGCACATGCCTACGGCGCGCGAGTCGCGGTCGACAACACGTTCGCCTCACCGGTCAATCAGCGCCCGCTGGAACTGGGAGCGGATTTCGTCGTGCATAGCGCCACTAAATATCTCGGCGGACACAGCGACCTCACCGCTGGCGTCTTGATGGGGTCGAAGGAATTGCTGATGCCGGTATGGAACTGGCGCAAAAATCTCGGCTCGATGATCGCTCCGGGCACGGCCTCATTGCTCGCCCGCAGCCTGCGTACCCTGGTCGTGCGTGTGCGTCAGCAAAACGAGTCGGCCCAGCGCATCGCCGAAGCCATGAACCGCCACCCCAAGGTCAGCCGGGTCTACTTTCCTGGTCTGCCCGAGTTTCCGGGGCACGCGCTGGCCAAAGACCAAATGTACGGATTCGGGGGCATGCTGACGATCGAGGTCGCTGGCGACGGAGAAGACGCCACACGCGTCGCTGACCGGTTGAAGCTCTTCGCCTTGGCACCCAGCCTTGGGGGTGCGGAAAGCTTGGTAACTCAACCGTGTACAACCACCCACCACGGATTAACGACGGAAGAGCGTGCCCGTCGCGGTATCTCGGACGCCATGCTGCGTCTGTCGGTCGGCTTGGAGGATGCTGAGGATTTGATCGCGGATCTGGAACAGGCTCTGGGTTAGGTCATTCGGTCGATTGAGACGGCGCGTTCCGATTTGAGTCCCGCCAACTACGATGCCTGGTATGACAGTCCCCGAGGGGGCTGGATTGGGCATACCGAGTATCGCCTGATGTCGAACGAATTGGCGTTACCTGCGGAAGGTCGGGTACTCGATGTCGGCTGCGGAACCGGTTGGTTTACTCGCCAGTTGGCCGCTCTGCCAGGTCTGCAAGTCACTGGGATCGATCTCGATGCGGATTCCCTCGCATTTGCTCGTAACCGCGATGCTCGCTCAACCTATCTACTGGCCGATGCGCTCACTTTGCCGTTCGCCGACAACAGTTTCGATCAGGTGCTTTCAGTTGCTGCCCTGTGTTTCACTACCGACTGGCACAAAGCCGTGTCTGAGATTGTGCGCGTGACGCGCAGGCGCTTCGCCATTGGCATGCTCAACCGGCACAGCCTGCTTTGGCGCGAAAAAGGTCGCCACGGCGGCAGCGGTGCCTATCGAGGTGCGCTCTGGTTATCGCCTGAAGAGTTTGGTGACAGCCTCAAGGGACTACCCATTTCAAACAGCCGGATGCGGAGCGCAATCTATCTACCATCGGGGTCTATCACAGCGCGCACTGTAGAACGGCTGCTCCCTGGCAGCGTACCGTGGGGCGGATTCATGGTTCTGAGTGGGGACAAGAAACCGGTCGGAGATTTTGCCTCATTGCCAGTGTCCAATTGAGCTATACCCTAACCTGATGTCAGATGCTATGCACAAACAACGTCAGAGTAGAGTCGTGGCCTGTATTTATTGACATGATCCACCAAGGGTAATAGATTTCATCCTGACACTTTTTCCTTTGGAGGCATCGTGCAAGGTCAACGCATCGGCTATGTCCGCGTCAGCAGCTTCGACCAGAACCCTGATCGGCAATTGGAGCAAATCGAAGTTGGCAAGGTGTTCACCGATAAGGCTTCCGGCAAGGACACCCAACGCCCCGAACTTGAAAGGCTTCTGGCCTTCGTCCGCGAGGGCGATACCGTGGTTGTGCACAGCATGGACAGGCTGGCACGCAACCTTGATGACTTGCGCCGCATCGTTCAGGGGCTGACACAACGCGGCGTGCGCATGGAGTTCGTCAAAGAAGGGCTGACGTTCACCGGCGAGGACTCGCCGATGGCCAATCTGATGCTGTCGGTCATGGGAGCCTTTGCTGAGTTCGAGCGCGCCCTGATCCGCGAACGCCAGCGCGAGGGAATCGTGCTGGCCAAGCAGCGCGGGGCCTACCGGGGACGGAAAAAATCCCTGAACAGCGAACAAATTGCCGAGTTGAAACGGCGAGTTGCGGCAGGCGATCAAAAAACCTTGGTGGCCCGTGACTTCGGCATCAGCCGCGAAACCTTGTACCAGTACCTACGAGAAGACTGACTATGCCGCGCCGCTCAATCCTGTCCGCCACCGAGCGCGAAAGCCTGCTGGCAATGCCTGATGCCAAAGATGATCTGATTCGGTACTACACGTTCAACGAGACCGATCTGTCGATCATTCGCCAGCACCGTGGCCCCACAAATCGATTGGGCTTCGCTGTGCAGCTTTGCTATTTGCGATTTCCCGGCATTTTTTTGGGCGTCGATGAGCCTCCGTTTCCGCCCTTGTTACGCATGGTGGCCGCGCAACTCAAGGTGCCAGAGGAAAGCTGGAACGAGTACGGCCAGCGTGAACAGACACGGCGTGAGCACTTGGTCGAGCTACAAACGGTGTTTGGGTTCAAGCCATTCACCATGAGCCACTACCGGCAAGCCGTCCATACATTGACCGAGCTGGCCTTGCAGACTGACAAAGGCATTGTGCTAGCCAGCACCCTTGTCGAAAACCTGCGGCGGCAGACCATCATCCTGCCCGCCATGAATGCCATCGAGCGCGCGAGTGCCGAGGCTATCACCCGTGCTAACCGACGTATTTACGCGGCGTTGACCGATTCTTTGTTGTTGCGCCACCGTCAGCGACTGGACGAACTTCTCAAACGCAAGGACGGCAGCAAAGTGACGTGGCTGGCATGGTTGCGCCAGTCGCCGATCAAGCCAAACTCGCGGCACATGCTTGAACACATCGAGCGCCTCAAAGCCTGGCAGGCGCTTAACCTGCCCGCTGGCATTGAGCAGCAAGTTCACCAAAACCGCCTGCTCAAGATCGCCCGTGAGGGTGGGCAGATGACGCCTGCTGACCTAGCCAAATTCGAGGTGCAACGACGCTATGCCACTCTGGTAGCGTTGGCCATTGAAGGCATGGCCACCGTCACCGACGAAATCATCGACCTGCACGACCGCATCATCGGCAAGTTGTTCAACGCTGCCAAGAACAAGCATCAGCAGCAGTTTCAGGCTTCCGGCAAGGCGATCAATGACAAGGTACGGATGTATGGCCGCATCGGCCAAGCCCTGCTGGAAGCCAAACACAGCGGCGGCGATCCGTTCGCCGCCATCGAGGCTGTAATGCCGTGGGACACATTCGCAGCCAGCGTCACGGAGGCGCAAAAGCTCGCGCAACCGGAGAGCTTCGACTTTCTGCATCGCATCGGTGAAAACTACACCACGTTGCGCCGCTACGCACCGCAGTTCCTGGACGTACTCAAGCTACGGGCGGCACCAACCGCCAAGGGTGTGCTCGATGCCATCGACGTTCTGCGCAGCATGAACAGCGACAGCGCCCGCAAGGTGCCCGCCGATTCGCCAACCGCATTCGTCAAGCCGCGCTGGGCCAAACTGGTTCTGACCGACGAGGGCATCGACCGGCGCTACTACGAGCTGTGCGCCCTGTCAGAGCTTAAGAACGCGCTGCGCTCAGGCGATGTCTGGGTGCAGGGTTCGCGCCAGTTCAAGGACTTTGATGAGTACCTGGTGCCGGCCGAGAAGTTCGCTACTCTGAAGCTGGCCAGCGAATTGCCTCTGGCAGTGGCCACCGACTGCGATCAGTATTTGCACGACCGGCTGGAATTGCTGGAACAGCAGCTCGTTACCGTCAACCGCATGGCGGCGGCCAATGATCTACCGGACGCCATCATTACCGAGTCCGGCCTGAAGATCACGCCGCTGGACGCGGCAGTACCTGAAACCGCGCAAGCCCTGATCGACCAATCGGCGATGCTGCTGCCGCACCTCAAAATCACCGAACTGCTCATGGAGGTCGATGAATGGACAGGCTTCACCCGGCATTTCACACATCTGAAGACCGGCGATACGGCCAAGGACAAGACCTTGTTACTGACGACGATCCTGGCTGATGGCATCAATCTTGGGCTCACCAAGATGGCCGAATCCTGCCCTGGCACCACCTACGCCAAGCTGTCGTGGTTGCAAGCCTGGCACATCCGGGATGAAACGTATTCGACGGCGCTGGCCGAACTGGTCAACGCGCAGTTCCGGCAACCCTTCGCCGGAAACTGGGGCGATGGCACCACCTCATCGTCGGATGGACAGAACTTCAGAACTGGCAGCAAGGCGGAAAGCACCGGGCACATCAACCCGAAGTATGGAAGCAGTCCAGGGCGGACGTTTTATACCCATATCTCCGACCAGTACGCGCCCTTCAGCGCCAAGGTGGTCAACGTTGGTGTGCGCGATTCAACCTATGTGCTCGATGGCCTGTTGTACCACGAGTCGGACTTGCGGATCGAGGAGCATTACACCGACACAGCGGGCTTTACCGACCATGTGTTTGGATTGATGCACCTGTTGGGCTTTCGCTTCGCGCCGCGCATTCGCGACTTGGGCGACACCAAGCTGTTCATTCCCAAGGGCGATACCGCCTATGAAGCGCTCAAACCGATGATTAGCAGTGACCGGCTGAATATCAAGCAGATACGCGCTCATTGGGATGAAATTTTGCGGCTGGCCACCTCAATCAAGCAGGGTACGGTGACGGCAGGGCCTCGGCACTCGACTGTCATAGTCTGATGAGGCCCATGATCTTCACCCGGAAGTCGTCATCCCAGGCGGCTGCCTTGCGCTTCAGGCGCAAGCTGGTTTTCTTCTGGTCGGTCGTATCCAGCCGAATCAGATTGAGAACGATCTTCTTCAAGAGGGAAAGGTTTTGTGGCGCGTGGTCTTTACGTACGGTGCTGGCATCCTCGCCGAAGCTGACGTCGAGTATCCAGTGAAGTCGATTCTCGACGGCCCAATGGCCTCGCACGGCGACGGCAAGTTGTTCGGCGGTCAAGTCGCGAGAGCTGATGTAATAGCGCCGCTCGAAGTTCGATTCTTCATTGCCAACCTTGCGCAAGGAGTCGACCAGACCGATCGTCTTGCACTGGGGCCAATCGGCGACGTCAACGGTCCCTGTCGCGGGCAGGACCGAGGCGATTTGGCCGACAATCCGGCCACGGGACTTGTGGGCTTGGCGGTGGCGGTCGACGGCTTCCGACTGGTATTGATCAATGAAATCGGTCTCGATCGCTTCCAGCAGCGCCGGTTGATTGCCTTTGACCGCGAGCAGGTAGT
>CAZPSQ010000287.1:0-7683 GCA_964588755.1 uncultured Prosthecobacter sp. | reverse complement strand
TGGACACCGTGGAGGCCAACCTGAAGCTCGGCTTCCCCATGGACCTGCGGGACTACGGCATCGGCGCCCAGATCATCTCCGACCTCGGCGTGCGCAAGATCAAGCTCATGACCAACAACCCGCGCAAAGTCGTGGGCCTCGAAGGCCACAAGCTCGAAATCGTCGAGCAGGTCCCCGTCAAATCAGACCCCCATCCCGAGAACGCGAAATACCTTGAGACCAAGAAGAAAAAGATGGGGCACAGACTTTGAATGACGAAACCCGAATGATGAATGACGAATGCATGACCGAACCACCACACCCCAATGAGTGACGGCCTCCGGGCCAATTCGTCATCCCTCATTCTGGTTTCGTCATTTTCTTTCCCAGCACTCCCTTAATCCATAATGTCAAATTACGCCTCCAGCCGCCCCCGCCCCACGCAGGAACCGGTGAGCATCGCCATCGTCGCCTCCTTGTACAACAACCAGTTCGTGCAGGGCCTGCTAAACGCCGCCAAGGAGGAGATCGAGGTCATCGCGCCCAACGCCTCCGTGGACGTTTACCGCGTGCCCGGCGCCTTTGAGATCCCCGTTTGCACAGAGCTGGTCCTCCGTGGCAGCACCCCGGATGCCGTCATCGCCCTCGGCGTCATCATCCGCGGCTCCACCGAGCATGCCGACCTCGTCGGCGCCTCCGTCACAGACGCCCTCCAGCAGATGGCCGTTCGCCACTGCATCCCCGTCATCCACGAGGTCCTCCTGGTGGAGACCGAGGAGCAGGCCGAGGAGCGCTGCCTTGGCGCCACCATCAACCGCGGCACCGAGGCCGCCCAGACCTGCGTCAAAATGATCAACCTGTTCGGCAAGATGAAGGCCAGCTTTGCCGGTGAACCCATTGACCACGCCTAATTAACATCATGGGAAAACGCCGCGAAGGCCGCGAGGCCGCCATCCAGTTCCTCTTCGCCAAAGACCTCCAGGGAGAGCAGAAAATCGACGACAGCGAGGTGTTCTGGACGCTTCACAGCGCCAAGACCTCCACCCGCGCCTTCGCCGAAAGCCTCATTCAAGGCGTGCTCCAGCACCAGGAGGAGATTGACCACCACATCGGCACCATCGTGGAAAACTTCCGCCTGGAGCGCCTTGCCGCCGTGGACCGCAATGTTCTCCGCGTCGCCTCCTACGAGCTGCTCCACTGCCCCCACGTCCCCACCCCCGTCATCCTCAACGAGGCCATCGACATCGCCAAGGCCCTCAGCGCCGGCGAGTCCGGCTCCTTCGTCAACGGCGTCCTCGACAAGCTCGCCAAAGCCCTCCGCAAAAACGAGCCCGCAAAAGCGGCGCTTCCGCTCATCCCCACCCCCGTCGAATCCGCCGAGGATTAGTCCCCTCATTCGGCATTCCTCATTCTGGTTTCGTCATTTATAAATCATGGCCGGTTTCTTCAAGTCCCTCCTCCAGCGTTTCACCAAGCCGAACATCGACTGGGATGAACTGGAGGCCATGCTCATCGCCGGGGACCTCGGGCCGCGCCTCGCTCTGCAGATCGTGACGGACCTCAAGTCCCGCCAGCGCACCCTGCACGGCGCGGACATCGTGCAGGTCGCGCGCGAGCACGTGCGGAAGATCCTGCCGGAGGCCGTGCCGCCCCTGCAGCCCATCCCCGGCAGGCCCAAGGTCCTCCTCATTGTCGGCGTCAACGGCACCGGCAAGACCACCAGCACCGCCAAGCTCGCCCACATCCTGCAGCAGCGCGGGCACAAGGTCGTCCTCGCCGCCGCCGACACCTTCCGCGCCGCCGCCGTGGAGCAGATCACCGTCTGGGCCGAACGCCTCAAGATACCCCTCGTCAAAGGCCCGCCCAACTGCGACCCCGCCGCCGTGTGCTTCGACGGCTATGAAATGGCCGTGAAAAACCAGGCCGACTACCTCATCTGCGACACCGCCGGCCGCCTCCACACCAAGCACAACCTCATGGAGGAGCTGAAAAAGATCAATCGCATCCTCGGCCGCAAAGACCCGGACTCACCACATGAAGTTATTCTTGTGGTGGATGCCACCACAGGGTCCAACGCCCTTCAGCAGGCGCGGGAGTTTCACAAGGCAGTGCCTCTTACGGGAATCATCGTCACCAAGCTCGACGGCAGCGGCAAGGGCGGCATCCTTGTCCCCATCCAGCAGGAGCTTGGCGTGCCAACCCGTTTCATTGGCCTGGGAGAGCGGGTGGAGGATTTTCAGCCCTTCGATTCCCAAAAATTTGTGGAAGAACTGCTCTGAAAGCGCCTCTTAGACTCTGGCCATGAACACTTTTCGTTCGTGTTTTGCGCCACTGCGGCGTGAATTTGTTTTAGTTTGCGGACCACCCCAAGAAATCTCTTGTTCTAGGGGTGTGATGACTATCTACTCATCGCCTCGTTTTTCGACCACACCTTAATACCACCCCCAGGAGGAATCATCAGTGACGTTCAAGTGCCCCACATGCAGCATGCAGCTCAAGGCCGAGCCCGAAATGGCCGGCAAAGTCGTTCGTTGCCCCGGTTGCAACACCAAGCTGAGCATTCCCGCCACCCTGGGGGCGCCCCCCCCCTCCGGCCTCCCCGCGCCCTCCGGTCTTCCTGATCCCTCCGGCCTGCCCTCTCCCAGCGGGGTCACGCCTCCCGCACCCCAGGAAAATGATGCCTTTGGGGCCGAATATGAGCACGGCTCCTCAGGTGCCGCCTACGAGACCCCTGCGGAGCAGCACCAGTCCGCCCGCGGCGGCTGGGAGGAGACCGACCCCGCCAACCCCAACCCCTGGCTGGCGCTGGGCATCGGCGCCGTCGCATCCCTCGCCTGGTTCGGCATCATGTTCCCCTTCGGCAAGGGCGCCTATGGCGCCAACCCGGTGGACACCATGGACTACATGCATGACCTCTTCCTGGAGCGCACCTGGGTGAACTACACGGAGACCTTCTTCTTCTTCTGGGCTGTCGCGCTGCTCTACCTCAAAAGCAGGAAGCTCCGCCACCAGAAGGACGCCATGTACCTCGACGTGCTGCCTGCGGAGCTCGGCGCGGAGATCAACCGCGACAACGTGGGGCATTTCATCGACCATCTCTACAACCTCCCCCCCCGCCTGCGTGACAGCATGATGGTCAACCGCATCCGCAAAGGGCTGGAGCTCTTCGAGGTGCGCCAGAACAACGGGGATGTCGGCAACATGCTCGGCGCGCAGAGCAACATCGACAGCGCCCGCGTCGGCGGCAGCTACTCCCTCATCAAAGTGTTCCTCTGGGCCATTCCCATCCTGGGCTTCATCGGCACCGTGCTGGGCCTCTCCCTCGCCATCGGCAGCATCGACCTCTCCGACATGACAGACATGGAGAAAGTCATGAAATCCTTCGGCCAGGTCACCAGCGGCCTCGGCACCGCCTTCGACACCACCCTGCTGGGCCTTGTGCTGGCCATGTTCCTCAACTTCCCCATGAACGCCATGGCCAAGGCTGAGGACGACAACCTCAACAACATCGACGCCTTCACCAACGAAGTGCTGCTGCCCCGCCTCAACGATGGCGGCGGCATCGCCGGTGGCGACACCAACGGCGTCATGGACACCCTCGTCAAGGCCGTCGCCAATGCCCAGAAGGAGTTCCTGGTGGACCTCAACGCCCTCTCCAAGCATGTGAAGGAGCAGGCGGACAACCTCGACAAGCGCGCCAACGCCCACCAGCAGCGCGTGGACGCCGAGTTCGCCCAGACCCTGAACCGCATGCGCGAGGACCTGACCAACTCCGTGAAGGACAGCGTCAAGACCACCTCCGAGTACACCCGCGCCCTGGCCAGCGGCATCCAGTCTCTCAACAACATCCTTGGCGAGCTCGGCGGCAAGCAGATCATGATCCATCAGGTGAAGAAGAAAGGCTGGTTCAGCCGCGAGTAGTAGTGGCCGCCGTCATCGTCCGCTCCCAACGTCCATCATCGTCAAACCTTCATGGCCCAGCGTCGCGA
Organism: uncultured Prosthecobacter sp.; assembly: GCA_964588755.1. Lineage (GTDB taxonomy): Bacteria > Verrucomicrobiota > Verrucomicrobiia > Verrucomicrobiales > Verrucomicrobiaceae > Prosthecobacter. Next base: position 3,715 of record CAZPSQ010000287.1, on the reverse strand, counting down.
ATCCTCAGAAGGAGAAGTCTCCCTCTTCCCGTTCCTCAGCATCCTTGCGTGCCTCATCGGCGCCCTGGTGCTGATGATCGTCGTGCTGGTGATCGCGCAGGTCGGCAAGGCCGAAGGGCGCAGCGCTGAGGAAATCCAGCGCGCCCAGGAGTACCAGAAGATGAAAAAGCAGATTGAGGAGCGGAAAGAGCTTGATGTCGTCCTCAAGGAAAAACTCGCCGAGCTCGAGGAACTGCAGAAAAAAGCCGACGAAAGGGAGCAGCAGTACATCAAACTGCGGAAGCTGATGTCCAGCTCCAAGGAGATGCAGGAGACCAATATGAAGATCAGCCAGCAGCTGCAAAAACAGCTCGATGATCTCATGACGGAGATCGAAGGCCTCAAGTTCCAGCAGGAGGAGACGAAAAAGCTCATTGCCACACTGGCCGAGGAGCTGAAAAAACGCCAGGTGCCGCCGGACAAAAAAATCCCGCCCGTCGTCGTTCAGCCATCTGGCGGCGGCATGGCCGAGGATCAAAAAGTTTACTTTGTCGAGGCCAGCGGCGGTGCGTTGAAAATCTTGGGCGCCTGGGGCGCTGAAGACTACCGCCTCAGCGCCCAGGCGGAGGTCGTCGTCGCTGATGCGGTTTTCAACCACTTCCTCTTGGAAGTGGCCAAAGACCCCAAGGCACTCATCCTCTTCCTGATTCGCGACGATGGCGCCGGCGCCTACAACAACGGCGCCGGACGTGCCGAGGCAGACTACAAAATCCGCACCGGCAAGCTTCCCATCCCCGGCCGCGGGGTGCTAGACCTCGCCATGTTTGACAAGTTCCGTGGCAGGATACCGCCGCCACCCGCCGCTGCCCCGGCCCCCCCGGCGGCCGGAACGCCCAAGGCGCCTGAGGCCACCAAAAAATAGTCCAAACGCCACCCCCCACCCATCCTTATGGCCAAGAAAAAAGCAGGCGGAGGAGGAGAACTGAACCTCGACTCCCTCATGGATGCCGTCACGAATGTCGTGGGCGTGCTCATGATCGTGTTCGTCGTCATGGCGTTGAACACCGCCCGCGCCGTCCAAAAAATCCTCTCCGACCTTCCGCCGGTCACGCCGGAAGAGCACAAAAAAATGGAGGAGGAGATCAAAAAGCTGCCCCCGCCCCCTGCTGACCCCAAAAAGCTCGAAGAAGACAAAAAGAAGGCGGAGGAGCAGATGAAGAAGGCCGTCGAGGACCTCAAAACCATCGACACCGCCGACATGCAGTCCAAGATGAAGTTCATGGACCTCGAGTCCTTCCAAAAGCAGCTTGAGGACCGCAAAAAGGAGCGCGAGGCCAAAAAAGCCGAAACCGACAAGCTCCTCACCGAGGCGGAGCGTCTCAAGGCCCTGCTGGACCAGACCCCTGTTTACCAGCCGCCGCCGGCTACCTACGTCCGCCTGCCCAACCCCCGCCCCTATCCCGAAAAGCCGGTGGAGACACGCGTCCTTGTGGCCCGGCAAGGCGTTTTGACCTTCAGCGTGTCCAAGTTCCTCCAGCCCATCCTCGACGGCATGGACAAGGCAAAGGCCCAGCTCCAGTACCAGAAGGTCGAATACCCGCCCTTCGCCAAGCTGCTGGAGGCAGTCCTCGGCTCTGCCGCCAACGCCCAGAAGGCATGGCCGGAAATAGCCGGCCTTGTGGATCGCGTGCAGATGGAGCACGCCGCCCTCGCCTACAAGGCCCTGGACGCCGGTGGCATCCCCCCCACCAAGCAGCTGCTCGCCGCGCTGGCCGACATCGCCGTGCCTACCCGCAGCAACATGGCCGTCGTGGCCCAGGCCGTGGCCGACGCGGCCAAAGGAGACCTCACCACCTGGACCAAGCTGGACCCTTCCAGGGACCCCCTCAAGCCCGTCATCAAAGCCACCGCCGCAGCAGGCAAGATCACCTTCTCCTGGGGGTCCAACACCCAGGAAGTCAAGGCCACCCCCAAGGACGTTGCCGACTACTTCCGCAGCTTGGGCAAGGTCAAAGGCATCGAGGACGCCAGCAAGGCCAAGACGATTTACGACATCTCCCGCATGGTCGCCATGCTGCAAAAAGCTGCCTCCAATCCGCTCATCGCCGGTGCCTACACCTTCACCCCGCAGATTTCCCCCACCTCCAGCGTGGTGCAGCTCGCGCTGACCCCAAAAAGCGGCGGCGGTGAGACCATCGAGGCTCTCAAGCAGCCCAACTCCGCCTTCATCCGCCTCATGCGCGACGTCAAGGCCGACCCCAATGGTGTCGCCGTCTTCCAGGTCATGCCAGATGCCTTTGATGCCTATCTCGAGGCCCGTAAAGTGGCGGATGAAGTGGGCGTCGCCGCCACCTGGGAGTTCCTGGCCAAGCTCGACCTCACCCTCACCGTGCCAGGGTATGAGGTGCAGCGTCATGCCCCCACTCCACCGCAGAAGCCCCAGGACGCCAATCGCGTCCGCATCGGCCCGCCGAAGAGGTCGCTGGATTAATGTGGCAGCAGCGGGCGGCCGCGGTTCTTCTTGAAACAGACCTGCGCCCCGGCTGCCTTGGACTCGGACTCACTGATGAGTATGAGGAAGCGAAAGATTGCCCTTTGATCAGCGCCTTCCTCAGCATTGGCACACCACGCCTTCACTTGAAGCAAAAGCGTGTTGATCGGGAGGCGGCAGAAATCAATTCAGCGGCCCGGATTAACTCAGCACCAGCGCTCCGCCCTCGCACAGTTCCTTTTTCCCGAAGGTCGCCAGCCCCGTGTGGCCCATGGAGTGAGCCACGGACATCCATAAGCGGTTGTGCGCCGCCTTGTCGAATTTCAGGCTGCGGCCCATCTTGAAGCCGGTGCCCGCGCCGCCGCCCACCATCACATACGGGATGTTGTCCAGCGTGTGGCTGTTGCCCTTGCCCAGTTCGTTCGTCCACACCAGCAGCGTGTTGTCCAGCATGCTCCCGTCACCCGTCGGCTCGGGCGTCTCGCTCAGGCGCTTGGCCAGATAGGCAAACTCACCGGCGAACCAAGTGTTGATTTTGAGCAGCTTCTCATAGCTGCCCTTGTTGTCGTCCGGGTCGTGGGACAGGCTGTGGTGCCCTTCCTCCACGCCCAGCCAGCGCATCTGCGCCATGCCCACGCTGCGCATGTATTGCAGCGTCGCCACGCGCGCCATGTCGTTGGCCAGCGCGTTCACCATCAGGTCAATCTGGATGCGGCTGATCTGCGGAGTGTTGTCATTCACCAGCTCGATGCTCGGGTCCACCTTCGGCACCGGGTGGGACAGCTTGCCCTGCTTGTCCGCCTCCTCAAGGTCCTGCTCCAGGCCGCGCACCAGCGTCATGTGCTGGTCCAGCAGCGCCTTGTCCCGCGCGCTGAGTTTGGAGGACACACGCTTCAGGTCGCTGCGCACATCATCCAGGATGCTCACCAGGCTCTCCTTGTCCTTCATCTGTCCGTAGATTTTCTTCAGCACCTGGTGCGGGTCGTCGATCGGCGCGATGGGCTGGTTCCCGCCCGCGTAGCTCATGCGCGTCCACGGGTCCGCTCGCTCCGGCACCGCCACACCGAACTCCAGCGAGCCAAAGCGTGTCTTCGTCTCCTTGCGGCTTTGCAGGAAGTTCTTGATCTCCTGGTCGATCGAGATGCTGCTCGCCCACCCGGCCGGGTTGCCTCCGCCGCCCATGATGTTGCCCTGCAGCAGCTCGTCGCAGGTCAGCAGGCAGCTCATGCCTCGCATGTGGTTGTC
>CAZPSQ010000286.1:0-7741 GCA_964588755.1 uncultured Prosthecobacter sp. | reverse complement strand
GAAGATCCTGACCGAGATCCAGAACGGCAAATTCGCCAAGGAATGGATCAAGGAGACCGAGACCGGCTACAAGACCTTCAACAAGCTGCTCAAGGACGGCGAGAAGCACCCGATCGAGAAGACCGGCGCCCGCCTCCGCAGCCTGATGCCCTGGATCAAGAAGCGCGACATCAAGGGCGCCCAGGCCAGCTACTCCTAATGGAGACGGCGGGGCAGCCCGTCTGCAAAGTCAGATTCAAGAGCGCGGACTGGAAACAGTCCGCGCTTTTTTATGCCTCTCCGGCCGCCGCATGTTTCTCCTCAATGGCCCGTGCTGACGCCTGACGTGATTCGGGCGTCTTGAACAAGATGGCCACGCCGATGGTGACAAACGTGCCCAGCGTGATGCGCCAGGGGAAGGAAAGAACGAAGGGCTCCTGGATGCCGACCTTCGTCTGAATGCCGAGGACGTTGCTGAGGAAGAGCACGGCCACGATGCCGGTGATCATGGCGATGATGTTGCCTGCGTCGCAGCCACGGGACTTTGTCAGCACGGCCAGGAGGAAGACCCCGAGCAGGGAGCCGAAGGTAAAGCCGAGGATGCCGAGCACCAGCGGCAGGATCTCCACCTTCGGGTTGTGCGCCATGAACCAGGCCGTCCAGATGCCCACGCCGATGATGAGCGCGGCAAAGAACACTGTGCTCCAGCGCAGCACGGCAATGCGCCGCGACTCCGGCGCGTCCGCCGGCAGGCGTGGAAGAATGAAGTCGCGCGAGAGGCTGGTGGCCAGCGCGTTCAGCGCGGTGCTGAGGGAGCCCATGGCCGTGGCCAGGATGCCTGCGGTGACGAGGCCGCGCATGCCCGCGGGCATCTCGTTCATGATGAAGAAGGGGAAGACCTCGCGGCTTTCGGCAGGCAGATTCACCGCTGGATGGGCGGTGTAGTAGGCTTTGAGAAGCACACCAATGAGGATGAAGGCCGAGACGATCGGCAGATCCACAAGGCCGGAGAGAATGGTGGCAAAGGCGCTCTGGCGGCGGTTCTTGGCGGTGAGCATGCGCTGCACGGTGTCCTGGTCGATGCCGTGCGTGCTCATCGTCACGAAAGTGCTGCCGATGATGGCGGCCCAGATGGTGTATTCGCTGGTGAACACGTTTTTTATCCAGGCCCAGGCGCCTGCCTCCGCCGGTTTGGCGAAGTCGAAGAAGACGGGGTTCTTGATGACGTCCGTCACAGCGCCCCAGCCGCCGGGGATTTTCATCAGCAAATAGGGGATGGTGAAGCCCAGGGAGGCCACCAGCACACCCACCTGGATGAAGTCCGTCCAGATCACCGCACGGATGCCGCCGACCGAAGTGTAGAGGGCGGTGAGCAGCGTGACCACGACCACCGCGCCGGCATACAGCCAGAACTTGGTGTTGGCATCCACCGCGCCGCCCTGCCACATGGCCACCGCCAGCACCAGGATGATGGCGGACACGTACAACCGCGTGCCCATGGCCAGCACGCGGGTGAACATGAAGGTGATGGAGGCAAACTTCCGCGTGACCGGCCCGAAGCGTGTCTCCAAAAACTCATACAAGGAGATGACGCCATGCCGGTAAAAGATCGGGATGAAGAGGAAACTGACGATGATGCGTGCCAGCACCGTGCCGATGGCGAACTGGGCATAGCTCCAGTTTTGCCGGCTGTAGCCGGACTCGGGCGCGCCGAGAAAGGTGGCGGCGCTGATCTCCGCCGCCAGGATGGACGCCAGCACCGCCCACCAGGCGATCTGGCGGTCCCCCAGGGTGAAGCCTTCCACGCTGCCGCTTTTGCTCCGCTGGGACAGCCCTATTCCAATGATGAGGGCGAAGTAGCCGAGAATGACGAGCGCATCGATAAGGTAGGCCATGGAGTGAACGTGTGTGGTGCGAAGTCTCGGCGCAAAGCACCACACACGTCAAGCAGCACCCGGGCCTTCCCGGGGGCTCATTTCATTTCAGCCTGCGATCAGGACTTGGTCCGGTTGGTGGTCTCCAGGCGTGGAAGCGCCCGCACGATCACTCGTTCCTGAACTGAGGTGCCGCGTGGGGACACGACCGTGATCTCCTGGTACGTTTTGCCGATGTCGGCATTCGTCAGCGGGTGCCTGATGAGCGTGCGGGTCAGGACCGTGGTGTCACCCAGCTGCTGGGTTGTCACATCACCCTGGGCTGTGGGCCTGGCCACGGAAGAGCCAGCAGAACCTCCGGTGGAGGAGCACTGGGACAGGAGCATGACGGAGCCGAGGGACAGGCACAGACAGAGGGAGGTGAAGGGCTTCATGACGGACGACGGTTGTGATTTTTTTGGTTGGTGTGATTTGGGCGCGTCCTCCGGGCTGATTGAGCCGCGTAGTACGCGGATCATTGGAGAGGGGAGGATAAGGGAATGTTCAATTTTTTGGCATTCAATGATCTAGGTTTTATTCCTTGTTGTTTTTCCACGGCACATGACCATCGAAACGCTGGAAATAGAGAGACCCGGAAGACCTTGATAAAAGGCCTCGCGCTTGTTCACGGCGTTGCTAGCATCCGCCCCACCCCAATGTCAGCCGCCACGTTCATCAAAGAATTCTGCCACAACTGGCAGACGATTGGGGCCATTGCCCCGTCGAGTCCGGCCCTGGCCGAGCGCATGATGGAGGTCACTGGCGTCTGGCAGGCCCAGCGGGTTCTGGAGCTGGGCCCAGGCACGGGCGCCTTCACCTCTGCCATTGCCGACGTGATGCCGCATGAGGCGGATTATCTGGGCATCGAGCTCAACAACGGCTTCGTGGACCAGCTCCGCCCACGGTTTCCCCGGATGCGTTTCGAGTGCGCCGGCGCGCAGGAGTTTGATTTCTCCGGGGTGCTGCCGGAGGGCGAAAAGTTTGACACGATCATCAGCGGCCTGCCGTGGACGGCCTTCCCGCGAGGGCTGCAGGAGGCCATTTTGGGCAATGTGCTGCCGCATCTGGCGTCTGGCGGCTGTTTTGCCACCTTTGCCTACTGGGGGTTTCATCAGCTCCCCAGCGGCCAGCGTTTCCGCTCCCTGTTGCATGAGCTGACCCACGGTGTGGAGACCAGCCGTGTGGTGTGGCGCAACCTGCCACCGGCGTTTGTGTACATTGCGCGGAAGTCCTGAGCTTGTCCCCGTTTGCGAGTTCTGGCCGCAAGCCCCGCCTCACTCATTGGCAGCGCTCTGCTTCTTTTTGCCCTTCCCTTTACCCTTGCCCTTTTTTGCTGGCTCGGAGGAGGCGGGGGCTACCTTGGGAGTGTTGGGTGTTGGCATCGGGGCTTTGATGGCCGCCCGCCATGCGGTCATTTTGGCGTGCAGTTCCTTCGCCTTGTCTGGAATTTCGGAGGCCAGGTTCTTCCCCTCGCCGATGTCCTTCTTGAGGTTGTACAACTCCAGCCGGCCGTCCTCGAAGAACTCCATCAGCTTCCATTCGCCTGACTGGACCAGGCCAACGGGGGTGGTGCGCCAGGTGCCTGCGCCCGCGCCGAGGTAGCCGGGGAAATGCTGGTAGATGGCGTCACGTTTCAGGCTGGCCGCAGGGTTGCGGAACAGGGGAACGAGGCTCTCGCCATCCAGCGGCTGGCCTTCCGGCGCGGCAGCCTGCCCGATCTCCGCCAGGGTGGGAAACACGTCCACATGGATGGTGGGCACCTCGCAGGTGGAGCCTGCCTGGGTCACGCCCGGCCAGCGGACGATGAGGGGCACGCGGGTGCCGCCCTCATACAGGCTGCCCTTGCCGCTGCGCAGAGGCGCGTTGTCCGTGATGTCCCCGGCCTTCTTGATGCCCTCGCGCTCGTAGCCGCCAACGCCGCCGTTGTCGCTGGTGAAAACAAGCACGGTGTTGTCCGCGAGTTTCAGCTCCTCCAGTGTGGCCATCACCCGGCCCACGCTGTCATCCACGCTGGCGATCATGGCGGCATAGACGGGGTTTTTGTGGCCGCCCGCAGGCGCCTTGTCCTTGAACCTGGCGATCAGATCTTCCTTGGCCTGATGCGGCGAGTGCACGCCGAAGTGCGGCAGGTAGAGGAAAAACGGCCCCGCCTTGTGCCGGTGGATGAAGTCCACCGCTTTGTCAGTCAGGAAGTCGGCCAGATAGGCGCCCTGGGGAACTTCCGCCTTCGGGCTGGTCTTGAAGTCGAAGTGCCTGCCTGACGACACAATGGCCTCGTCAAATCCGCGTGCGGCGGGGTGGTGTTCCGCGTCCTCTCCCAGGTGCCATTTCCCAAACAGCCCGGTGCTGTAGCCAGACGCCTTCAGGGACTGGGCCACCGTTTTCTTGTCCAGCGGCAGCTTGTCCACATTGTCCACAGGGCGCAGGGGGCGGGTCTCCCAGTCAAAGCGGCCGATGCCGCCCACGGTGTAAACGCCCGTGCGCGCGCCATACTGCCCGGTCATCAGCGCCGCCCGGGTGGGCTGGCAGTTCTGGCAGTGGTGGTGGCTGGTGAGCTTCATGCCCTGGGAGGCCAGCTTGTCGATGTTGGGGGTCTCGTAGTACCTGGAGCCAAAGGCGGCCACATCGGTGTAGCCCAGGTCGTCCGCCATGATGAAGATGATGTTCGGCTTCTCCGCCGTGGCGCCGCCGGCGAGGCAGGGCAGGACAAAAAGGGAAAGCAGGGCGGCAAGGCGGTGGTTCATGCGCCCTGGAACGAAGGCTGGCTGGCTGGCATTGCGCCCATCTTTGGCGGTGGGGTGATTTCAGAGGGCCGGGACAGAGAGGGGCAAGGCGGCCTTCAGCGGTGGCCAAACGGTTCTGTCCAAGTTCGCCGCCGTGCTGCCCGTTTAGGCATCGACATTTCACAGACCTCCCGCTTTCATCCCGTCATGCTCCGCTTTCTCCTGCTCCTCCCAGTGCTGACGTCCTTGTGCCTGGCCGCCGATGACAAAAGGAGCACCATCAAGCCGGGGGTGCGCTCGCCCATCACCTTCGCCAAATCGCCGCCGGTTTCCGACAATGCCCAGCTGCAGATGCGCATGCACGCGGCGGAGACACCCCCGCCCTTCGGCATCAGCATGGAGAGCTTCGACATCATCGTGCCGAAGAAATACAAGAAGGGAGATCCCCACGGTCTTTTCATCTGGATCAGCCCAGGCAACGCGCCCACGCTCTCCCCTGAATGGGAGGCGGTGCTGGCGGAGAAGAAACTGATCTTCGTGGGCGCCCACAACTCCGGCAACAACCGCGAGGTCTTTGCCCGCATGCGCATGGCGGTGGATGCCAATGACAACCTGCGGGACCTCTACGACATCGACCCTGCGCGTGTCTATGTCTCCGGCTTCTCCGGTGGCGGCCGCGTGGCCAGCATGCTGGGCGTCACCTATGCCGACATGTTCACCGGCACCATCGCCTTCATGGGCGCGAATTTTTACACGGACGTCGTCGATGCGGACAAAACCGAGGTCTTCCAGAAGCGCTACATCCCGCATGAGGAGATTGTGGAGCTGGCCAAAAATGAGGGCCGGTATGTCCTGGTCACGGGCGGGAAGGACTTCAACCTCAAGAACACCAGCGCCGTGTATGAGGACGGCTTCCAGAAGGAAGGCTTCAAAAACGTCGAGCTCATGAACATCCCCGGGCAGGGGCATCAGCCGCCAAAAGCCGAGTGGCTGAAGAAGGCGCTGGATTATCTGGACGCGGGGAGAGGGAAAAACTGATCCGCTTCCGGGCTGCCTGCGGCGGATCAGGCCAGCAGCTCCTTCACCACATGCCCGTGCACATCGGTGAGGCGGTAGTCCCGGCCCTGGAAGCGGTAGGTGAAGCGCTCATGGTCGAAGCCGAGGAGATGCATCACCGTGGCCTGGAAATCATGCACGTGGACCTTGTTTTCGGCCACGCTGAAGCCCAGCTCATCCGTGCTGCCGTAGTCGAAGCCCGCCTTGACGCCGCCGCCCGCCATGAAGAGGCTGAAGCAGTCGGGATAGTGGTCGCGGCCCAGGATCTTGCTCGCGGCGGTGCGGCCCTCGCGGAAGGGTGTGCGGCCAAACTCACCGCCCCAGATGACGAGCGTGTCGTCCAACAGGCCGCGCTGCCGCAGGTCCTTGATGAGTGCCGCCACCGGCTTGTCTGTGGCAGCCATCTTCTTGGTGAGGCCGTCGGTGATGCCGCTGTCGGCGCTGGTGCCGTGGAAGTCCCAGCCCCAGTCGAAGAGGTTCACAAAACGCACGCCTTTCTCCACCAGCCGGCGGGCCAGCAGGCAGTTGTTGGCAAAGCTCGCCTCGCCCGGCTTCGCGCCGTAGGCCTCCAGCACATGCGCGGGTTCCTTGGTGATGTCCATCACCTCCGGCACGCTGGCCTGCATGCGGAAGGCCAGCTCGTATTGCGCGATGCGCGTGACGGTCTCCGGGTGGCCAAGCTCCTCCGCCTGCTGCTGGTTGAGCGCCTGCAGGGTGTCCAGCGTCTTGCGCCGCATGTCACGGCTCATCCCGGCAGGGTCTGAGACGAACAGCACGGGATCACCCTTGCTGCGGCACTGCACGCCCTGATACACGGAGGGGATGAAGCCGCTGCCCCAGCACCCCTGGCCGCCGCTGGGCTGGGTGCCGCTGGAGATCAGGGAGACAAAGCCCGGCAGGTCCTGGTTTTCCGTGCCGAGGCCATAGGTGGCCCAGGAGCCGAGGGAGGGGCGGCCCTGCCGCACATGACCGGTGAACAGCAGCAGCTCCGCCGGGGCGTGGTTGAACTGGTCCGTGTTCATCGAACGGACCATGCACATCTCATCCGCAATGGTGTGGAAGTTTGGGCAGGCGTCGCTCATCCAGATGCCCGCCCTGCCATGCCGCTTGAAGGTGCGCGGCGTGCCCATCAGCTTCGGCACGCCGCTGGTGAAGGCAAAGCGGCGGCCTTTGAGAACCGAGTCAGGGCAGTCCTGCCCCTCCCGCCTCACCAGCTCCGGCTTGTAGTCAAACAGGTCCAGGTGCGGCGGCGCGCCGGACATGTGCAGATAAATCACCCGCCTGGCCTTGGCCTCATGATGTGACTTGCGCGGCGCCAGCGGGTTGTCCGCCTGTGGCAGCGCCGCCCTGCCCTGCTGCCGCAGCGCATGCATGGCGATGGCCCCCAGGCTGAACTGGCCCGCATTGCCGAGAAACGTGCGGCGCGTGGTGAGCTGGAGCTGGTCGTGGAGAACGGGGTTCATCACAGGAATCGGTTGAATTAGCGGCGCATCAAAAACTCGTCCAAATTCATGACCACATTGGCCACGGTTGTCCACGCCGCGAGTTCGAGCACGCTGGCATCTTTGGGAGCAGGGCCCAGAGGATCGGTGGCCATTTGGGTCGCAGCGGCGGCATCGCCCCGATACGTGGCCAGATTCTCCTCATGCAGCATCGTCAAGGCCGACACCTCCTGGGCGGTGGGGCTGCGTGAGAGGCAGAGCTTGAACATCAGCGCGAGGCGGGAGGCGGTGTCCGGCGCCTCCGCCACCACACGCCGGGCCATGGCCTGATGCGTCTCGATGAACACGGGATCGTTCAGCGTCACAAAGGCCTGCAACGGCGTGTTGGTGCGGCTGCGGCGGATCATGCAGACCTCGCGGTTGCCAGCGTCGAAGGTGGCGAAACTGGCGTAGGGTGAGTTGCGGCGGATCTCGGTGTACACGCTGCGGCGGTGCTTGTCCTCGCCCTCGCTCACGGTCCAGTCGTTGCTGCGGCCGAAGGCGGTGCTGAGGCCCATGTTCGGTGTCATGGGGCGCACGGGGACGCCGTACATCCTGGTGCTGAGCAGGCCGCTCACGGCCAGCGCCT
>CAZPSQ010000285.1:0-7781 GCA_964588755.1 uncultured Prosthecobacter sp. | reverse complement strand
TGTAGATCTCCGTCATCTTCTGGTGGTAGTGCGCCTTGCTGTCCGCATGGATGTCCGTGAGGTGCACGGTGGCCAGGGTGTTCCAATCCTCCTTGAAGGCGCGGCGCGCCTGCCCGCAGGGGCAGGGCGTGGGGGGAATTTCATCGAGCTGGGCGACGGCGAAGCGGGGGGAGTTCATGGGGTAATGACGAAATCAGAATGTCGAATAACGAATAACGAATGATCAACGACGGCGGTGTTCCCGGGCGAAGGTGGCAGCATCACGGGCAGCGTGCAGGACATACAAGATACGAACGCCTGCGTCGCCGGGCAAAGGCCGGTAGTAGATGAGATAATTGCGGTATTCCATCACGGGAATCATGCGGATGCCTGTCAGAGTACGGCGCATGGGGTGGATGTCGGTGCCAAGCAGTGGAAACTGGGCAAGTTGCTGAAAGGTTTCGTCTATCCGATCAAGCACCCGTTGAGCAGCACCTTCATCATCCATGGCAATGTAGTTGCCAATTTCCTGAATGTCCCAAGCTAGGACGTCAGGATGAATGTCCACGACAGGCTCAAACATGGGCTGCCGATGCGCGAGCGGTTTGGACATGCTGACGGGCCTTTTCCATTACCTGCTCCTTCCAGTTTGAGGGCAGCGGGACAAACGGCCCTTTGTCCCGCTCCTCCAAAATGTCTTCCAGTCGCTCCTGTGCCTCAGAGGTCATTCCCTCATTGGGATCACGGTCATCATGCTCCAACGTCACCGAAAGATAACTCACAATGAATTCCTCCGGCGTCTCACGCCAGCCCTCAGCCCTGCGGGTGAGAAGCGGCATGAGCGTTTCAGGCACGTCGATGGTGAGCTGGGGCATGGAGAGAAAATAACCTGTTTTCGGCCGGACACACCGCCTTTTTACAACGCCGCCAGCGCTGCGGCGGCCACCTCGGCAGTCTGGTCCAGGTCGGCCTTGCTGTGGGCAAGGCTGATGAAGCCGGTCTCGAACTGGCTGGGGGCGAAGTACACACCGTGGTCGAGGCAGTAGTGGAAAAACTTGCGGAAGGAGGCCAGGTCCGAGGTCTTGGCGTCGGCAAGGCTGTGCACCTCCTTGTCCGTGAAGAAAAGGCAGAACATGCTCCCTTTGCGGTACCAGCGGTAGCCCAGGCCCTTGGCCTTCAGCACGTCGAGCACGGCGGTCTCCATGGTCTGACCCAGAATTTCGAGATTCTCGTAGCCCTTGAGGCGGTCCATCTCCTTGAGCTGCGCCAGACCCGCGGCCATCGCCACCGGGTTGCCGCTCAGGGTTCCTGCCTGGTACACAGGCCCCAGGGGGGCCAGATGGTCCATGATGTCGGCACGGCCACCGAAGGCGCCGACTGGCAGACCACCACCGATCACCTTGCCCAGGCAGGTGAGATCGGGGGTGATGCCCTCCAGCTCCTGCACGCCGCCTTTGGCCAGACGGAAGCCGGTCATGACCTCGTCAAAAATCAGCAGCGCGCCGTGCTTCGTGGTGATGTCACGCAGCTTTTGCAGGAAGCCGGGCTTCGGCAGGATGAGGCCTGCATTGGCCGGATAAGGCTCCACAATGATGCAGGCAATCTCCTCACCACGCTTTTCAAACAGCTCTTCCAAGGCGGCCTCGTCGTTGAAGGGCAGCACGCTGGTCAGTTCGGCAAAGGCGGCAGGCACCCCGGCGCTGTCGGGATGTCCATGCGTCAGCGCACCGCTGCCAGCGGCCACAAGCAGGCTGTCCGCATGGCCATGATAGCAGCCGTCAAATTTCACAATGCGCGGCCTGCCCGTAAAGCCACGCGCCAGACGAATGGCAGACATGGTGGCCTCGGTGCCACTGTTGACCATGCGCACTTTTTGAACACTCGGCACCCACTCGCAGATGGTTCGCGCCATCTCGACTTCATACATGTTCGGAATGCCAAAGCTGACGCCTTCCTTGGCTGCGATGTGGATGGCCTCGATCACCGGCCTGGGGGCATGCCCCAGAATCGCCGGCCCCCACGTGCCCACATAGTCGATCATGTCCCGGTCATCCACATCCCAGATGCGGCTGCCACGGGCGCGCTTCACAAAAAAAGGATCACCCCCGACATTGCGGAAGGCACGCACAGGGGAGTTCACCCCGCCGGGAATGTACTGCTTGGCGAGTTCGAAAAGCTTGGTGGAAAAGGGTCCGTTGGGCATGGTGTCTTGGGGGGGAAGGAATACGCGGGAGATTTGGAGCGTCGAACAAAAGGTTGCCCCCGGCCGTCATACTCAGATATTCTTCCCCGAGTCGCCCACCCTTCCCATGAAAGCGTTCTACCCGCTCGTCGCCGCCCTGCTCCTCGTCCAGACGCTCCCGGCCCAGGTCGGCAGCGCTTCCTCGCGCGGCAAGTCCTCCTCCCTGCAAACCCTGGACCCGGACACTTTCTCCGTGGAGGGGATGACGCCCAAGCCCATCCAGGTGCGGGTCCAGGTGGAGTCGCCGGTGTACCCCTCCAGCAAGGGCCAGGGCGCGCTCGGCTCGTTCGCGCCTGGAACAATCGTCACCGTCGTGGCCATGTCTGAAACCGCGTACCGCGTGCGGGGGCGGGCCCGCCATGGCGATGTGGCCGGGTGGATTCGTCAGGCGGACGTGGTTTCTGGCGACCCAAATCTGGCCACCAATCTGAAAAAAGTCTATGCGCGCACCAAGAAGGTGAATGAGCTGATCGAGCGCAATCAGGTGGCCATGGGCATGACCCGCCAGGAGGTCCAGTCCTCCCTGGGCAAGCCCTCCCGCACCAGCGCCAGGATCAACGCTGCCGGCAAAGAGGAACGTCTGGAATACAGCATCTATGAACGCGTGCCGCAGACCACCACCGGCCGCGACGCCTTCGGCCAGATCGTCCAGACAGTGATCTATGTGAAGGTAGAGGTGGGCACCCTGGCCGTCAGCTTCAAGGATGACATCGTGTCCGAGATTGAAGAGACCAAGGGCAATCCCCTCGGCGGAGGCGGCGTGCAGATTGTGCCGCCACCTTTTGTGTTTTAAGCGCGCAGAGCCAGCCTTCCCGAGCGGCATTTACAAAGGGCGTCATGTCCTTTTTTCAGACCATCCCCCCGTGGCACCTCACCGGAAACCGGCGTGCGCCGTGCCTGTCCTGGCGCAGTTGCGCTGGTGAAGCCCCGCTTTGGCTATGCCACCCCCAGCGGCAGCGGCTTGTTTCCCGCCAGCTTGCGCAATTGGTCGGTGGTGATGTCGGCAAAAAAAGCGGCTAGAAACAGACGCCCCATTTCATCGTACCGCCCCACCCACTCGCCGCTCAAAAAGAGCCAGGCCAGCCCTGCGAAAAGCAGCACCAGCAGAGTGGTGTGCAAGAAGCGCAGCGCAATGGCCATCCCCGTCAGCTGCTTTTCCATCTTGTCCAGCCGGGGCCCGGAATATGGTTGCACGCTCACCTGAGGCACCTTGCCGCGCGGCAGCTCACCGGCCGGCTCGCTCGCAGGTTGATGACTGTCACCCAGGGACTGGAGGGGGGATAGCCCAGGCGGGGCTTCGCCAGTCACCGTCTCCATTGCTTTTGCCCAGTCGCCTGCGTCCACCTGCTGCTTTAACAGCAAAGCGTGATCAGAAGCCGGGGTGACCGGCGGCATGGTTAGAAGCGCCGTTTTCCAGGCCTCTTTGAAGGTGTGCACGGCCTGGGCCAGTTGCTTCGGGTCCGCCGTGGTTCGCAGCACCATTTCCAGATCGCTTTTGAATTGCTCGCCCGCTGTGCGGAGCGCGTTCCCAACGTCCTTGCGCTGATCGTCCTCTCCCACCTTGCTGCTTTCGAGCGCAGATGCCTGCTGGCCCGCAAACATCTTCACACCTTCCGGCAGTGTTTTCCCCATCTCCTGCATGCGGTGCCAGGCCCTGTGGGTGGCGTCCAGCTCCTGCGTCACCATCTCTGGCGTTACGCCTGTGGCTGCGGCGTTCCTCCCCGGGCCGGGATCTTCCTTGGCCAGCTCTGCGAGCACGGCCTCCGCGGTCGGCTCTGTGCCCTGAGCCGCGTCGGCTGGGACTTTCAAATGTTTCAGCATGTCCAGGCGCCATTGGGAGGCCTGTTTCACCAATGTCAGCAGGGCCGCTGCCGCTGCAGCCAGTTTCGCTTCCGCAGCCTTCGGTGCCAGGTGCTTCTCTGCCTGCTGTCGCGCCTCCGTCAGCCCCGTTTCCACACCCCTTATCCTCTGAGCAATGTCAGGTGGAAGGCCCCAGCCCGGCCTCAACGCCTCCTGCCATAGTTTGATCTCCTTGGCCTGGCTCTCTGACTCATTCGTCACCTTGGTCACGACAACCTCATGCTTTTCCAAAGCCCGCTTCACCGCCTGGTCCAGCGCGGCCGCGTCCAGGTTCTTGTTGCCGATGTTCCTCAAAAGCTCCTGCAGGATCTCATCGTGAGCCACAAGATAATCCGGAGCCTCTGAGAAACCCTCTCGCTGGGCGGCCAGCTCACGCAGCGTGCCCAGCGCGGCAAGGCGCGCCCGGGTGGCCTCCACCTGACTGCTCAGAAACTTTCTCACCAGCCATCCCAAGGTGAAGCCCAGCGCCACGATGATGAAGATCCAGAGGGTGGAACGCCGGACATGGATGGAATAACCAAAGTCCACTGCGGCGTCCATGTTGGCGGCGGTGATGCGCACCGTCCCATCACTGGAACCCAACGGAAACCGGCCATAAATTTTGGGCTTTAGCTCGACATAGTCACTTCCAGGAACACTGACTGGCGTGTCGAAGGCGGGCTCCGCATCTTTGCCCTCTTTCCGCACCCCGAACTTAAGCACCCCTGAGTCTGGGCGGCCGGTGGCCCCTGCTGTGGCGCCCACGTCTGCCACCTGCACATGCAGCGCGGCTGTGCCCGAGGTCTCGTCCAACCGCACCGACGCAGCACGCGTGGCGGGGTCATTCCAGGCCGCATCCCCTCCGTCCCACCACACAGTCTGCTCAAGTTTCAGCGCCTTGCCCTGCAGGTCCTTCAACGGCTGGAGCTTTGATTTCGGAGGGACAAGGGTGAATGTCAGAAGTTGGGCAGCAGGCACGGCCGGCGTGACGGCAGCGGGAGGCTGACTTTTCGGCTTGAGCGTCACCAGCACCGTCACATTCCCCCCCTTCGCTCCTGCTTTGTCTGGCGCCAGGTCCAGCGTCAAGTTCAGCACATGATCATACGGAGGCGGATTGTCCGAAAGAGCTCCCTGGACAGTCACCGCAACTCCATCACGCTTTGCATCAATCACCTGCAGGTCGAACTGGCTGGCGGCCGGGGTTCCCGCGCCCCCCCGGTTCAAAACGGCCAGCTTAAAGACGGCCTCAGCCCCCTGGCCCTTGGCAGTCCAAACAACGGATGTGACGCCTGGCTGCACATACGCGGCCTGGGCCGCAGCCTGCGCCCATATTCTGGGCGTGCCGGCGGCAAGCATCAGAAGCATTGCCAGCAGCAGATTGAGGCCCCGTGGTCCTGGGCCATTTTTCCAAGCGCGGCAGTTGTTCCCGGAAAGCCAACCAGCATGAAATTTCATCATAGGATCTCTTGGCTGAGATGAGCACTTCAGTGGCACATGGTGAGCATGTGTGCCACCCCCAGAATGGTTGATTCATGGCAAGATTCAAGCTTAATCATTAACTTTACTTTTATCACTGCGCTCCAGTAAATCTGAACGAAGAGCCATGAACTCTTTCGCCCTTTTCCACTGAAGGCCTGCAGCCACTGTTTCTAGATGATGCCACACGCAGCCTCCAGGGAAGACCCTCCACCCCGGGTATGAAACCCATGCGCGCGGGCACACAGCACTGTTGAAAAACACGCTGGCCAGATGCCTGCTGGCGAGTGCTTCAGAACTGGGCAGGGAAAGGCGTGCGCACACTTTTCGACACCTCCTGCCGCCACCGGTTTATGGGGCAAAGACAACCTCGTGAACCCGCTGGAGCGTCCAGCCTGACTCCCGCAAACTGCGGAGGGAGCGCGCGTCATCCCGCTTGGCCAGCCGTTTGCCATTCTCATCGGTGATCAGCCTGTGGTGCCGCCACTCCGGCACCGGCAGCCCCAGCAAGGCCTGCAGCAGCCGGTGCAAATGAGTGGCGGGCAGCAGATCCTCCCCACGCGTCACCAGTGTGATGCCCTGCAGCGCATCATCCACCACCACCGCCAGATGATAGCTAACCGGCGTGTCCTTGCGCGCCAGCACCACGTCGCCAAACACGGCGGGTTCTGCTTGGAAGGTGCCGTGCGTGCGGTCCTTCCACATCAGGTCATGTGGCGCGTGCGCCAGGGCTTTGGCCACATCCAGCCGCAGGGCGTATGTCTCTCCGGCAGCCATCCGCTCTTCACGCTCCGCCACGCTGCGGTTTCGGCAGATGCCGGGGTAAAGCGGACCGTCGGGCCCCTGGGGCGCATTTCCTGCCCGTGTGATTTCGTCCTGAATCTCCCGCCGTGTGCAAAAGCAGGGATAGAGCACGCCCAGCGCCTCCAGTTGTGCCAAGGCGGCGCGGTAGTCGTCAAAGTGGTCCGACTGCCGCCGTACGGGCGTCTCCCAGGACAGCCCCAGCCAGGCCAAATCCTCAAAGATCGCCTCCTCGTACACAGGCCGCGCACGGGTGCCGTCGATGTCCTCCAGGCGGATGAGGAAGCGCCCCCCCTGCCCCGCCGCCTCATGCGCAAACAACGCCGCATAGGCATGTCCCAGATGCAGCCATCCGGTGGGGCTGGGGGCAAAACGGGCGACTTCAGACATGCGATCAGGGTGCATGGCAGTTCTAAGCCGCACCCCTTTTCACCGCAACATCGCCATTGTCGAATGTGCTGCGCATGGTTTGCTTGCAGGCACTGTCCCGCATGAACCTCCCCGACCTCGTCTCCCACCTCGACACCGAGTTGCGCATCGCGCAGATCGCCGACTACACGCCCGCGCTCAACGGCCTGCAGCTCGAAAACCGCACAGGCAAAGTGACCAAGACCGTGGCCGCCGTGGACGCCACGCTCCCTGTCATCCGCAAGGCCGTGGCGGCAGGCGCGGACCTCCTCATCGTGCATCACGGCATGTTCTGGAGCGGCCTGCAGCCGTGGACCGGCCCGGTGTTTCAGAGAATGCAGATGGCATTGGACGCAGGGCTTGCCGTGTACTCCTGCCACTTGCCGCTGGATGTGCACCCCGTCCTTGGCAACAACGCCCAGATCGCCCAGGCGCTGGGACTGACACCCACGGGCGGCTTTCTGGAATACAAAGGCAGTGCCGTGGGCGTGACCGCCGAGCATGAGGCGCCGCTGGTGGACCTCGTCGCCCAATTCAAAAAATCACTGGGTGGCAGCCCGGTGCATGTGTGTGGCGCGGGACCCGCCACCACACGGAAAATCGGCATCTCCTCCGGCGGCTCCGGCTCAGAAGTGGCCGCCGCCGCCAAGGCAGGCATCGACACCTTCATCACCGGCGAAGGCCCGCACTGGAGCTACACCCTGGCCGAGGAACTCGGCATCAACGTCCTCTACGGTGGCCACTACGCCACCGAGACCTTCGGCGTGAAGGCGCTCGCCGCCCACATCCAGCAAACCTTTGGCATTCCCTGGGAGTTTGTGGACCACCCCACCGGGCTGTGACCCATGGCCTGGCTGACACGTGACTTCTTCCAGCGCGACGTCCTCTCCGTGGCGCACGACCTTGTGGGCGTGGAGCTGGTGTGGAACGGCTGCTCCGGCATCATCATCGAAACCGAGGCCTACAGCGTGGAAAACGATCCCGCCGCCCACACCGCCACCCGGCCCAGCGCCCGCGAGTTTGTGCGCGTCATGCC
>CAZPSQ010000284.1:0-7813 GCA_964588755.1 uncultured Prosthecobacter sp. | reverse complement strand
CATGAGGTCATCCACGCCGGCGGCCTTTGCAGCATTGCACAGCGCGGCCAGGTGATCCTGGTGGGAATGCACACCGCCATCGCTGATGAGGCCCAGAAAGTGCAGGCGCTTCCCCTTGGCCTTTTCAAAGGCGTCCACCAGCACAGGCATCTTGGCCAGCTCTCCCTCGCGGATGGACTTGTTGATGCGGGTCAGGTCCTGGTAAACAACGCGCCCAGCGCCGAGGTTGAGATGGCCGACCTCGCTGTTGCCCATCTGGCCGTCTGGCAGGCCCACGTCCTCGCCGCTGCCGCTGACGTATGCCCACGGGTAGGTGGCGTAGAGGTGATCGTGAAACGGCGTGCGGCCCAGCAGCGTGGCATCGCCATTGGCTTCGGCTTGAGCCTTGCCGCCGGGATTGATGCCCCAGCCGTCACGAATGATAAGAACAACAGGTTTTTTGGCCATAGAGAGTGTGTCTGACAGCTTCCATTGGGCCAAATCGGGCGGGAATCAAGGGCGGGGAAGGGGAATGCGGGGGGAGTACCTTGGGGAGGGGGCGATTGGCCTCCTTCCTGGGGTGGTGTGTAGAGAGTCTGACCTTGAATACATCCACCTATTATCTGCCCAGTGCAGGAAGGCGGCCAAGGGGTGTGTTTTTGGCTTGTCCACATCAGCAGGCGTAAGTCAGAAAGCATTATTTTGACCCTTATCATTTTGCCAAATAGCCCGGTCCCAGGCATCATCCGCTCCTGTGACCGACTCGAAAAAACTGCGCCTGTTTCTGCTCCTCGCCCCGCTCATCAGCGGCGGTGTTCTGGTGTTCGCTTTCCCGGGGTGGAACTCCAATCTGGCCGTGTGGCTTTGGGCTTTTCCGCTTCTGGCCGTGCTCTGGCCCTGGCGGGATGTGGAAGGCGTGAAGGTGCGCCCCTTCTGGCGCGGGTATCTGGCAGGTCTGGCCTTCTTCCTGCCCAATTTGTTTTGGATCCGCCACTCCTCGCGCGTGATGGGCGGCGCGCGGGATGATTCATGGATCGGCTGGGAACTGGAGAGCCTGGGCATGGGGGCGGTCATCGGCCTGTCCGCCTACTGCGCGGTGTACTTCGGTCTGTGGGCGTGGTTCACTCACCGTTATGCGCGTCCCAGTGTGGAGAAGCTGACCAGGACGACATGGCAAGTGAGCATGCTGCACTCGCTGGCCTGTGCCTTTCTGGCCTCCGCAGCCTGGGTGGCCACCGAGTGGCTGCGCAGCACCACGGTCTTCACCGGCTTTGGCTGGAATGGCCTGGGTGTGGCCCTGCACCAGAACCTTGTGCTCATTCAGGCGGCGGATCTTGTGGGCGTCATGGGCCTGTCTTTCTTGCCGATGTTTGTGGCCTGCACGGCGTGGAACACCTTCACCCGGCTTGTCTCTGCCTTCCGCGGGGAGGGAACGTGCAGGACGCGGGTGGATGTGACCGTGGCGCTGGTGCTGCTGCTGGTGACCGCAGGTTATGGCATGTTGAAGATCACCGAGACCCGGAAGGATGACATCAAGGTGCGCGCCGCGCTGATCCAGCCCAACGTGCCGCAGGCCGACGCCTGGAGCCGCGACGGCCGCGTGGCCCAGGCCACCTATGAAAAGCTGAACAAGCTGACCCGCATGTATGCCTCCGCCCGGGAGGGGCTTTCGCCCATGGACCTCGTCATCTGGCCGGAGAGCGCGTTGCCGGTGAACTTCCGTGACCGTTGGGAGCAACTGCCGCCACAGTGGCACCAGCGCTATTTCAACGGCCTGCTGGGCGTGGGGGACTACAGCCTGCTGACCGGCACGGAACTCTATGAGATCCCCCATCCCTCGGATGAGGAGGCCATGGCCAGGGTGCGCGGTGGCGTCTCGGCCATCCTCATGCGTGGCGACGTCGAAAACCGCCAGGAGCACGACAAGGTACACCTCGTCCCCTTTGGTGAATATCTGCCGCTGCGCGAGATCCCGCCCTTCTCCTTCCTGCGCGGCGTGCTGCCTGGGGACTTTGAGCCGGGTCTTTCCACGGAGCCACTGAAACTGGAAAAGCCGGAGGTGCAGCTCATCCCGCTAATCTGCTTTGAAGACACGATTGGCCGGGTGGCCCGGCGCTTTGTACGTGAGGCACCCCAGATGATCGTAGCCATCAGCAATGATGGCTGGTTCCTTCAAAGCGTGGAGACGGAGATGCACCTGGCCAATGCCCTGTTCCGCGCCATTGAGCTGCGGCGGCCCATGGTCCGGGCCTCAAACATCGGCGTGACATGCTTCATCGACACGCACGGCCGCATCACCTCCCGGCTGACGGATCCGGAGACCGGCACGTCCTTCCTGGAAGGTGTGCTGCCGGGAGAGGTCAGCGTGCCGCGCGCCGGCGCCCTGACAGTGTATGCCCGCTTTGGGGATTGGTTTGCCGTGAGC
Source organism: uncultured Prosthecobacter sp. (assembly GCA_964588755.1). Lineage (GTDB taxonomy): Bacteria > Verrucomicrobiota > Verrucomicrobiia > Verrucomicrobiales > Verrucomicrobiaceae > Prosthecobacter. Next base: position 5,409 of record CAZPSQ010000284.1, on the reverse strand, counting down.
CTCCTGGTGCTGTGCGCGGCGGTGTGGGGTGTGCGAAAGTTTGCAAACCGGCAGGCAAGGGGATAAGTTTTCCCAGTCATGCGCGACAAGACCATCTACGCCGTACTTGGTGCGGGGGGGGCTTTGGTCTCTGTGGATCGGCCTGGTAACTACGCCTCACTTCGCCACCTGGATCAATCCCGCGCCCACCGCCGTGGCTGGCGCGTTTAGCGGGGCTGCGGTGCGGGTGAGCAGCGGAATGATGTTCGCGCTGTAGTACCCCCGGCCGAGAAGGTAGGCCACCACGCCACTGGTGATGGCCGTCGCCTGGGAGGTGCCGCTGCCGATGACGAACCTGCTGTCCGTGTAGCCGGAGACGATGCCCACGCCCGGCGCCACCAGGGTCAGCCCATTGCCTGAGTTGGAGAAATACGCCTGTGTGCCGTTGGCATCCACCGCGCCCACGCTGATGACGCCGGAATAACCTGCGGGCATGGAGAGAGCGCTTTGCTGCTCATTGCCCGCCGCAGCCACGATGATGACATTGTGCCTCTGCGCGTAACGCACCGCCTCCTCCAGCATGGGGCTGGAGCCAGAGGCGCCGAGGCTGATGTTGATGACACGCGCGCCCATGTCCGTGGCCTTCACGATGGCGCTGGAAAGGAGGGCCGTGTTGCTGTCGCCATTGGCATCCGTGACGCGGATGTCGAGGAGCTTTGCCGCAGGGGAAACGCCGCCCACATTCGGGTCATCGCCAGCAATGAGGGATGCCATGGCGGTGCCGTGGCCGTTCATCTCGCTGCCATCGTTCACCATGTCGATGTGGGAGATCTGCGTGCTTTGCAGGGAGGGGTGGGCGGTGATGCCGGAGTCGATCACCGCCACCGTCACGCCCTGGCCCCAGCCCGTGCGGTTTGCGGCAGCGCCGATGGCGTCCAGCCCCTGGCTGCGGAAAGGCTCACGCCCACCGGCATTGGCCGTGTCCGTGGCTGCCTCTGCCGCAGGCAGGCCGGGGACCCTCACGATGCGGTTGGGCCCCACATGGACATAGTCGCCGGCATGTGCGGCCAGATCACGCTCCAGCCCGGAGGCATCCTTGAAACGCACGCGCGCTGTGCGCAGCTTGGTGTCATATCCCAGGACCTCGAGGCCGAGCGATGCGGCGCGGTCACGAAATGCCGCCAGTGCCTCCGGCGTGCGGAACGTAAGCAGCGCCTCATCCGGCACGGTGTCTGGGCCGTTCAGCGCCTCGATCTTCGGCATGGCATTGGCATCCTTGGCGGTGCCGGTGCCTGCTGCTGACGGCCCTTCTTGTGTGGCGTCTGTGCCGGGTTTTGCGCCGTCCTTCCCGGGTTTGGGGCCAGCCCCGCCGGGGCGGAAATTTTTTGCCGCAGGCAGAGCCTCAACGACCACGTCACGTTTCATCTCCAATGCCAGCCAAGCCACAGACGAGGCCATCAAAATGACGGCAGCCGTGAAAAAGATGACTGGCAGGCGGTTGGGGCGCATGGGCAGCGGTCACTCTCACATAGGAATGGGCGGATTGCGAGCTTTGATTGGAAGGGGGCGGGCGTTTCAGGGCATCTCCATCAATGCGCCTGCAGCCAGTTGGCGCCGGTTCCGGCCTCGACCTCCACGGGCACGCCTTCCAGAGGCAGGGCGTTTTTCATGGCCTCCAGAATGATGCCACGCGCCTGATCGACCTCTTCTTCAGGGACTTCAAAGAGGAGCTCGTCATGCACCTGGAGGAGCATGCGGGTCTTGAGGCCCGCCTTTCTCAAAGCGGCGTCGGTGTGGACCATGGCCAGCTTGATCATGTCCGCGGCAGTGCCCTGGATCGGCGTGTTCATGGCCACGCGCTCGGCGGCGCCACGGGTGGTGGCATTGGCGCTGGTGATGTCGCGGATGCTGCGGCGGCGGCCGGTGAGCGTGGTCACGTGACCGTCGCGCCTCGCATCCGCGATGATCTGGTCCATGAAGCGCTTGATGCCGGGGAACTGCTGGAAGTAGCTCTCAATGATCTGTGCTGCCTCGCCACGTGGGATGCCCAGGCGCTGGCTGAGGCCGAAGGCGGAGATGCCGTAGATGATGCCGAAGTTCACCATCTTGGCAGTGCGGCGCATCTCCGGGAGCACGTGGTCCAGCCCCACGCCATACACACGGGCGGCGGTGGCCTGGTGGATGTCCTGGCCGGAGGCGAAGGCCTCGATCATGGCCGCGTCCTGGCTGATGGCGGCCATCACGCGCAGCTCAATTTGCGAGTAGTCCGCGCTCAGCAGCAGCCAGCCTTCCTCGCCCGGCACGAAGGCCTTGCGGATCTCGCGCCCCAGGTCGCTGCGGATGGGGATGTTCTGCAGGTTCGGATTGGTGGAGGCCATGCGCCCGGTGGCGGCCATGAGCTGGTGGAAGGTGGTGTGCACGCGGCCGGTGGCCCGGCTCACGGCGGAGGGCAGGGCATCGACATAGGTGTTCTTCAGCTTGGTCACCTCGCGGTAGTCCAGGATGTCCTGCACGATGGGGTGCACACCCAGCAGGGACTGCAGCACCTGCTCGTTGGTCTGATACTGGCCGGTGGCGGTCTTCTTCGGCTTCTCCAGCAGCTTTAACCTCTCAAAGAGGACCTCGCCAAGCTGTTTCGGGCTGTTGAGGTTGAAGGGGCCGCCTGCGTATTCCTGGATGCTGCCCTGTAGTTCGGCGGCTTTCTTTTCCAAGTCGAGGCCGTATTCCCGCAGCGCCTGCACGTCGATCCTCACGCCGAAGTTTTCCATGCGTGTGAGCACCGGCAGCAGCGGGGATTCGATCTCCTCAAACACCCGTGTCTGGCCGGTGGGGGGCAGCTCCGGCCGCATCTTCTGCGCGAGCTGCCATGTCACATCCGCGTCCTCGGCGGCGTAGTCCGCCACCTTGCGCGGATCCTGAGCGGCCACATCCGCCATGGTGGCCTGGCTGAAGAGGTCATTCTTCTCCGTGCCGATGAGGGAGGTGATGGGGATGGGCGTGTAGCGCAGATACATCTCCGAGAGGAAGTCCATGCCGTGGCGCTGGTCGGGATCGATCAAGGAGTGCGCCAGCATGGTGTCGAAGAACGGCCCGGCGACCTCGACGCCATGGGCGAGCAGGACGCTGAGGTCGAACTTCAAGTTGTGGCCGACCTTCTCGATGCCGGGGCGGGTGAGGACCTCGCGGAACTCTTCCAGCACAGCCTTTGCGGCCGCCTTGTCGCGCGGGAAATGGACGAACCATCCCTCATGGGCCTGCCAGGAGAGGGCGATGCCGACGATCTCCGTGTCGCGCGGATCGAGGGATGATGTCTCCAGGTCGAAGCAGAAGGAGGGGAGAGAGAGAAGCTGCGCGATGAGCTTTTGACGCCCGTCGGCGTCTGTGGCCTCGACGAGGTGGTACTTGTGGGGTGTGTCGGCGATGGTCGCGAGTTGTGCCTGGACGGAGGCGGCAGGGGCGGCGTCTGAAGAAGTCGCGAAAAGGTCGTCTGAGGGGGCTGCTTTTCCTGTGGGCAAGCCGGAGGCCTGCTCTGCTTTTCGGCCGCGGCCGGCCTTGAACTCCTCACCAAAGAGGCGGCGGCCCAGCGCGTTGAACTCGAACTCCACCAGCATGGCTTTCAGGGCGTCGTTGTCGTAGCCCTGCATGGCCAGATCGGTGATCTCGGCATCAAACGGCGCGTCGTGCATGATGGTGGCCAGCTTCTTGGAAAGCACCACGTCGTCCCGGCTGGCCTCCAGCTTCTCCTTCTGCTTCCCTTTGAGCTGGCTGATGTTTGCCAGCAGGTTTTCCACGCTGCCAAACTGCTTGATCAGGGATGTGGCGGTCTTCTCGCCAAAGCCTTTCACGCCGGGGATGTTGTCCACGGCGTCTCCCATGATCGCCAGAATGTCGATCACCTGCTCCGGCCGCTCGATGCCCCAGCGCTCGCACACCTCCTTCGGTCCCAGAATTTCCACGTCGCCGCCCTGGCGGCCGGGCTTGTAAATTTTGACATGCTCCGTCACAAGCTGACCGAAGTCCTTGTCCGGTGTGACCATGAAGGTCTCCAGCCCTGCGGCGTCCGCACGGGAGGCGAGGATGCCGATGATGTCGTCCGCCTCGTAGCCGTCCCTCTCGAGCTGGGGAATGTTCATGGCCTTCAGCAGGCGCTTCACATTCGGGATGGCGCGGGAGATGTCCTCAGGCATCTCCTCGCGCTGCGCCTTGTAGGCGGGGAACATCTCATGCCGTGGCGTGGGCGCGGCATTGTCAAAGGCCACGGCCAGATGCGTGGGCTTCTGGTTGTTGATGATGTCCAGCAGCGTGTTGGCAAAGCCGTAGAGCGCGGAAGTGTTCACCCCATCACTGGTGCGGATCGGATTTGTGATGAAGGCAAAGTGGGCGCGGTAGATCAGCGCCATCGCGTCGAGAAGGAAAAGCCGGTCGGACATGGATGTGGCGAAGCTAGGGAGCGTTTGGCCGGGGACAAGGGCCGGGTGCGGCGGATGATCGGCGTCCCTATGGAAGCGCGCGTTTGGCCAAGGCGCGCCATGCGTTCATTCCCGCCGAGGGCGGCTGTCATTGCTGTTGCCCGTCAATGACGGTGGATCAGGCGTGAATCAACACGTCACGCGCTTTTTCGATCTGTGTCTCACTGCCGAGCAGCAGCACGGAGTCGCCGGCGTGGATCTCCTCCGAAATGCCGGGGTTGATGATGCTTTCGCCGTTGCGCTCAATGCCCACGATGCTGGCACCGCTGACGGTGCGCAGCTTCAGGTTGGCGATCAGCTTGCCTGCGGCAGGGGAGCCTGCCGGCACTGTCACTGTCACCAGGGAGGCATCGCGCAGCAGGGAGGGCAGGGCAGGGGCATTGGTGTCGTGGTGCGGCAGCGGCGCCTCATTCAGCGTCTCATACAGGGCGAACTGGGCCTTGGTATGCACCTGGATGAAACTGCGGCGCAGCAAAAAGGCGATGGCCACCAGCACGATCACCAGGACGATGAGCAAATTGCGCGAGGGGAGCAGTGCCGTGCTGAGGACCAGCATCAGCAGGAAAAGCCCCGCGCAACCTGCCACAAACACAATGCTGGAGACCACACCGCGCAGCCCCACGGTGCGCTCCCCGGCGGCGGCGCGGCTCACGCTCATCTCCGCCACCAGCATGCCAAAGGCCTGCCATTTCCGCACGATGGCGATGAGCATGGGCAGGCTGAGCACCATGGCGGTGAGCCACAGCATGCCTTTCAGCCCGTCCATGCCGCCTGGCACGCTGGGCCACCACTGGTACAGATGGTCATTGGCAAACATCGCGCCGATGAAGACAGCGGCGATGAGCAGGAGGTTCAGCGCGATCTGCCAGCCCCACTTGCGCAAAAACTTGCCAGGCGTCTTTTTGTTGCCCGAGGTGCCCAGGCGGCCCACCCAGGTGGTGTAGGCGTCCAGCGCGCGCAT
>CAZPSQ010000283.1:0-7816 GCA_964588755.1 uncultured Prosthecobacter sp. | reverse complement strand
CGTCCCCCGACCCACGCCAACCCCCAAGACAAACGCGAGGAGCCAGGAGCCGCCCCGCCACACCCAAGACAATCACGAAAACCAGGAGCCGCCCGCTGCAGCCGAATGCGGCAGCAGTACTATTCCGGAGTACCGCTGGCCCATTGGCCTGCGGCGAGCGTCCCCCGACCCACGCCAACCCCCAAGACAAACGCGAGGAGCCAGGAGCCGCCCGCTGCAGCCGAATGCGGCAGCAGTACTTTCCCCAAGCCTCCCCCTTCTCCATTTTCAGCCCGTCTTGGAATTCACCAGCCTTGCGCCCTGCCGCCCCCCTCGCTAGTCATGGGCCCTCATGTCCACCATCGTTGTCACCCAGAAGAACGGCGTCGCCTGCATTGGCGCTGACACCCTCAGTTGTCTCGGCTCCCTGCGGCAGAAGGCGCAGCATGTGGTGAACAAGACCAAGATCACCAAAATTGGCGACACCTTCATCGGCCTCACCGGCACCTCCGCCAGCCTGGTGGTGATGAACAGTTACTTCTCCAAGCCGGACAAACCGCGCGACTTCTCCTCCTGCGAGGCCATCTTTGAGACCTTCCGCCACGCGCACGCCTGGCTGAAGGTGGAGTACTTCATGTCCGCCATGCCGGACAAGGGGGAGGAGTACGAGACCACGCAGTTCTACGGGCTGGTGGCCAATGAGCACGGCATCTTCGCCCTGTATTCCTACCGCTCCGCGCAGCAGTTCCACAAGTTCTGGGCCGCAGGCTCCGGACGGGACTTTGCCCTGGGCGCGATGCAGGCCGCGTATGACAAGGGCAGGACGGCGGAGGAGATCGCCCGCATCGGCCTGGAAGCCGCCGCCGAATTTGACAGCGCCACCAGCGCGCCTTTTGAGATCCACAGCGTGCCGCTCAAGGCTGCCGCCGCCAAGCCCAGAGCGACCAAGACGCGCAAGAAGAAATAGCGGCCGTTTGAAGTGCTTAGTGCTTAGTCCAGCCCGCTCACCTCTCACTTCTGACCTCTTACCTTTCACCCCCTCACCGCCCCCAACCATGCAGATGAAGCGTTTCCTCCTCCTCCCCTTCCTCGCCGTCAGCGCCGCGCTGGCAGACGGCCCCAAAGACAATGTTGCAGACAATGTGCGGCCCATCCCGCCTCCCGGAGTGGCCGTGCCGGACGCGGACAAGGCCCGCCTCACCGAAGCCCTGGGCAGGCTGCGCACCGCCATTGATGAGGCGGTGAAGGCGCAGGCCAGGCACCCCATGCTGGCGGACCTGGTGCCCGATCTGGAAGTCTGCCACAAGGCGGTGGACTGGGCGCTGCGCTACAACGAGGTGCACAAGATCACGGAGCTGAAGAACGCGGATGAGATCATCGCCGAAGGCCTGCAACGCGCGGAGCAGTTCAAAAACGGCCAGACGCCGTGGACAAAGCAGAAGGGCCTCGTGGTGCGCGGCTACCGGTCAAAGATCGACGGCTCCGTGCAGCCCTACGGCATGGTCATTCCTGAAAGCTATGCCGGCGCGCCCTCCCGCCTGGACATCTGGTGCCACGGCCGCGGAGAGACGCTGAGCGAGATGGAATTCATCAACCAGCGGCGCAAGCAGCAGGGCCAGATCGCCCCCAAGGGCGCGCTGGTGCTGCATCCCTACGGCCGCTACTGCTGCGCCAACAAGTTCGCGGGCGAGATCGACCTGCTGGAGGCCATCGACCACGCCAACAAGTTTTACGCCATCGATGAGGACCGCGTGATCGTGCGCGGCTTCAGCATGGGCGGCGCGGCGGCGTGGCAGTTCGCGGTGAACTACGCGGAGAAATGGTGCGCGGCGAACCCCGGCGCGGGCTTCTCCGAGACGCCGGAGTTCCTCGGCGGCTTCCAGAATGAGGACGTCAGCAAGGCCCCCTGGTACCAGAAAAAACTCTGGCACTGGTACAATGCCACCGACAACGCGCTGAACCTGGAAAACTGCCCCACGATCGCCTACAGCGGCGAGATCGACAAACAGAAGCAGGCGGCGGACGTGATGGAGCGCGCGCTGCGTGGCGAAAACGTGGACCTGCTGCACATCATCGGTCCGCAGACCGCGCACAAGATCCACCCCGGCTCGCTGGTCGAGATCGAGAAACGGCTGGCCAGCATTGCCGCCATCGGTCGTGACCGCGCGCCGAAGGAGGTGCACCTTTCCACCTGGTTCCTGCGCTACAACAAGATGCACTGGGTCACGGTGGACGCGTTGCAGCAGCACTGGGAGCGCGGCCGCATCCACGCCCGCATCACCGGCGCCTCGGAGGTGACGGTGAAGCTGCAAAACATCAGCGCCTTCACCCTGGACATGCCCGGCGGCCACTGCCCGCTGTCCCTGCTGGTCAAGCCCACCGTCATCATCGACGGCCAGGGGCTGGAGGTCACACGGCCCAGGACGGACCGCTCCTGGACGGTGCATTTCCAGCTCAAGAACAGCAAGTGGACGCAGGTCCTCGGCGATGAAAACGAGGGCAAGCTGGTGAAAAAGCACGGCCTGCAAGGCCCCATCGACGACGCCTTCATGGACAAGTTTGTCTTTGTGAAGCCGACCAAGCCCGGCTGGAGCGGGAAGGTGGACGCCTGGTCCAAGGCGGAGCTGGAGCGTGCCCAGTTCGAGTGGCGCCGCCAGTTCCGCGGCGACGCGCCGACAAAGGACGACACCGCCATCACCGACGCCGACATCGCCGCCAGCAACCTCATCCTGTGGGGCGACCCACAGAGCAACGCCGTGCTGGCAAAGCTCGCCGACAAGCTGCCCGTGCAGTGGGCCAAGGACAAGCTGGTGGTCAATGGCAAGAGCTACGACGCCGCCACCAACGCGCCCGTGCTGATCTACCCCAACCCGCTGAACCCGGCCAGGTATGTCGTCATCAACAGCAGCTTCACCTACCGCGAGTATGACTACCTGAACAACGCGCGGCAGGTGGCCAAGCTGCCGGACTGGGCGGTGATCGACCTCAGCCAGCCCAAGACCAGCCAGGCCCCCGGCGGCATCAGCGACGCCGGGTTCTTTGGTGAGTCCTGGGAATGGAAGGCGGCGCCGGTGGCGAAATGATTGGCATCCGCGTGCGCGAAGCGTCTTGGAGTGCTCCAGCCCTCTGGAGCTTTGCGCAGGCCTGGGAACGTTCGAAAGCGCCGGAGGGCCGGCGCACTCCAAAACACTATCGCGAGCCACGCCATCCCCCACCATGCAACGCATCATTCACACCACCCTCGCCCTGCTGGCCTTCACCTCCTGCACCCTGGCGCAGACGACGAAGGTCGAAACTGCCTTCACCAACAGCCTGGGCATGCCGTTTGTGAAGGTGGCCAGCATCGACGGCGCGCTGGTGTGCCGGTTTGAGACGCGGGTGCGGGACTACGAGCCCTTCGTCGCGCAGGCTGCGCCGGGCGTGGAATGGAGGAAGCCGGAATTTGCCCAGACGCCGGATCACCCCGCCGTGAACGTGAGCTGGCAGGACGCGCAGGCCTACTGCGCCTGGCTCGGCAAAAAGGAGGGGCGCGCCTACCGCCTGCTGACGGATGCGGAGTGGAGCACGCTGGCGGGCCTGAAGGAAAAGGCGGAGACCTCCCCCATGCTGCAGCCGCAGAGCGCGGGCGTCTTCCACTGGGGCACGCGGCCAGTGGCCGGGGATGTGGGGAACTTCTGCGACGAGGCCTTCGGCCGGAAATACCGCGGCAGCTACGACGGGAAGTGGCTGGAGATCGACGACGGCCACGCGGACACCGCGCCCGTGGGCAGCTACGCGGCGGATGCAAACGGCCTGTTCGACTTTGCCGGAAATGTCTGGGAGTGGGTGGACGGCTGGTATGACCCGCCGCGCAACACCCTGCGCATCGTGCGCGGCGGCTCCTTCCGCGCCGGGGGGGAGAAGCGCCTGCTGGCCTCCTTCCGCGGGCCGGACCCCTACACCGCGCGGCTGGACAGCGTGGGCTTCCGCATCGTGTGCGGGAAGGAGTGAGGCGTGCGTTGTTCATGCTTTAGAGCATGATCCGAGCGTCTCCTGACATGCTAAAGCATGGACAAAAAGGAACTCAAACAGCTCACGCCATCAAGGGCGGCTGCATCTCAAACGCGGGGATGCGGGTGCACACGCGGCGGCCGTCCGGCGTGGTGCCAAAGAAGGAGCCGGTGGCCGTGCTCTCGCTCTTGATCACATGGTAGGAGTTGTAGCTGAAGGTTTCCCCTGGGGAGAGATTGGGGAACTGGCCCACCACGCCGTCACCCTCCACCACCATCGTGTCCCCGTCCGTGTCGCGCACGATCCACTTGCGGCCAAAGATACGCACGGTGTCGGGCGACGTGTTGTGAATGGAGAGGTGATAGACAAACGGGTGCGGTCTGTCGGGCGGCGCAGGACGGGTGGGATCGTAGGCGATGCTGTCCACCGTGACCGTCAGTCCTGGCAGGGTGTCAAATTGCATCCGAGAGTGTAATTCATGACGAATCCGTCACAAGCAACGCTTTGAGGAATTTGGAACGGGCGGAATGCCCGGAGCAGGGCGTCAAAAGGAGCCGCCGATTGGCACACCTTCGTCGATCTTTCTCCTCCTCCCGGAATCTGGGAGCCAAAAGCCAGGACTACCGGCAGAAAGAGTAAAAGCAGGAGGGAGGGAAGGAGCACCCACTCGGTCTGGATCTCATCCGTGTTTCCCCAAAACCCCTGGGGGCGGCATGGCACTGCCATTGCCATTGCAAATGCGCGGGGGGCTTCTACCATGCGTGCCCGACCTCCCGTTTCATGCGCTCCCCCCCCGTCGTTCTTACCATCGCAGGCTCGGACTCCTCCGCCGGGGCTGGACTGCAGGCGGACCTGAAGGCCATCTCCGCCATGGGCGGATACGGGCTGAACGCGCTGACCAGCGTCGTGTCGGAGATGCCGGGCATCGTCTCCCAGGTGCGGCTGCTGGACGCGGACATCATCGCCGACCAGATCCGCGTGCTCTGCGGCGGCTTCCCCGTCGCCGCGGCAAAGACCGGCATGCTCGGCGGGCGCGCGCAGGTGCAGGCCGTGGCGGCGGAGTGGCGGCGCTCCGGCCACGGGCGCATCCCGCTGGTGGTGGACCCGGTGATGGTGGCCACCAGCGGCGGCCGCCTGCTGGAAAGTGACGCCGTGCGCACGCTCATGGATGAGGTGCTGCCCCTGGCCACGCTCATCACCCCAAACATGGACGAGGCCACCGTGCTGTGGGACCGCCCCGTGACCACGCCGGATGAGATGGCGGCCTGCGCGCGGGAGCTGAGCGCGCGCTTTGGCACCGCTGTGCTGGTCAAAGGCGGGCACCTCAGCGGCGCTGCGGCAGATGTGCTCTGCCTCGCGGACGGCGGCACGGTCTGGCACACGGCGGAGCGCACGGCGGGCGTGTACACCCACGGCACCGGCTGCACCTATTCCGCCGCCATCGCCACCGGCCTGGCCCACGGGCAGGGGCTGAATGAGGCCGTGGTGGCGGCCAAAGCATTTGTCAGCCGGGCCATCGCGCAGCACTTTGCCTGGCAGGGGAGGGGGGGCGTCACCGGCACCGGCGTCGTGCATGCCCTGAACCACCTTCACCAAACCGGCGCATGAGACGACTCGCAGCACTCCTTCCGCTTGGCATCACCGCCTCCGCCGTGCTGGCGGCGGGTGGCAGCGCTGGCGCTGGCTCGGGTGCGGCGGCTGGGGAGGTCAGCCAGGCCGGCATCCAGACCGCCTTCCGCATCCTGCAAAAGGAGTACATCCGCAGCAATGACCTGACCTTTGACGTGCTCAACCGCGCCGCGCTGGCAGGCCTGCTGCAGCGGCTGGACTTCGGCGCGGAGCTCATTCCCCGGAAGCTGGAGTCCGTGCCGGAGGCGCTGCAAGGCGTGCAGGCGGAGCTGCTGACCCCGCAGGTGGCCTGCCTGCGCCCCCAGGCCTTCACCGAACGCGAGGCCACGGAGATGGAGCAGAGCCTGCGCAAGTTCGTGCAGGACAAGGTCCCCCACCTCATCCTCGACCTGCGCGCCCCCGCCCCGCCGGGGGACTTCAATGCCGCCGCCGCCATGCTCAGCCTCTTCGTGCCGCAGGGGGAGGTGCTCTTCAAAATGAAGCAGATGGGCCAGTCCCGCGCCGAGCCGGAAAGCAACCGCCGCGCCCCCGTCTGGTCGCAGTCCCTGCTGGTGCTGGTGGATGAGGACACCAACAACCTGGGGGAGACCATCGCCGCCGTCCTGCGGCAGCGGCGGCAGGCCCTCCTCATTGGCACCGCCACCCGTGGTGGTGCCGTGCGGTACGAGACAGTGCCCGTGGACGCCGGGTGGTCCCTGCGCTTCGCCCGGGCGGAGGTGCTGCTGGCCGACGACAGCTCCGTCTTTAAAAAAGGCCTCCAGCCCGACTTCGCCGTCGGGCTGCCCACCGCCATCAAGCGCCTGGTGTTCGAGCAGGGCCGTGGCGAGGGCGGCATGAAAAACACCATCACCGACAAGCCGCGCGCCCGCTTCAACGAGGCCGCCCTCGTCCACAAGACCAACCCGGAGCTGGACGCCTACATCCGCCGCTCCGCCGGCGAGCCGCTGACCGGGGACACCGTGCAGAGCAGGGACACCGTGCTGCAGCGTGCCGTGGACCTCCTGGCCACGCGCGACCACCTCCAGGCCGCCAGGATCGACTGGACCCGCAAGGCCGCCGTGCCTGCCGACGAGCCCCCCGTGCGCAAGGCCATCCCCGTCAAACCGTGACCGCCCCCATCGCCCCCGCCATCCCCGACAAGATCGAAACCCTCGTCACCATTCGCGAGGTGCTGGACGCGCGCACCTGCCACGCCGCCCTGGCCAACGGCAAAATCATCTTCGGCTTCACCTCCAAGGACCTGCCGGACCTCCCCCTGGCCGAAGGCGCGCGCGTGCGGGTGCAGATGAATGTGGCCGACTTCTCCCGTGGCGAAATGCTCGCCATGGCCACGGTCTGAGCCCCCCCCGGGGAAAGGCGCTTCTTGCCGGACCTGCCCACGGAAAAGGGCGGCCGAGGCGCCTCCCCGCCCTTCACTCCAGCGTCACGACGACGGCGCTTGCATTGTCCTTGCCAGACTCCGCCACGGCGTGCTCCACGATGGTCCTCGCATCATCCTTGGCCAGCATGTCCGCCAGCGCGTGGTCCCAGATGCCGTCGATCACGCCGTCGGTGCAGAAGAGAAAGCGGTCGCCCGCCTCGCAGGCGACGGAGCCGACCTGCGGCTCCAGGTACTGGCTGTTGGCGCCCATCACCTGGTTCAGCACATTCTTGCGCGGGTGGGTGCGGGCCTGCCGCTCGTTGAGCTGGCCCTGGCGGCGCATCCAGCCCACGTGGGAGTGGTCGTCGGTCAACTGCTTCATCTTGCCGCCCTTCGGCAGCCAGTAGATGCGGCTGTCCCCCACATGGGCAAAGTGCAGCCACCCCGGCATGAGCCAGCCCAGGCTCAGCGTGGCGCCCATGCCACGGCATTCCTCATAGTAGCGGCCCAGTTTCAGCAGCTCCTGGTGGATGCGGTGCATCAGCTCCGTCAGCACATCCCCATGGCCCACGGTGATGTGCTGGGCCGACTGCTTGAAGCTTTTGGGCAGCAGCTGGGTGATCTTTTCCGCCGCGATCTTGCTGGCAAACTCGCCCGACTTCGCGCCGCCCATGCCATCGCTCACCGCAAAGACGAAGTCGCCCGTGTCCAGCGTGGCCTCGCCCACCTTGCCCAGATAGCGCACCTCCCGCGCGTCAAAGGTCAGCGCCAGGAAGGTGTCCTCATTGTTCAGCCGCACGCGGCCGCGGTGCGTCATGCCGGACCAGCTCACATGGTGGGGCGGGGGCTGGGGTTCGG
>CAZPSQ010000282.1:0-7855 GCA_964588755.1 uncultured Prosthecobacter sp. | reverse complement strand
CTCCGGGCGCAGGCGCAGGACCATGCTGGTCTCCCATTCGCAGGCGTGGCCCATGACGCGCTGGTGGAGGGAGGGTTCGTTCTTCCATGGCTCCGCACCGAGGCTCCAGTAGGTGGCAAAGAGCAGCAGCAGGTCCTGGCGGTGGCGGTGCTTCTGCCGTGTCTCGAAGACGGCCTGCTTTCCCGGCGTGTCATTGCCGCCGTGGCCGTTGAGGAAGAGCAGACGCTTGAAGCCATGGGCGATGAAGTTTTCCAGCAGGCCGTTCAGGAGGTCCAGATACACACGCGGCTCCGCCGAGAGCGTGCCGGGGAAGTCCAGGTGATGGTGGGAGTTTCCCAGCCACGTGAGCGGGGCAAAAAGCACGCGCTCCCCCAGGGCGGCCTCCGTGCGGCGCACCAGCTCGTTCGTCAGCATGCTGTCGGTGAAGACGGGCATGTGCCTGCCATGCTGCTCCAGCGCGGCGAGGGGGAAGACGACGGGGGTGTTTTTGTCGAGAGCGGCCACGGCGGGCCAGGCGAGGTCGGCCAGGAGCATAGTGGAAAAACGCATGCCGCAGTCCGTTTTTATGACACACTTCGCCCAATGGTGGGCTGCGATTGCACTTTTGACCATGAACCTCCCGTCATGTCTCTGTCTGTGGGGATGCCTCCTTGCCTTTCTGCCCTCCTGCGTCAGCAGCCGCCGAGGTGTGGTGGAGCTGCCCACCGTGGGCTTTGTCAGCCAGGAGAGCATTGCCCAGGCGTGCAGGGAGCGCACCGTGCACCGCCGGGGCACCTCCGGCTTTGAGTCCCTGCCGGATGGCAAGGAGTCCTACATGGCGCGGCTGGCCATGGTGGAGGCGGCGCAGAAGAGCCTGGACGTGCAGTACTTCATCTGGAGCGATGATGTCTCCGGCACGGTCTTTGCCGACCGGCTGCTGGCGGCGGCGGACCGTGGCGTGCGGGTGCGCCTGCTGCTGGACATGACCACCGGCGCGCAGAAGGAGGTGCGCTCCTCCGCGCTGGCCGCGCACCCGAACATCCAGGTGGGCTTCTTCAATCCCATGACGGCCATGAAGGGCATCTTTGCCGGCAATCCCATTCCATTCATCGGGGAGATCGACCGCATGCAGCGGCGCATGCACAACAAGATCATGATCGCCGACAGCTCCGTCATGATCGGCGGCGGGCGCAACCTGGGCGACACCTACTTTGGCATTCATCCCAGGCGCAACTCGCGTGACCTCGACTTCATGGCCACCGGACCGGTGGTGGGGGATGCGGCGAAGTCGTATGAGATGTACTGGCAGTCACCGCTGACCCATGTGGACGACCAGGCCAGAGTGACCACGAATGACCGTGAGAAGCTGCAGGATCTGCGGGACCGCATTGCGAAAAAGAAGCGCAGGCTGGCGGCGGACAACCGCTGCCCTTTTCCGACCGCGCTGCCGCGAGGGGAGGCGCTGCGCATCCTGCGTGAGATGACCGGCCGCATGATCTGGACCAGCTACGAATTTGTGGCGGACCCCCCGGAGCGCATGCTGAAGACCGGGCGGGAGGCCTCGCCGGTCTGCGACTCCATGGAGGACGCGCTGGCGCTGGCCGGGAAGGACATCGTCATCCACAACGCCTACTTCATCCCACAGCATGGCCTGCTGAACCTGCTGAAGGAGGCGGTGGACCGCGGGGTGCGTGTGCGCATCCTGACCAACTCGCTCTCCTCCATGAACGGCCTTGCGGCCATGGCCGGCTTTGCCAACCGGCGCTCCGACATCCTCGACACCGGGGTGGAGCTGTATGAGCTCAATGGCAGGGCGCCGTCGCGCAGGACCTATGTCCACACCGACCATCTGACAAAGCTCTCCATGCACACCAAGGGCATGGTGGTGGACGACCACCTCTCCTTCATCAGCTCCTTCAACCTGGACCCGCGCTCCAAGTTCATCAACACGGAGACCGGGGTGTTTGTGGAGGACGCCGCCTTTGCCGCGCGCCTGAAAGGCTACCTGCTGGAGGACCTGCAGCCCACCCATTGCTGGCGCGTGTTCCGTGACAACAAGGGCGGGATTCTGTGGCACGGCCAGCGGCCGGACGGCGAGCTACGCACCTACCGGACAGAGCCGGAGGTGCCCTTCAAACGCCGGGCGCTCTACTGGCTGTACCGCTGTGTGTCCTGGGAGGACGTGCTTTAGCGTGCCGCCTCCACCTGGATGGTGTGCGTCACGGGCTTGATCTGCTTGCGCACGTTGGCGTCCTGCTTGGCGTGCTCATCCCCCAGCTTCTTTTTCAGCTTGGCCAGCGCGGCGGCCACCTTCGGCTCCTCGGCCGCCTCGGCGGCGATCACACGCATGTGGGTGACGAGGCTCTTGATGAGCGTGGTTTCAAAAGCCTGCTTCAGGGCCACCGCGTTGATCAGCCCGGCAAAGGCGGTGTCGAAGGGGGTCTTGGTGAACTCGGCGGCGAGGTTCACCCCGGACTCAAGCTGCTCGCGGGTGAACTCCTTGCTCTCCGTGCCCCACGTCACCCTGGCCTTCTCAGCGCCGAGGTTTGCCACCTTCAGCGTCAGGCGGTTCAGATCCTGGGTGAAGCTGGTGAAGGGCAGGATGCTGCGGGTGCTGTTCGCGTCCGTGGTGCTGGCGTCGTGGATGAAGGGCCACTTGCTGCTCTCCAGCGTCACGCTGCCGTTGGCCGCATTCTTCACGGCATGGCCGCTGGTGGCGGTGGTCTGGCCTTTCATGTCCACGGTGATGGTGCCGATCTCGCCATCCAGCCCCAGCGCCGTCAGGAAGGCCTGGGCCATGAGGAGCTGCCCGGCTGCCGAGGGGTGGAAGCCGTCGCCACCGAAGGGGCCGTAGCCTTTGCCCAGGGCTGCCTTGGACTTCGCCAGCGCGCTCAGCATCGTGTCATGCACGTTGGCAAAGGGCTGCTTGTTTTCCCCGGCGAGCTTCTTCGCGATGTCGCGCAGGTGGGCCAGATTGTCGTTGTAAACATCGCCCTTCACGGTGGGGCGGTTGAAGTAATCCGGGTCCACGCCGCCGGGCGAGCCGATGGCCATGGCCTTCACGCCCGCCTTCTTGAATCCATCGATGATGAGGCGCATGTTCTTCTCATACTCCGCGCCGATCTCCGGCACATAGGCCTTGTAGCTGCCGTCGTTCATGCCGTAGCAGGTGGTGGCCACGTTGGGGTGGAAGATGGCCAGGTCGTTCTCCAGACGCGCGGCGAAACCGCCGGCGCGCTCGCCGCTCCAGCCGAACTGGAACACATGGATGTCACTGCGCCCCGTGCAGGCCAGCAGGTAGGTCTCGATGTATTTGGAATACAGCTTCTGCTCCGTGATGCTGTCGCCGATCACAGCGACACGGGCGTTGGCAGGAAGGATGGACTCGGCACGCAGGTTCAGACTGACGGTGGCGAGGAGAAAGAGGAGGGACGGAAGAATGCGCATGGCGGGAAAGGTCATATCGTCAGAGAGCAGAGCTTCTCGCAAGAAATTGTTTCTGCTCCAATCCCGTTCTAGCTGAGGCAGCCATGCAAGACCTCTCCCCGGAAACAGTTCAGGCGCAGCCGCAGGCGGAAAGCGCACCCCCGCAGGCCAGCAAGGCGGCCGCGGGCTGTCTGATCCTTCCGGCGTTGGTGGGTGCGTGTGTGCTGATGTTTGCTGTCATGTCGATGGTGGGCTCAGGAGTCAACAAAGTGGTGGGAGAGGGCACTGTCCCGGCCACTTTGCTGAGTGGGGAGCTCGACACAGGGCAGGTCATGACCTGGGCATGGTTCGCCGGATGCATGATGGCTCTTCGGGCGATCTTGGGCGGAGTCAGGAAGCGCTGGGTTTACTGGCTGACCATCGTGTGCCTGGCGTGGCTGGTGCTGATGACTGCCGCGCCGCTGGTTCTGGGCATTTCCTTTTTTGACCGCAGCAGTGGCCTGCCTCTCACCCTGCTGGAATGGGCGATGTGTGTGCTGTGTGCTGCGATCTTGACCTGGTTCGGCTTCAGCCCTCGAAATCATCGGCACTACCGTGTTTTTTGCCGCTCCTAGCGACATGCCCAGCATTCGGGGCGAGATGCTGAAGGGGATCACAGGCGGGTGATGTCAGAAGTCCCCATGCCTCACGCCAGCATCTTCGGCACCAGCTCGCCATGCACGTTGGTCAGGCGCATGTCCAGGCCCTGGAACTTCACGGCCAGCCTGGTGTGCTCAAAGCCCAGCAGATGCAGCAGCGTGGCGTGCAGGTCATGCACATGCACGGGGTCTTCCGTCACGTTGAAGCCAAACTCGTCACTCTGCCCCAGGGTGGTGCCCGGCTTCATGCCACCGCCGGCGAACCACATGGTGAACGCGTTGGGATGATGGTCGCGCCCGTCGCTGCCGCCCTGCACCATCGGCGTGCGGCCAAACTCACCGCCCCAGATGACGAGGGTGTCCTCCAACAAGCCGCGCTGCTTGAGATCACGCACCAGGGCCGCGCAGGCCTGGTCGGTGAGCCCGCACTGCTGCTTCAGGCCGCCCGTGAGGCCGCCATGATGATCCCACGCCTCATGGAAGAGCTGCACAAAGCGCACGCCGCGCTCGATGAGCCGCCGTGCCAGCAGGCAGTTGTTGGCGAATGATGCCTCGCCCGGCCTCGCGCCATACATCTCCAGGATGTGCTTCGGCTCCTGCGAGATGTCCATCACCTCCGGGGCGGTGTGCTGCATGCGGTAGGCCAGCTCAAAGCTGTTGATGCGCGCCGCGATCTCCGGATCGCCGACCAGGCCCAGACGCTCCTCATTGAGCTGCTTCAGCGCGTCCAAGGTCTGCCGCTGCGTGGCATCGGTGACACCCTGGGGATTGCTCAGGTGCAGCACAGGCTCGCCACTGCTGCGGAAGGGCACGCCTTGATACACGGTGGGCAGGAAGCCGCAGCCGAAGTTGGAAAGCCCGCCGCTGGGGCCTTTCTGCCCGCTTTGCATCACCACATATCCTGGCAGGTCCTGGTTCTCTGTGCCCAGGCCGTACAGCGTCCAGGCACCGAAGCTTGGCCGCCCGAAAATCTGCGCGCCCGTGCTCATCAAAATCTGCGCCGGCGCGTGGTTGAAGGCGTCCGTTTTCATGGAGCGCACAATCGTCAGATCATCCGCGATCTTGGCCGTGTGCGGCAGCAGCTCGCTGATCTCCGCGCCGCTCTGGCCATGGCGTGCAAAGCCAAACTTCGGCCCCAGCAGCTTGCTGTTGGGATTGATGAACGCGGCGCGATAGCCCTTCAGCAGATCCGCAGGCGGCAGCCTGCCATCCCACTTTGCCAGCTCCGGCTTGTTGTCGAACAGCTCCAGGTGGCTCGGCGCGCCGCCCATGAAGAGGTAGATCACCCGCTTCGCCTTGGCGCCGTGGTGCGGCTTCTTTTGCGCCAGCGGATTCGCCGGGGCAGGGGAGGCCGCCGCATTCCCACGCATCAGATCCATCGCCGCGAGCGACGCCATGCCCACCCCGCATTCCTGGAAGAACCAGCGGCGTGTGAGGTGGCGTTTGTGCTCGGCCTGCAGCTCCTGAAGAAGATTCATCGTGGTCATTCCTTGGTGATGGTTTCGTCGAGGTTCAGCAGCGCGCGCGCCACTGTGGTCATGGGCGCCAGTGTCTCCGGCGTGCTCGCCTCACGCTGCTGCTTCAGCAGATGCAGCAGCACGCTTGTTTCCCTGGCCGTGGGCTGGCGGGAGGTGCAGAGCAGAAAGCCATGCGTGATGGCGGCCTTGTCATCCCCCTTCGCGGCTTCGGTCATGCGCTTGGCGAGGTGATCCGCAGCCTCCAGGCTCAGCGTTTCGTTCAAGGTCATCAGCGCCTGCAAAGGCGTGTTGCTGCGCGCGCGCTTGATGCAGGAGGCCTCGCCGTTCGGCACATCAAAGGTGCTCAGAAATGGATACGGTGTGCTGCGTCTGCGGAACACATAGACGCTGCGCCGGTACTTCTGCTCCGCCTCCTCCACCTTCCATGGAAACGGCGCGTAACTGACCGGCTTCTGAAACAGATATTCCGGCGCGGGTGGCATCACACCACGGCCGCCGATTTCGTCATTCAAGAGGCCGCTCACCGAGAGTTGGATGTCCCGCACGATCTCCCCTTCAACCCTGAAACGCGGGCCTCGCTCTAGCAATAAATTGTAAGGGTCAATTGCAAAAATATCAGGCGTGACGCGGCTGTCCTGCTGGTAGGTGTGGCTTGTCACGATGAGGCGGTGGAGGTGTTTGATGCTCCAGCCGTGGTCCATGAACTCGCAGGCGAGCCAGTCGAGCAGCCTGGGGTGGCTGGGCTTGGAGCCTTGGAGGCCGAAGTCTTCCGGTGTCTCCACCAAGCCGGTGCCGAAGTAGGCCTGCCACACGCGGTTCACGAAAGCGCGGGCGGTGGTGGGCGCGTCGCGTGACACAAGCCACCTGGCGAAGGTGAGGCGGGAGCTGTCTGCATTCGGAGGCAGGGGATTGAGCATGGCGGGCACGCCGGCGCTCACTTTGTCGCCAGGTTTGAGGAAGTCGCCGCGTTTCAGCACGCTGGTCATGCGTGGCTGGTCACGCGAATCGAGCACCAGGGTGGTCGAGCCTTCGGGGTGTGTTTTCCACAGCGCCTCGATCTCATCGTTCACGGTCTTCCACTGGGGGACGCTGGTGCGGAAGGCGGTGAAGAGGGTTTCGTCGATCCGGCCTTTTTCGATCCGGGCGCGCAGTTTTGGGGGCAGGGGATCTGCCTCGGCGTTGGCGGCGCCGGTGACGCTGATGCGGTAGCGGCCGAGGTTCATGGTTTGCAGGTCGTCGCTGTTCCAGCCGCCGTGCTTCATGCTCAGGGTCACACTTAGCTCGGCTCCGGTCTTCACCTCGATGGGCTGCTCCAGCACGAAGACGGCGTTGCGCGGCACGTTGCGGCGGCCGGGACCGGCGTTAATTCCCCAGGCGGTGTCTGCCTTGCCATCGATGGCGTAGGCGATGGGGCCGGTCACTCGTTTGTCCTTGGCTGTGTCTTGATCCAGGGCGAACTGGGCGAGGGGAGTGTTTTCTGGCTCGCCGAAGTCGGCTGTCGCCCGGCTGAACTTCATGGGCGTGGCCTTGCCGTCGATGGTGAGGGTGGCGCTGAACTCGGTCAGCGCGGCGGTGCCTTTCTGCGAGCGGCCAGGACCGTAGGCGGGAAGGTTGGGGTCGTTCATGAGCTCCAGCCGGAAGGCGGAGATCTTCAAGGCCTGCTGGAATGGCTTCACCACAAACTTCACGTCGCTTTTGGTGGGCGCGTAGCCCTGGGCGAGGATGCTGCCGTCGGCCTGACGCAGGGCTTTTTCGCCGCCGGAGGGATCGTCTTCAAAACTGAGGACTGTCCAGTTGGGTTGGTTGCCTTTGAGGGAGGCTGCCCAGGTCTGCAGCCGGGCCTGCCAGTCGGGGTTTTCATGCCGCAGCTTCTCTTCCAGCTCGCGCACCCGCTGGAGGATGTGTCCGCGCTGCATCTGCTCATCGGCGGCATAGACGACGCGCCAGGGTTCGTCGTCGTTGTTGAGGAAGGCGAACATGCGGTAGTACTCCTCCTGGGTGATGGGGTCGTACTTGTGGTTGTGGCACTGGGTGCAGCCGATGGTCAGGCCCAGGACGCTTTTGCCCACGGTGTCCATGCGGTCGAACATGGCCTCCATCCGGAACTGCTCCGGGTCCACGCCGCCCTCCTCGTTGATCATGGAGTTCCGGAGAAACCCGGTGGCCACGATCTGGTCCTGCGTGGCATTGGGAAGCTGGTCCCCGGCGATCTGCTGGATGATGAACTGGTCATAGGGCAGGTCGCGGTTGAAGGCGTCGATGACCCAATCGCGGTAAAGCCAGGCCGGGCTCTTCGCGTCGTTCCTGCCGGACGAACCTTCAGCCCCCCCGGTG
>CAZPSQ010000281.1:0-7873 GCA_964588755.1 uncultured Prosthecobacter sp. | reverse complement strand
AAAGGGGCGCGAGAATACATGCCCCTCCCCGCCTGTCAAAGGCGGAATGCAGGTACTTTCAGCACCGGCCGGCCAATGCCAGCAGCGCCATGACGCTCACCCCGTCCCGAATCCGCCCGTCTTTGGCCATCTGGACGGCCTCCGCCAGCGGCAGCCGCAGCACCTCCAGCTGCTCCGTGTCCTCCGGCTGCGCCTCGCCGTGGGAGAGGCCCGTGGCCACAAAAATGTCGCACACCTCGTTGGTGGTGGAGTTGGAAAGCTGAATGCCGGTCAGCAGCGGCTCGATGGTTTCTGCGCGGATGCCGGTCTCCTCCAGCAGCTCCCGCCGCGCCGTCTCCGCCGGGGATTCGCCCGCC
Source organism: uncultured Prosthecobacter sp. (assembly GCA_964588755.1). Lineage (GTDB taxonomy): Bacteria > Verrucomicrobiota > Verrucomicrobiia > Verrucomicrobiales > Verrucomicrobiaceae > Prosthecobacter. The sequence continues at coordinate 7,517 of CAZPSQ010000281.1, read as the reverse complement.
GGGCAGCCGCCTTCGGGAATCTCCCACTCATACCGTTCATGGCAGTAGCGCCACTGGCCCACCAGCCAGGTGTGGCCCTCGGCATCGATGGGCACCACGCCCACGGCGATGTTCTTGTACTCCACCACGCCGTAGATGCCCGGCCCGCCGCCGGGCTTGATCACCTGATCCTCCCGCACCCGCAGCCAGGGGTTGGCATAGGTCTCGCGGGTGGAGACGGTCTTCCAGGGGTTGGGGTGCTGGGGCAGCTCCATATGGTCGGCGTCAGGGCTTGGGTGCCTCGGTGGAAAGCAGCACGCCATCAGCCTCCACTTTGGCCTGCTTCACAGCCTTCAAAATGGGGCTGATTGCGGGGTCATTCTGGTAGGGGCCGAGGAAGCCGTACATCTGGTACCCCTGAAGCATGCCGTCTGGCATCGTCTTGCCAGGGACACGCACCGCGTAAACCTTGGCATCCGGCCCCACCTCTGTCATGTCCAGGCGGAAATCCATCTCGCCCACAAGGTAGCGCTTCGTGCCGGAGGAGAAGCTGGCGGTGTTCATCGGCAGGCTGCAGTCGGTGACGACCACATTTTCCGCCGGCTTGAAGGCCTTCACCCGCAGCATGTCCTTGTAGCTGCCGTTGCCAGCATCCGGCGCGGTGAGGATGAGCGCATTGATCTCCGCCGCGGACAACTTCAGCGTGGCAGTTTTGCCCGCCGTCGCTGCGGCGGAGAAATCCGCCAGCTTTTTCTCCAGCTCAGGCTGCGGCGCCACCTCCGCCAGCTTTGCCGGCTGCTCCTGGGCGATCAGGCTGAACTCCTTGTCCATGGTCTTAAAGGTGTAGTAGGACCACCAGATGATGAAGCCGAAAATCGCGGCGGCCGCCGCCATGATGATGCAGCCATAACCGGAATGGAACTCGGCCGTCGGGGTCTTCTCAATTTTTGCCATGCGCCCACCAGTTCAAGGTTCAGGGTTCAAAGTTCAAGGCATTAATTAAGGCATTAATTAAGGCATTAATTAAGGCGTTCATGGCGGGGTGGAAGGCGTTAAACTTCACCATGGCATTTGCCCGCTTTGACGATAAGGAAACGAAATGAAAATTCTAGCCGCCATGTCCGGAGGGGTGGACAGCAGCGTCGCCGCTGCGGTGCTCGTCCGTGCCGGGCATGAGGTGCACGGGGTTTACATGAAGAACTGGATCAATGAGGAGAACATCATTGGCCATTGCCCGTGGGAGGAGGACATCGTGGATGCGGAGGCCGTCGCCAGACAGCTCGGCATCCCCTTCCGCGTGGTCAATCTCATGACCGAGTATCGCGAAAAGGTCGTCAAATACCTCCTCGAAGGCTACCAGGCCGGCATCACCCCGAATCCAGACGTGATGTGCAACCGCGAGATGAAATTCGGCGTCCTCTGGGACTGGGCCCGGGAGCATGGGTTTGAGGCCATCGCCACCGGGCATTACGCGCGCAAGCAGGGGGGGGATGTCATCCTGCGCGGCGCAGACCCGAACAAGGACCAGACCTACTTCCTCGCCATGATGCGGCCGGAGCAGGCGCGCATCGCGCACTTCCCCATTGGCCACCTGCTGAAGCCGGAGCTGCGTGATCTGGCGCGTGAGCTCAGCCTGGCCACGGCGGAGAAGAAGGACAGCCAGGGCATCTGCTTCATCGGGCAGGTGAAGATGGAGGACTTCCTGCGGACCTTCGTTCCGGACAGGCCCGGTCCCATCGTGAATCTGGAGGGCAAGGTGCTGGGAGAGCACAAAGGCCTGCACCTCTACACCCTGGGCCAGCGCAAGGGCATCGGCGTGGCCAGCCCCCTGCACAAGCAGGCCTACGTCGTCGTGGCCAAGCGGCCGGAGGCGAACCAGCTCGTCATCGCCATCGAGCACACGGACACCCCGCTGCTCTGGGCGCGCAAGGCCGTGCTGCATTCCATCTCCACCACGGGAGAGCCGCTGGAAACGGCCCGCCCCCTTCAGGCCCAGCCCCGTTACCGCTGCCCGGCCGGGAATGCCGTGCTGCGTCCGCTGGGCGGCGGCCGCGCCGAGCTGGAATATCACGAACCGCAGCGCGCCCTGACACCGGGGCAGATCTGCGCGCTCTATGATGGGGAGCGCCTCCTCGGCGGAGCGGTGTTTGAGAGCATCGGCTACGACTGACGAAAGACTCCTCAGTTCCTGCCCCGCGCCTTCTGCTCCAGCTCCGCCACGTGGTTGTCGATCTCATGGGCCTTCAGCCCGTCGGCGTCCAGGATGGAGCGGTAAAGCTGCTGCACCGAGTCGTGGTAGAAGAAGTGGATGCGGTCCGCGTCCCCCTTCCGCGCCACCCACTCCAGGCACAGCTTCCCGGCCTGCCGGGCCTTGTCCAGCTGGTGCGCATCACGGAAATATTCGGCCTGCCTGCGCAGGGTGGAGCCCGCGTTGGTGAAGGCCAGCGCGTCCGCACCTTTCATGATGTCATAGCCCTGGTTCATCAGCGCGGCCGCCTCACCGGCCTTGCCCCGGATGTGCAGGCAGTAGCCCAGATGCGTGATGAAGAAGCAATGGTCCGCCCTCGCCTCCTGCTCCAGGTTCGTCTGGACGGCCAGCAGGGAGCTGCGGTGCAGTTTCTCCGCCTCGTCCAGTCTGCCCAGGGCCATCAGCAGGTTGGCCAGCCGGGCGCGCGCATAGGCGGCAAAGAAGCTGTCATCGCCATGCCTGTCCTCCAGGTGGGCCAGGTTTTTGGCATACACCGGCTCGGCCTCCTTGAGCCTGCCGCTTTGACGCAGCAGGAACGCCAGGTGGGACATCGCCTCGCTGGTGAGCGGGTCCTCCATGCCGAGGTGGCGCTCGCAGGCGCTGAAGGTCTCCTTGGCCTTGGCGATCGCCCCGGTCTTCTGGCCCAGAAGGTTCAATGTCTGGCAGACCTGGAACTGCGCGCTCAGCCAGGCCAGTGAATGCTGGTGGATGTCCGTGCTGGCGGCCGCATTTTCGAACAGCTCCAGCGCCTCGGCGTGCTTCTTGTCCTCCAGCGCCTTCAGCCCCCTGGCAAAAAACGACTGGCGTTGTGGTGGCGGCTCGTCTGGTGAGAGTGAGGCGGACGGAATGGCCGCGGCTCGCTGGCCACGGTCGGAGGCGTCTGCCGGAGTGGAGAATGTCAGCAGCACCAGACAGAAGCCCAGGCTTTTGCCAATGACATGATTTCCAAACAAGTACATCCGCTTAAATAGCCCTAAAGGATTGGCTTTATCAATCTAAATTGCCTTGGGGCAATGATCGCTGACCACATCACCCCCGGAACAGCGCCCCGAGTTTCTTCCCGAGAATCACCCCCGCGCCCAGGATCGTCACGCCCAGAAAAATCATGGCCCACACCCCCAGGGCGGACGCCAGGTTTGGCCCGCTGCCCAGCGCCAGCACCAGGGAGTAAATAGCCTTCGTGATGGGGAAGTGCGAGGCCTGCTGCGCCAGGATCATCGAGTCACTGACCTCCAGCATGGCAAAGGAGAATGCCAGCAGCCCGCCCGCCACCAGATTCGGCACCACCAGTGGCAGGGTGATGCGCCAGAACGCCTTCCCGGGCCGCGCGCCCAGATTCTGCGCCGCCTCCTCCAGCGTGGGGCTCACCTGCTGGAAACCGGCCGCCGCAGACCGCACCACATACGGCAGCCGCCGCACCGCGTAGGCGATGACGAGCAGCAGCAGCGGGTCCTCCCCCAGCATCAGCCAGTGGAAGGGCTGCCCCTCGCGTGACATCGCCAGATAACCGAACGCCATCACGATCCCCGGCACCGCCAGCGGCAGCATGGCCATCGCATCCAGCACCTGCCGCCCCCACAGCCGGGTGCGCACAGACACATACGCCACGCCAATGCCCAGCACCAGGGCCACCAGCATCGCCAGGGAGGAATACTTCAAACTGTTGGCGATGGATGACAGCGTCAGCTCATGCCCCAGCGCGCCCCGGTAGTGCTCCAGCGTCAGCGTCTTGGGAATGACGGTGCCATACCAGTCGTGGGAGAACGACAGCAGCACCACGCCCAGGTGGGGCAGCACTGCCAGAAACGTCACCCCGGCAAAGAGCAGCGTGCACGCCCAGCCCTGCCACGGCCGCAGCGGCGTCGTCTCCCGCGCCGTTGCCGCCCGCCCTCCGCCGCCTGCGCTGGATTTGCCAAAGAGCAGCTTGCCCGTCACATAAAACAGCGTGCTGAACACCAGCATCACCACCACCAGCGCGTAGGGGAAGGGGTTCCCGCTGAGGTCATTGATGCTGCGGAAGATCTGCACCGCCGTCACCCGGTCATAGTCAAACAGCAGCGGCACCCCCATCTCCGTGAAGGCCCACACAAACACAATCGTCCCCCCGGCAAACACACCAGGCATGATCAGCGGCAGCGTCACCCGCCAAAAGCGGTCCCACGCATTGCAGCCCAGGTTCGCCGCCGCCTCCTCCAGCGCAGGGTCCAGGTTCGCCAGCGCCGCCGCCGCGTTCAGGTAGATGATCGGGTACAGGTGCAGCACCTCCATCACAATGATGCCCAGCATGCGGTGCTGCCCCAGCCAGTCGGTCGGGTGCGCCGCATCCATCAGGCCCAGGCCGATGAGCAGGCTGTTCAGGGCGCCCGCCTGCCCCAGCATCGCCTTGGCCCCGATGGCCCCCACAAAGGGCGGCAGTATCATCGGCAGCAGCACCAGCGAGTTCAGCAGCGCACGTCCCGGGAAGGCGAAGCGCACATGGCACACCGCCAGCGGCAGCGCCAGCACCAGCGACCCCAGCGTCGTCCACACCGCGATGACGAACGAGTTCCACAGCCCCTCCCGGTACAGCTCGTTCAGAAAAACCTCCGCCACATGGTCCAGCGTGAGCCTGTGGTCCGGCCCCCGGAACGCCGCCTCCAGCGCCGCCCAGATCGGGTAGGCAAAAAAACACGCGAAGAACGCGGTCATGCCCAGAAAGATCAGCAGGGAGAAGGTGCGGGACATGGGATGGAAAGTTTAAAGCCCGCCCCGCGCCACCGCGCCCGCGCGGATGAACTGGCTGCGGAAGGCATCCCCCAGCTCACGGGCCAGCCGGGTTTCCTGCGCTTTGTCACGGGATGCCAGAACCTTGGAGATGCTGCCTGTCGCGGCCTCGTACTTCACACGCGTCAGGTCCTCCATCACGGCGATGGCGCGCTCCGGCATGCCCGCGTCGATGATCTCCTTCCACGCCGCGTGCAGCTCATCATGCGAGTCCACGCACATCACCCGCACCAGGAAGCGGATGGCATTGAACGCTGCGGCCGTCCGCTCCGGATGGTAGGTGAAGGCCTTGGCCCGCTCAAACGGCTCCTCCCTGCCATCGCTCATGCGGGCGGTGTTCTCAGGGGTGTGGAGGTCACGCCTCACCGGCAGGCGGCGCAGCGCATGGCGCAGCGGCGCGCCCTCCTCCCCCAGGCGGAAGCTCCACAGCTTCTGCCCCGCATCCCCCAGCACAAACTCCATGAACGCCGTGGCCAGCTCCGCGTCCGGCGCACCGCGCAGCATGCCGATGGGGTCCACGCTGATCGAGGTGCCGCCCAGCGGGGACACAAAGCCCACGCGGGAGGTCCCGTCCGCACGCCGCACATCCTCCTCCGCCGACCGCCCGTAGAAATCAATGCACATCCCCGCAGCGGCATCCCCGCGCGCCACATCCAGCGGGATCTTCGTGGAGAAATCGGTGAAGTAGCGCGCGTTCGCGCTGATGCGCAGGATCAGCCGCAGCCCCTCATTCCAGCCCGCCGCCACGGCCTGCCCCTCCGTCCGCCTGCCGTCGCCCGCGGCGCTCTCCAGGCCCACAGCCTTCTGCATCTGCTCCTGGATCAGCATCTCCAGCGCCTTCGTCACGGAGCCGCTTTTGCCCGGGTCGCTCAGCGCGATCTGGCCGTAGTAGCGCGGATCTGCCAGATCCGCCCACGCCTTCGGGGCCTCGTTGATGCCGATGCGCCGCAGCACATCCCGGTTGAAGACAATGCCGCTGGTGGAAAGGCACGCGCCGCACCAGCGCGCCTGCGGATCACGAAATGGCTCCCCGCTGAGCTTTTCGGGAATCCCGCCCTCACCGAACCATTCCGGGTGTTTTTTCACCAGCGCGCCCAGCCCCGTCCGCACACCATCCCCGGGCACCAGCGTGCCCGCCTTCGCCTGCTGCTCGAAGTCATACGCCCCGCCGCCAAAGAACAAATCCATGCCCGTGCCAGCATTCGAGGCCAGATAAGCCTGCCGGGCCTGCTGCTCCGGCGTGGCATCTCCAGGCGCGACCTTCGCACTCAGGCAGGCCTGCGCCACCGCCGGGGTCCACGGCTTGCCCAGCTTGCGCTGCCAGAGCTGCTGAAAAGACGCCAGCGCCTCCGACTTGATCAGCATCGCGATCTCCGATGTGCCGCCCGGCACCCGCCAGTCCATGAACACCGTCTGTCCCGTGGTCTTCTTCCAATGCGTGGCAAACGCCCGGCCAAACTCCTCCCGGATGCGGTCATGATGCGGCGTGATGATGACAAGCCGCCGGTCGTACCGCGCCGGTGCCGTGCCCTCCTTCGGTTTCAGCAGGAAGGGGCCGGTCAGCGTCAGCAGCATCGCCGCCCCCACCGCCAGCTCCTTCCGCCAGCGTTGCAAAAACGCCGGCACGGCCCCGGTTTGTGGATGCTGGAGAGGCGGCTTCATCTCATTTGGGCAGGATCACCACATCGTGCATCGCCACCATGGCGCGGACTTCATCCGGGGAAGGGGGGCGGACCGCCCGGGGGTTCATCTCGCACACCTTCACCACAGGCCCGCCCGGCACCTGCAGCAGGTACTGCGCCGTGGCGCCCAGGTAGGTCGTGTCCATGATCTGGCCGGTGAGGCGGTTGGGCGAGTCCGCCAGACTGGCAAACGTCAGCGCCTCCGGCCGCACGCTCAGGATCACCGGCTGGCCGGGGGACGGCTGCCAAGCCGCGTCATGGGCGCGGCCCCGGAGCTGGCCAAAAGGTGTCTCCACATCATGAAATCCCTCCTGGCTGCTCGCGCCCAGCGTCCGGCCCTCGAACAAATTCGTCTCACCGATGAACTCCGCCACCATGCGCGTGGCCGGGTTGCGGTAAACCTCCGCCGGCGTGCCCACCTGCGCCAGCTCCCCGGCATCCATGATGGCGATACGGTCCGCCATGGACAGCGCCTCATCCCGGTCATGCGTCACATAGATGCCCGTCAGCCCATGCTCCTTGCAGATGCCCCGGATCTCGCTCCGCATCTCCAGCCGCAGCTTCGCGTCCAGATTGGAAAGCGGCTCGTCCAGCAGCAGGCATTTGGGCCGGACCACCAGCGCGCGCGCCAGCGCCACCCGCTGCTGCTGCCCGCCGGAGAGCTGCTGGATCTTCCGTGTGCCCAGCCCCGCCAGCTTCACCTGCTCCAGCGCCTCCGCGACACGCTGCTCGATCTCCTTGCGCGGCCGCTTCCGCTCCTCCAGGCCGAAGGCCACATTCTGCGCCACGTTCAGGTGCGGCCACAGCGCGTAGCTTTGAAACATCATCCCTGTTCCCCGCTTGTG
>CAZPSQ010000280.1:0-7906 GCA_964588755.1 uncultured Prosthecobacter sp. | reverse complement strand
CGACGCCAGAGGTGCTTAAACCTCCTCCTGACCGCTTGGAGACGAGTGGCGGGGGGTAAAAGGGAATAGTGGTCGGGCGTCGAAAAAGTTCCCTTTGACACCCCGCCACTCGTCTCCCTCCGGGCTTGTGCATTTATTTTGCTCATTGCACCCTCCTTCTACCCTCTTTCAAAAAGTCAGGTTTAAAAACCTAGTGATTTTGTTATTGACCCACTTGTTAGCATCATTGATGAGCTTAAATAAACGCTCATCCTCTGCCTGACAACGCAATGAATATTCCACGTCTGTTCCTAATTTTTGTCGTGGCTTTTTTTTGCGCCGTAACGACCCGTGCTGAAGACAAGCTTCATTATCGTGTCCAACTCAAGGTGTCAGGTTCAGAGAATGATCTAGCTGAAATAACAAGTTTTATGACTAGGGAATTACGTCGTATCGGTGATGTTGAAGTTGTTGAAAATGATCCCTTGTTCGTCATTTCCGTTATCGCTCTTTCGACCTCCAATCGCGCAGGCGCTCCAACGGGCTATACCTTGTCTGTTGTTGTTGAGATGCCTGTTCGCTATCATCAAGTCCGAGGCAACATAGCCAAGGCGGTTGATGAAAATCAGATGAAATTTTTTGATGTATACTTCAACAATACCACTCGATTATTGAGTCACCTTGTTCAAGTCGGAGGTTCCGACAGACTCGAGACATTGTGCAAGAAGATCATTGCTAGCATTGATGGAAGTGACTTTGAGAATCACCGGAAATTCGTACAACAGTTTCGCGAATTTCAAAAAAACCAAACCATTCCCACGAAATGAGTTGACGTGTTCGTCTGAGTATGTTCGATTTTATCGAGTTTACGACGAATCTCTCTGAGTAGCGCACCCCAGACCCCCGCGCTCAGGCTTTTTCGGGTCGACCCTTCCGGCGAATGTTCCTCGCCGCTGAAGGTTTCATGACAGGGACGTGTTAGGAAGCCAGCGGCAGTCACAACGATGCTGGCAAACTTGCATGCCTGCATTGTGAATCTGCTGAGGGCATGCATCACAACCCATGATCCATGTCCATACCCGATAAAGCCTTTCTCACACTCAAAGAGGTTGGTGCCGTCATTGACCGCAGCAGCCGCACTGTTCAGCGTTTGATTCATGACCACGAACTCAAAGCGCATAAGCTTCGTGGGCGTTCCGTCGTGAAGCCGGAAGACCTGAAACATTTCTTGGACAACCTCGATTCCAATTTCTGAGCCATGCCTTTTTCAGTTCATCGCGACAAGGGAGAGCGTTATTACCGCTACTGGTATTACTTCGACAACTCCAAGCAGCGCGTGCGGGGATCGACCCGGCGCACCACGAAGGAGGCCGCAAACAAGGTTGCCAAACAGATCTTTGAAGAGGCGCAGCTTGAGCGGGACGGCCTCGGTCCCACGAAGACAGAGCGCGAGGCCAGCAAGAAAGAGCTGGCTTTGCACTTGAACGATTTCCTGGATGCCAAGGAGAAAGAGGGCAAGGCCTTCAAGTATGTGAAGGGACTCAAGAAGCAGCTCACAAAGCTGTTTCAAGCCTGTGCCTGGACCTTCCCCAAGGACATCCGCCGCGATGGCTTCGAGACCTGGCGCGGGAAGCAGGACCTGCACCCCAAGACCATCAACGAGTATCAGTTTTCTCTTTCATCGTTTGTGAACTGGCTGCTCGGTGCCGGCCGCCTGTCGGTGAATCCGCTGGCCCATGTCGCCAAGGTGGCAACGAAGGGCGCTGAGTCTCGCAAGCGCCGTGCCTTTACCCTGGATGAGGTCGAGAGGCTGCGGAAGGTCTCGGGCAAGCGTGCAGTGGTGTATGTCACTGCAGCATTCACTGGGCTGCGTCGTGGTGAACTGCAGAAGCTTGAATGGCGGGACATCGAGCTTGCCGCCGTCAATCCGTTGATTCGTGCGCGGGCTTCTACCACGAAGAACGGCAAAGAAGCCCTGTTGCCGCTGCATCCAAACGTGGTGCAGCTTTTGCAGGCTTTCCGGCCCGCTGCTGTGCGTCGTGATGATCGCGTGTTCAAGGGGCTGATTCCGCGCCTTCCGCGCTTCTATGCGGATCTCAAGGCCGCAGGCATCGCGCCCACAGATGAACAGGGCAGGGTGGCCGACTTCCATTCCCTGCGGAATACCTTCGCCACCATCCTCACGTTAAACGGCAAGCCGCAACGCGAGATCATGGAACTCATGCGGCATAGCGACATGCGTTTGACGGCGAAAGTTTACACCGATGCCGGGCAGCTTCCGCTCGCTCAAACGGTGGCCTCATTGCCTGGGCTTCCTGGTCTGGAAGTACCCGGGCAAAATACGTGGCAAGAATTCGTCCAGAACCGTCAAAACATGTCGAGCAATGTCCAGTTGAACACTGGTGCTACTTTGACCCACAACGTTCATAATGAGCCATTTGTCTCAGAATGTCGCGACGTGGCGAACTGTTCAAATGGTGCGCGGTGCAGGGTTCGAACCTGCGACCCCTGCCGTGTGAAGGCAGTGCTCTACCGCTGAGCTAACCGCGCGGAAAATTGTGGGATGAGTCTGTAAGCGGGGTTGTAGATTTGAGCAAATAGAAAGTGAATGAAATGCAGATTTAGAATGTGGAAAGAGAAGGGGTGGGCGATGCGGGGAGACGAGGGCTGTGTCTCGGTCCCTGTTGAATGGACGTGCAGCGTGGCATCGCTTCAGGCGAGAGGCAGAGGCGGACAAGAGTGTCCGAGCTCCCTTCCTGTTTAACGTGCAGCGTGGAATTGCCTCAGGTCACGGCAGCACCAGCATGTCGCCTTCGCGAACCCATTTGCTGTAGGTCTGCCCATTGAAGATATAGACAACGTTCAGCATGTTGGCCGCGCGCTGCTCCTGGGTGACGGCGGCCGCGATGAGGTCATCTGTGATGACGACTGTGGCGCTGGTGACGCTGTTGCCTTGGTTGATCGCGGCGTCGCTCAGGGCATCCGTCACGCGGACGGCGACGGGGGAGTCGATATGGCCTTCGGAGACCATCTTGCGAAGGCGGTTCTTCACGTTGCGCGGTTGGTTGCCCTGCAGCGTGTATTTGGCGCTCACAATTTCCAGCACACCGGGCACGAAGTTCTCCGCAGCAGCTTTTTCTTCTGGTGTGCGTGAGGCTGCGGCGGCGTTTTCACTCGCTTCCATGGCCTTGGCGCGGGCGATGGACTCGGCGTCCCACACGGCCTGCTGGGCCGCGCGTTCGGCGTCGCCGGGGCGGGTGTTCAACACGTCCATGGCCAGGGCCAGTTGCTTTGCCACCTTGGCTTTGCTGTAATGGATGTCTCCCTCCATGCCGCCATTGGGGTTGCTCTCGGCCCAGTCCCGCACTTCCACCGCGCGCAGGCATTCATCATAGGACAGGCCGGTGACACGGGAAAAGTGCACGGCCTCGCGCTGCTGGCGTCCCTGCTTGGAGGCCTCGGAGTCAGCCTGCTGACGCTCCTTGGCCATGTTGGCCTCGGCGGCGGGGTTGGCCTCGCCATAGTTGGCACGCACTTCCGGCGTCAGTTGAGAAAGGGGAATGCTGGCCATGCCCCCGTCATGCATGATGCGGATCTCCAGCGGGGAGGCTTTGATGACCTTCACTTTGGTGTAAACCTTCCCACCCAGCGTTTTAAGTTCGGGATATTCATCCACCGGGCCGATGATGGCCGCCTTTGCAGGGGCGATGGCGGCCACGCTCAGAAGAAAGAGTTTAAGAAAGGTCTTCATCGGGAGAATACCATCATGCGGCGATGCGGGCGTCAAGGCCCGGCTTTCTATTTGGCCTCCACCACAGGCTTCTCACCGAGCTGCAGCGTGGGGGCTTTGGCGTCGGCGCTGACGTTGAGGGCGAGCCAGTGGCCGTTGATGGCGTGGGCGGGGAAGCCGCAGGCGAGGGCGAACTCGCCTGTCTCGTCGGTGACGAATGAGAAGTCCGCCTTGGTGAGGGCCAGGCCCACTTCTGGCTTGGGGACGCCGCCGCCGGGGAAGAAGGGCTCGCCCATCTGCAGTTTTTTGGTGACGTCTTTCTCGACGACGATGAGGCTGTGCGGAATGGGGCTGGGGTTGATGAAGGTGACCTCGACGGTCCAGTCTTTGGGAATGGTGAAGACAGCCTTGCCGTGGGAGTAGCCGTTGAAGTTCATGCCGTAGTTGGCGGCGCTGTAGGTGGCCACCAGGATGAGCTTCACTGTTTTGGGCTTGTCCCCCAGCTTGATGAAGTCGGCCTCGGTGATGCCGGCGAAGAGCTCTTTCTTCAGGCCTGGGATCTCGGTGGTGGTGCCAGAATGTGTGTGGTCAGGTGCAGCAGGCGCGGCGGGCTGCTGGGCGTGGGTGTGGGAGAGGGCCAGGAGCGATGTGAGGAGGAGGGGGCGAAGCATGGTGGGGCAGGGGGGATTTGAAACTGGGGTGCGTGGCGAAGGCTGGGCGGACTGAAAATTGAGAGCTGAAAAATGAAAACTGAAAATTGCAGGGAGCGAACCCTTGTCCGCACGACGTGTTCCGAAGGGCAGGCTGAGCGCCTGCATGCAGCATGGCGAGGCACGGCATAACGTGCCATGGAGGATCAAACTCTCCGTGATGGAGCGATGAATCTGGTCACGGGGGAAAAATTCTCCCAAGATGATTTCCATGCTGCCGTGATGCACGGTGAACACGAACTCATGAGCGATTCCCACCAGTTGTTCCTCGAAACTCTGCAGCGCTATGAGCGGCCGCTGATCCGCTATGCGCACGGGCATACGGGGAACCTGGAGGATGCGCGGGACATCGTGCAGGACGTGTTTGTGAAGTTTAGCCAGCACCTGGAGACGCTGGACCCTGAGAAGCTGGCACCCTGGCTGTTCACAGTGTGCCGCAATCGTGCCCTGGACCACCACCGCAAACATCAACGCCTTGTCGTCATGGAAACGGAAACTCTGGACCTCGAAGCCGCCGCCGATCCCGCGCCAAATGAGGCGCTAGAGACGCGCGAAACGGCCGCCGCGTTGCGCGAGCTGATCGAAACCCTGCCCACAAGGCAGCGCGAGGCAGTGCGGCTGAAGTTCATCGCGGGGCTGGACTACCAGCAGATCAGCGCCGCCATGCAGACGAGCGTCGGCAATGTGGGGTATCTCATCCACCACGGTGTGGCGGCGCTGAAGATGAAGTGGCTGGCACATGAGCAGGCAGGGCCTGCTGCTGCCAGGAAACTTAACCCCGTGATGGCCTGAGTGTGTCCCTCCCCCCTGCCTGTTTAACTTTTTTGACTGACTGACATGAAACCGGAACAGATCACCACCTGGGCGCTGGAAGAAGCGAGCGCCGAAGAACGCCTGCAACTGGAGGCAGAGCTGCGTGAGGATCCCGCAAGCCAAAAGTCCGCCGAGGACACCAAGGCGTTCTGCGCCTTTCTCCTGGCTGAACTGCGGGATGACTCCCTGGCGCTGACTGATGAGCAGCGCGAGCGGTTGAAGCTTGGGACGGCTATTTCGACGGCGAGCGCTGAGACAGGGGCGGTGAACGGCGCCGTGCCGCAAGGGCCGGCCTTGCAGCGAAGGCAAGGGCTGGCTGACCCTGGGGGGCGGAAAAAGCCCAGCCGGTGGCTGACCGGAACCATGCTTGTGCGCCTGGCTGCCGCGGCGTGCCTGACGCTGAGCTGTGTGTGGGTCTGGCAGGAGCTGGGAGGGCGCAGGGGTAAGAGGGAGGCAAATGCCGGGTCGGCATACGGACATGGAGGGCTGCAAGAGCCGGAGTATCAGGTGCGGCCGCGGGTGTCCCCTGCTGCGCCGGGGGCGTCCCCCCAGGGTGGCCAGCGCCGGACAGTGGCGGAAAGTGTGAGCCAGCAGGTGCAGCTGGGGCAGCCAGCACCGTCCCTGCCGGGCATGCCCGTGCCTGCCGCGACAGCTCCTGGCGGAAGGCCCAGTGTGCTGTCTGGCAACACCACGATGACCACCCGGGATGTGGAGGAACTGAAACGGATGCAGGATCGTGCCGCCTACGGGTTAGGGGGATATCAGGCTGCTGCCAGCCCAGTTCCGCAGGTTGGGAACAACGGGGGCAATGACTACGCGGGAGGTTCTGGCACGATCATGAGCGGCTGGGCGGTGGCCCCCCCCGCAGGTGTCGCCGCTGGACCGGCGGCTGCCTCTACCACTTCTCGAGAGCCGGTGAATTCAATTGGGGGGCTCATGCTGGCAAACAGCTCGGTCGAGCTTGGCAACTACGACACGGCCATTTCGCAGTATCAAGATGTCCTGCGCGCGGACCCTTACAATGGCGCGGCCCGCAGGGGCATGGAGGGAAAGGCGCCCGTGGCAACAGGCACAACAAGCACCGGCAATCTGGCATCCGTTCCCCCCGTGAAAGTCCAAGCGAGGAAGCGGGATGATGCTGACACACGCTATTTCGAGCCAAACATTGCACCACGGAATGGGGTGAAGCCGCGGATGCTGCCGGAGGGGCCGGCTGCCGAGTCGTACCAGCGGATTGTGGAGAATGAGCTGAAGGATGTGGCACGGGAGCCGCTTTCCACCTTCTCCATCGATGTGGACACGGCGTCCTATGCCAATGTGCGCCGCTTCTTGAACCAGGGCATGATCCCGCCTGCGGACGCGGTGCGGATCGAGGAGCTGATCAATTACTTCCCGGCGGCGGAGGAAGGGCCGGGACCGGGGGCGAAGGAGCCCTTTGGCGTGAGGGTGGAGATGGCCCCGTGCCCCTGGCAGCCGGAGCACCGTCTGGCGCGCATCGCCATCAAGGGACGCGAGCTGGGGAATGAGCGCAAGGCCAGCAACCTCGTCTTTCTGGTGGATGTCTCCGGCTCCATGGGGGCGCCAAACAAGCTGCCGCTGGTGCAGCAGTCCCTGCGGATGCTGACCGAGCAGCTCGGGGAAGGGGACCGTGTGACCATGGTGGTCTATGCGGGGAGCAGCGGCCTCGTCCTGCCGCCGACGAGTGGCGAGGAGAAGCAGGCGATCCTGGCGGCGATTGAACGGCTGAAGGCGGGGGGGGGCACGCATGGCAGCGCGGGCATCCAGCTTGCCTATGAGCAGGCGGTGGCCGGCTTCATCAAGGGAGGAGTGAACCGTGTGGTCCTGTGCACGGACGGTGATTTCAATGTGGGGGTCAGCTCGCCGCAGGAGCTGGAGAAACTGATCACCCACAAGGCCAAGAGCGGGGTCTTTCTCAGTGTGCTGGGTTTTGGCAGCGGCAATCTGAAGGACCGCACGATGGAAACTCTGGCGGACAAGGGCAACGGCAACTATGCCTACATCGACAGCCTGAGCGAGGCGCGGAAGGTGCTGGTGGAGCAAATGAGCGGCACGTTGGACACGATCGCCAAAGATGTGAAAATCCAGGTGGAGTTCAATCCTGCGGCCGTGCGGAGCCACCGCCTCATCGGTTATGAAAACCGGCTGCTGGCGAAGGAGGACTTCAATGATGACACGAAGGATGCGGGGGAGATTGGAGCTGGCCACAGCGTGGTGGCCTTGTATGAAATCGTGCCTGCCAATCTGCCGCCTGGTACGGAGCCCCGCCCGCTGGTGGACAATCTGCGCTACCAGCAGAACGCTGCCAGCGTCCCGCCGACACACCTTGCCGAGGCGGCGAAGAGCGGGGAGGTGATGACGGTGAAGCTGCGCTACAAGGAGCCGGACAGCTCCCTGAGCAAGCTGATCGAAGTGCCGGTCAAGGACGAGGGCAAGACCCTGACGGCCAGCACGGAGGAGTTCAAGTTCAGCGCGGCTGTGGCCGGCTTCGGCCTGCTGCTGCGGGATTCGATCTACAAGGGCACGCTGGGCTGGGAGACGGTGCGCAAGCTGGCGCTGGATGGCAAGGGGGGGGACAAGCTGGGCTATCGTGGCGAGTTTCTGCAGCTCATCGACAAGGCGCGGGGTTTGAAGGAGACGAGGCCGAGAAGGGAAT
>CAZPSQ010000279.1:0-7912 GCA_964588755.1 uncultured Prosthecobacter sp. | reverse complement strand
TAGGGCTTCACCCCCCTGCCGCCCATGGTGGGGCTGAGGAGGCCGGAGACATACAGGGCCGAGTCACGCACCACCTCGGCGTCCAGACGGAAGCGCGGGCCGCGCGCGAGGAGGCGGTTCTCCGGGTCTGACTGTGAGGCGGATGCTGAGAACTGGGCGCTCTGCCGGTAGGTGTGGGAGGTGACGATGAGGGTGACGAAGCGCTTCATGTCCCAGCCGCTTTCACGGAAGGTCACGGCCAGCCAGTCGAGCAGCTCGGGGTGGCTTGGCGGCTCGCCCTGGGAGCCGAAGTCGTTGCTGGTCTTCACCAGCCCGGTGCCGAAGAACTGCTGCCAGAGGCGGTTGGCCTGCACGCGCGCGGTCAGCGGGTGCTGCGGGCTGACGAGCCACTGGGCCAGATCGAGACGGGTGTAGCTGTCCTGCTTTGGCAGGGGGGGGAACACGGCCGGCGTGCCGCGGGTGACCTTGTCCGTGGGCTTGTCATACTGGCCTCGGTCCATCACAAAGCTCTCCCGCATTTCGGGGAGGTCCGCCATGATGAAGGTGGCTGGGATCACATCCTCCAGCGTCTTCTTTCGGGCCTGGAGGGCCAGCTTTTCGGCGCGGGCGCCCTGCACAATTTCCTGCGCCCCCTGGTATTCATTTTCCAGCCACCATTCCTTGAGGCGGACGACGTCCTTGGCGGGCCATTCGGGCTCCTTTTTGCCGCGCACCAGGGTTTGAAGGTCATAGGGCAGCTCGGCCACACGGCGGCCCTGGTTTTTTTCCACCCACACTTTCCAGGACCATTGGGGGTCTTTGGCCGGGTCCACCCGGGAGTTCATGGCCAGCCGGTCCCAGGACACGGTGCCGCCGAACTGCGTGAAGGCAAAGCCGCTGACCTTGCTGCCGGGCTTCAGGCCGAGCCTTTCCGCAGGCACCTCCAGCCGCACCCACTTGCCGGCCTCGGGCAGCGCGCCCATCTGCACTTTCTCAGGCGTGCGCACCTGGCCGAAGGGAATGGCGCCCTCTTCCCCCCACACGGCGCGGTGGTTCCAGCCAGCGGTGTGGAACTGCAGCATGATGGCCTTGGGCGGGTTTTTTTCGTCGATGAAGCACTGCACGCTGAGCCTGCCATTCGGCGGGATTTCAAACTTGCCACCGCTGGAGAAGTAATCCTGCGCGACGCCGGTGGCGGTGCGGGTCAGGGCGGCGGCGCCGCTGAAGACGGGTCCCTTGTCCTTGGCGACGAGCTGAGTGGGCCCGCCGCCGGAGAACTGCACCTTGGCGCCTGCGGGGAAGGCGTCGTCGAACCAGACGGTCTCGCTGGTTGTCACGGCGGGCGGCGGCGTGAGGGTGGCCGGGTCCACGTAGCTGAGCTTTTGGATGGAGTCGCGAATCTTGGCCTGGGTGGCGACGATGTTTTGATCGTATTCGGCCATCTGTTTCGCCTGATCGGCGCTGCTCAGGCGGAGGGTGGGGGGCGTCAGCAGAATGTTGCCGTCCATGGCCGGGTCGGCGGCGCTGTTGAAGAAGGCGTACATGGAGTAGAACTCCTTCTGGGAGATCGGGTCGAACTTGTGGTCATGGCACACCGCGCAGCCGGCGGTCAGGCCCATCCACACCGCCATGGTGGTGTCCGTGCGGTCCACCGCGTAGCGGAAGACAAACTCCTCATTGATGCTGCCGCCCTCGCTTGTGGTGACGTTGCAGCGGTTGAAGCCGGAGGCGACCTGCTGCTCGCGCGTGGCATTGGGCATGAGGTCGCCCGCAAGCTGCCAGACGGTGAACTGGTCGTAGGGCAGGTTGTCGTTGAAGGCGCGCACGACCCAGTCGCGGTAAGGCCACATGCTGCGCTCGTTGTCCAGATGCAGGCCGTGGGTGTCCGCATAGCGGGCGGCGTCCAGCCAGTAGCGCCCCATGTGCTCGCCGTAGCGCCCGGATTTCAGGAGCCGGGCCACCACCTTCTCGTAGGCGTCCGGGCTGGTGTCGGCCAGGAAGGCGTCAATCTCCGCCAGCGTGGGGGGGAGGCCGGTGAGGTCCAGTGTCACGCGGCGGATGAGTGTTTCTTTGGGGGCTTCCGGCGCGGCCTGCAGCCCGTCCTGTGCCAGCCGGGCCTGGATGAAGGCATCGACCGCATTCCGGACGGACGCTTTGGCTGCCTTCGGGACGGACGGCCTCACCGGCGCCTCAAAGCTCCAGTGCTTCTTGTATTCCGCGCCCTCCTTGATCCAGCGCTTCAACGTTTCAATCTGCGCAGGCGTGACCTTTTTGTGCGACTGCGGCGGCGGCATCAGCTCGTCCTCGTCGGTGGAGATCATGCGCTGGATGATGGAGCTTAGCTCTGGGCTGCCCGGCTTGATGGGGAACACGCCGTCGATGGCCGTGAACGCGCCCTCGGGCACGTCCAGCCGCAGGTCCGCCTTGCGCTTTTTGGCGTCGAAGCCGTGGCAGGCAAAACAGTTGTCACTGAGGATGGGCCGGATGTCGCGGTTAAAGTCCAGCCGTGTCGCGGCGGAGGCCGAAACGGTGGCAACAGCGAAAGCAGCGAGGGTGCGGCGGATCATGGATGGGAGTAAAACGCTCCCCATAAGGCGCGGCTTTCCAATTACGAACGCACCCGCTGGAGCGCCACGACCCGCAGCTCATCGACCGGACCGTCGTGCCAATATGTCACGAGAAAGGGTCTCACAGCCTTGACCTTCAAATAGCGGCCAGTTGAATCCGTGATGAGGTAGTCAGCATCATCTTTCCACCATTCGCGCTGCAGTTGCTGGAAGATGCGCAGCGCTTGCCTGCGGTCCGCCTGCCTCATTCCCAGCACCGCGTGCAGCACAGTCTCGTCGAGAACGATTTTGGGCTGGTCGGGCAGGTCTCTTACACGCCCTCGTTTTCCAAAGCCATGTGCAGGCGCTCGAGCTGCTCCAACGACATTTTCTGACCACGGTCCATGCGGTTCATGCGTTCAGTCAGCTCTGCTCGATGGGCTGCATCCTTCTCATTCGCCAGATGCTCCAGATAAGCGGTGGCAAAAAAGCGATCCTCGTCCGACATGGCGTCGATCTGATTTTTGACCTGCAGTGTTGTCATCGGCGGCAAATTATCACGTGGGCACCGGCTTGCAAGCGTCACACCCCGAAGCTGTAGGCCGTGATGTGAAAGAACACCGGGGCGGCGAAGGCCAGGGAGTCCATGCGGTCCATGAAGCCGCCGTGGCCGGCGATGGCGCCGCCCCAGTCCTTCACGCCACGGTCACGCTTGATGGCGGACATCACCAGACCGCCGGCAAAGCCCATCATCACAACGAGCGCCGCCATGCCGGCCGCGCCCAGCGGGGTGAAGGGGGTGGCCCACCACAAGGCCGCGCCCAGCGCGACTGTGGTGGCGGTGCCGCCAAGAAAGCCCTCCCAGGTTTTGCTGGGACTCACGGCGGGGGCGATCTTGTGCTTCCCGCAGGTCTTGCCCCAGACGTACTGCATCACGTCGCTCAGCTCCACGACGGCCACGAACCAGAACAACAGGCGGGCATTGCTGCCGTGCAGATTGGGCAGGTCCAGCCACAGCACGGCGGGCGCGTGGCTGATGCAGTACACGCAGATCATGAGCCCCCACTGGATCTTGGCCGTGCGCTCCAGGAAACCTTCGCAGTCGCCTGAGAGGACCGTGCGGAACGGCACAAAGAGGAAGGCATAGACCGGGATCAAAATGAGGAACATGCCATACCACTGGGTGATGAGGTAATAGTAGTGCAGCGGGGTGATGATGAAGAACACCCAGAACAGCGTGCGGTGGTCCCCCGGTTTCGTGGGCGTCAGGGTGATGAACTCCCGCAGCGCCATGAACGAGCACAGCCCGAAGAAGATGGCCGTGCCCTTGGGCCCCGTGGCCAGCGCTCCCGTGAAAATGGCCACCATCATCCACCACGCGTTGGTGCGGGCGTTGAGGTTGGCCATCGTGGCCCTGGCGGCATCGGATCTGGCCCGCCTGGCCAGCGCCCAGCCGATGACGGAGGCTGTGACCAGCAGCACAAAGGTGCCGCCAAGGAGCCAGAGAAGCGCGGAGTCTTGGAGGAGGTGCATGATGGGTTAACGAACTTCGACAAGAGTCTCTCCATTTGTCAGTGCAGCTTCCACTTGAGCCAGCAGGGGCTCAAACCAAGCCAGCAATGCACGTTTGCTGGTGTTGCCGATCCGCAACCACACAATGCGAGGAGCCTGTCTGCTCAGCAAGGAACGACGAGGGAAGTCCTCGTCCTTGGTTAAAATAACCGCGTTATGCGCAAGTGCCCATTGCCAGATCACACTGTTGTCGGAATCCTGCAAACCAATGTCTGCCACATGATTTGCAAAGTGTCCTCTTTCCGCCAGCAATCGTGCCAGCGCAGGTGGAAGCTGAGCATCGACCAGGCAATTCATCGAATATGAATCTCAGGCGGCAGCCGCCAGAATTGGGTGGTCAGATTCTGCGGCGGCAAATGCCAGGCACGCACGAATGTCTTCCGCCTCCAGATATGGGTAGTCTTCTAGAATTTCCTCCTCCGGGACGTTGGCCGCCAGGAGATCCAGCACATCCTTGACGCGAATCCGCATGCCTCGAATGCAAGGTCTGCCACCGCATTGAGCGGAATTGACGGTGATGCGGTCTTGGTAGCGCGTCATGCTCTGAACGGTGGCATAAAATTCGGGTTTGTCTGTGCCAAGTTTCAATGCCTCAGCCCCAGCACCGCCGCCCGTGCCCGCACGAGAAAGTCCGGTTTTGTCTCCCCCTCCTCCAGGCGGATCGGCGTGCCGAAGGTGACGCTGCCGAGCATCGGCACGGGCAGGACCTCGCCCTTGGGGAGGATGCGGTTCAGGTTCTCCATCCAGACGGGGACCAGCTCCACATCCGGGCGTTTTTTGGCCAGATGGAACAGGCCGGGCTTGAAGGGCTGCGGCTCCGGGCTGGTCTGGCGGCCCCCTTCGGGGAAGATGATGAGGGAGTGGCGGTCCCCCAGGGCGGCCACCATATCGTCCAGAGGGTTGCACTCCGGCGTGGGCTTTTTGCGCTCGATCAGCAGAGCGTTGAAGACCTGGCAGGCGAGGTGCATGCGCAGGCGGCTGGTGGACCAGTAGTCCTTGGCGGCGACCATGCGCGTGAGCACGCGGACGGGAGGCGGCAGGGAGGCCCACAACACCGGCCCGTCCAGATTGCTGGTGTGGTTGGCGAAGTAAACGCGCTGCCGCAGGTCCGGCCCGCAGCCCTGCCAGCGTGCCACGGAACCTGAAAACAGGCGGAGCATGCCGGCGACGAGGTGGGTGGTCATCCAAACAAAGTGAGCGATGGAAACCGAATTGTCACGCGGGATACCTCTCGCGCACGGTCAGCTTGCTGACTTTCTGGCGCGGATGCCTGCGCGGCCTGCCCCGTGGCCGGGGAGGGTTGGCCTCCACCTCAGCAGCTGCCGCTGGTTCCGGCGAAAGCAGGCGGGAGAGGGAAATGAATTGCGGTGACGCGGGGGCTTGGGGCATCATGCCGCGCTGCTGACATGCCAAACTACTCCCAGCTCAACCCTGAACTGCTGGTGTCCACCGTGGAGACGCTCTCCGCGCGGATTGGGGAGCGGTTTCCACAGGCCGGCCTTCACAAGGTGTCCAGGCATTTGTGCGCCATCGCGGCGGAGTCGCGGCAGCGTGTCAATGAGACCGGGCGGCATTCCCTCTGGATCCGTGTCCTCATTGGTCTGCTGCTTGTGCTGCTGGTCGCAGGTGTGGTGGTGACGGTGCTCGCCTTCAAGATTCAGCCGGAGCCTGCCTCCGTCACCTGGCTGGAGTTCGTCCAGGTCATGGAGTCCGGCATCAATGATGTGATCTTCATCGGCGCGGCCATTTTCTTCCTGGCCAGCCTGGAGAACCGCATGCGGCGGCGGCGCATCCTGAAGGCGCTGCATGAGCTGCGCTCCGTGGCGCATGTGATCGACATGCACCAGCTCACCAAGGACCCGCAGCGTGCCGCGGGCTTGCTGATCGCCACCCCTTCCTCGCCGAGCCATGATCTGTCTCCCGACCAGCTCATCCGCTACCTGGACTACTGCAGCGAGATGCTGTCCATGGTGGGGAAGCTGGCGGCGCTGTACCTGAAGCGCTCCGATGACGCCGTGGTGCTGAGCACGGTGGATGAGATCGAGGGCCTGACCACGGGCCTCTCCCGCAAGATCTGGCAGAAGCTCATGATCATTCATGCGCAGAAGCCGGGGCACTGAGGGGAGACGGAGTGTACGGTTGTTTACCGTGGTTGACAGTGGTTTCCAAACCTCGAAAAGCCTGCGAACTCTGTCCGGCCAACAACTGTCAACCATCGTCAACAACCGTAAACCACAGTAAACTGCCTCCAGCGTCGCTTGTGTTTTACGCAGAGCAGAGGCACGCATGTGGCATGGCCTTTGATCCTGAGCGTGAGCTGCGCACCGTCCTGGAAGACGGCACGCCTCTGCTGCTGCGCTCCCTGCGGCCGGAGGACCGGGACGGTGTGGCGGCCGCTTTTCGCGGCCTGTCGCCCGATGCGTTGTACTTCCGGTTTTGGGCACGCTTTCGGGAGGTGAACCCGCGTCTGATTGAGCAGATTTGCTCACCTGATCAAAAGGACCATGTCGGCTGGGCCATCCTGCATGAGGCACGGGATGACATTCCCTGCGTGGCGGGCGCCTCCCTGTGGCGGCTGAAGGACGACCCGCAGGCGGCGGAGGTTTCCTTCACCGTGGCGGATGAGTTTCAAGGCCGTGGTCTGGGCACCCTGCTGCTGGCCGTCTTGTGGGTGCATGCGCTGTCCCTCGGCATCCACCGAGTGGTGGGCTATGTCCTGCGGGAAAACCTGGCCATGCGCGCGTGGTGGAGCGCCCTGGGCGCCACTGAGACCACCGAGGTGGAGACCCAGCGGCACCGTGTGGCCACCCTGATTCTGGACGAGTCCCTCCTGGAAAACACCAGCGCGGCGGACCGGCTGCGGGCAAGGCTGGCGTGGGTGCGCGGCTGCATGGCGGACGGGAGGTGAGCACAAAAAAAGCGGGGGCCTGCGCCCCCGCTTTCAGAGTGATGAGTGATGAGGAGAACTTACTTCACGATGCCGAGCAGCTCGACGTCGAAGATGAGGGCCTCGTTCGGGCCGATGTCACCGCCCGCGCCCTGCTCGCCATAGGCCAGCGTGGAGGGGATGTAAACGCGCCACTTGGAGCCGACAGGCATGAGCTGAAGGGCCTCGGTCCAGCCTTTGATCACTTCCTGCACGCCGAAGGTGATGGGCATGCCGCGCTCGACGGAGCTGTCGAACACCTTGCCGTCGATCAGCGTGCCGTGGTAGTGGACGTTCACGCGGTCGGTGGGCACGGGCTTCGGGCCGTCGCCTGCCTTGATCACCTCATACTGCAGGCCGCTGGCGGTGGTGGTCACGCCCTTCTTGGCCTTGTTGTCTGCCAGGAACTTCTCGCCCTTGGCCTTGGCTTCATTGCCACGGGAGGCCTCTTTTTCACGCATGCTGTTCTCAAAGGCCTGCATGGCGGCCATCAGTTCTTCCTGGGTGTACTTGGGCTTCTCGCCAGCCATGCCGGACTTGATGCCTTCCATCAGGGCAGCGGTGTCGATGGCGATGCCCTGGTTTTTGAACTGGTCGCCGAAGTTACGGCCGATGAAGTAGCTGACTTTGTCCATAGGAACGGTGGTGGGGGCGGCAGCGGCGGCCTCGGCAGGTTGCGCGGGCTTGACTTCCTGGGCTTGGGTGGCGGTGACAGCCGCAAGCGCGGCGCAAAGCAAGGCGGTGGTGGGTTTCATAAAGAGGGAAACAGAGCGCGGAGCCTAAGCGGCGCCCGCAGCGCGGTCAATCAAAGCCTTGACAGGCTTGGAAAAAGCCGTTTGACCCCGCCCCCCGTCTGACGCACTATCGCCGCCCTTCTAAACTAGAACCA
>CAZPSQ010000278.1:0-7961 GCA_964588755.1 uncultured Prosthecobacter sp. | reverse complement strand
GTCCTCATCAAGATCGCCTCCACCTGGGAGGGCATCAAGGCTGCTGAAGTCCTGCAGAAGGAAGGCATCAACTGCAACCTGACTCTCCTCTTCAGCCTCGCCCAGGCCGTGGCCTGCGCCGAAGGCGGCATCAAGCTCATCTCCCCCTTCGTGGGCCGCATCCTGGACTGGTACAAGAAGAGCACCGGCAAGGACTACGCCGCCGCGGAAGATCCCGGCGTGCAGTCCGTGACGCAGATTTACAACTACTACAAGCACTTCGGCTACAAGACCGAGGTCATGGGCGCCAGCTTCCGCAACAAGGGCGAGATCACCGAACTCACCGGCTGCGACCTGCTGACCATCAGCCCCGGCCTGCTGGGCGAGCTCGCCGCCAGCGAGGACAAGCTGGAGCCGAAGCTCAACGCTGAAAACGCGAAGTCCCTGAAGATCGAGAAGATCGGCGCCGACGAGAAGACCTTCCGCTGGCTGTTCAACGAAGACGCCATGGCGACTGAGAAGACCGCCGAAGGCATCCGCAACTTCGCCAAGGACATCGTGAAGCTGGAGACGACCGTGAAGGCCGCCATCGGCTGAGCAACGTAGTCAAGAAGGTCAAGCAGTGGTCAAGAGGTCAAGTGTCGTACGTTCGAGCGTCCGACACTTGACGGCGCAGCCATCTTGACCCCTTGACCAATCCTTGACCGTTTTTGTCTATCCTCCTCCCCATGCTCACCAAACGCATCATTCCCTGTCTCGACGTGAAGGAAGGCCGTGTCGTCAAAGGCACGAAGTTCCTGCAACTTCGTGATGCGGGCGATCCCGTGGAGTGCGCCCAGGTTTACAATGCCCAGGGGGCCGACGAACTCGTCTTCCTGGACATCACCGCCAGTCATGAGGAGCGCAAGACGATGGTGGACGTCGTTGCCCGTACGGCGGCCAGTTGCTTCATGCCGCTGACCGTCGGTGGGGGCATCCGCACCGTGGCCGACATGCGCGAGATGCTGCTGGCCGGGGCGGACAAGGTGGGCATCAACACGGCGGCAGTGAAGACACCGCAGGTCATTGACGAGGCGGCTGAGGCCTTTGGCTGCCAGTGTCTGGTCGTGGCCATCGACGCGAAGCGCAATGAGCGCGGCTCCTGGACGGTGTACACGCACGGCGGCCGCAACGCCACCGAGCTGGACGCCGTGGAATGGGCCGCCGAAGTTTGCCGCCGTGGCGCGGGCGAGATCCTCCTCACCAGCATGGACTCCGACGGCACCAAGGCGGGCTACGACATCGGCCTCACCAAAGCCGTCAGCGAGGCCGTGACCATCCCGGTGATCGCCAGCGGCGGCGCGGGCAATCTGGACCACATGGTGGACGTGCTGCGCAACGGCAAGGCCGACGCTGTACTGGCGGCCAGCATCTTCCACTTCGGCGAATACAAAGTCGCCGATGTGAAAAAATACCTCGGCGAGCACGGCGTGCCGGTGAGGCTGTAGGCATCCGCGCTTGCCCTTGGGCCCAAGCAAACCAGGGGCAAGATATGAAACCCGCCGCCCCTGCATTCTCCGCTTGGAATCCCCACCCCAATCTGTGTACGCTGCGCGGATGAATTCGTCCGCACTTTCTCGCCGTCAGTTTGGAACCCTCGCCGGCGTCAGCGCCATCGCCTCCATGCTGCAAACGCATCTGGAGGCGGCGGACAAAGCCGCAGGCAGTGGTGGGGGGAAGGTGCGGCACTCCGTGTGCAAGTGGTGCTACAAGGACATTCCCCTGGAGGACATGTGCCTCGCCGCCAAGGAGATTGGACTGGAGTCCATCGAGCTGCTGGACCCGCCAGACTTCGCCACGATGAAGAAGCACGGGCTGCACTGCGCCATGGTCAGTTTTCCCACCATCGAAGGCCCGGGAGGCGTCAAAATCGGACCCATACCAAAAGGCTGGAACCGCGTGGAGCATCACGACCTGCTGATGCAGGCCTATGAGCCGCTGCTGAAGGCCAGCGCCGAGGCAGGCTTCAAACAGGTCATCTGCTTCAGCGGCAACCGCGAAGGCATGAGCGATGAGCAGGGTCTGGAAAACTGCGCCAACGGGCTTCAGCGCCTCATGCCGCTGTGCGAGAAGCTGGGCGTGACACTGGTGATGGAGCTGCTGAACAGCAAGGTGAACCACCCGGACTACATGAACGATCACAGCGCCTGGGGCGTGGCCCTGTGCAAGAAGCTTGGCTCGCCACACTTCAGGCTGCTCTATGACATTTACCACATGCAGATCATGGAGGGCGACGTCATAGCCACCATCCGTCGGGATCACGAATACTTCGCCCACTACCACACCGGCGGTGTGCCTGGACGTGCTGAGATCGATGAGACGCAGGAGCTGAACTATCCCGCCATCATCAAGGCGATTCAGGAGACCGGCTACACGGGCCACCTGGGCCAGGAGTTCATCCCAAAACGCAAGGACAAGCTGGCATCCCTGAAGCAGGGCGTGCAGATCTGCACCGTGGCGTGAGGAAGGGGAAACGCCCTACGTCACCCTCACGCTAACGCGTGAAAACGTGCGCAGGCGGTGGCGGCTCTTCAAGCGCGCTGGACATCGTGCGCAAGCTCACCCGCCAGCAAGGCCTTCATGGTGCTTCTGCGGCGCTGGACCGGCAGACGCCAAAAATTGCCCTTATCTATGGGCATCTGCCGGACAGGCGCCGGGGCCAGTCCGATTCCCGGCTTGCTGGCGCACGAACCCGCCATGCGTCCCGCAAGATGCCCGCGTCCACGTCGTTTTAGCGCGCCACCATGAAACGCCTGACCCTGCTGCCTCTTGTCCTGCTTTGCACCTCGGCCCTCCACCTGCAGGCGGCCCCGCGCCCGAACGTGCTGTTCATGATGGCGGATGATCTGAACAACTCGCTGGGCTGCTACGGTCATCCTCTGGTCAAAACTCCGAATTTGGACAAGCTGGCCGCCCGCGGGGTGCGTTTCCAGAACGCCAACTGTCAGTTTCCGCTCTGCGGCCCCAGCCGGAACTCCATGCTGACGGGTCTGTACCCGAACACCACCGGCATTCTGACCAACTCCCAGCTCTTCCGGCAGACAATCCCGAATGCCGTCAGCCTGCCCCAGGCCTTCCGGCAGGACGGCTACTTCGCCGCCCGCATCGGCAAAATGTACCACTATGGCGTGCCGAACTCCATCGGCACCAACGGCCACGACGACCCGGCCTCCTGGGAGCTGGAGCTGAATCCTGCTGGCGTGGATCGGCTGGAGGAGCATCCCAAAATTTTCTCCCTCATCCCCGGCAACTTCGGCGGCACTTTGAGCTGGTACGCCTCCCCCCAGCCGGATGAAAAACACACGGATGGCCTGCAAGCCAAGGACGCCGAGTGGGTGCTGGAACGCTGCGCCAAGGAAAAGGACCGCCCGTTTTTCCTGGCCGTGGGTTTCTTCCGCCCCCATACCCCTTACGTCGCCCCGGAAAAGTGGTTCAAGGGCTACCCCGAGGCCGACATGCCTGTCGTCACCGGGATCAAGGAAGACCAGGCTGACCTGCCCGCCCCGGCTCTGGGCAGCTACAAGGCGGAGCAGGACAAGCTGACCGACCCGCTGCGCCGCCAGACCA
Organism: uncultured Prosthecobacter sp.; assembly: GCA_964588755.1. Lineage (GTDB taxonomy): Bacteria > Verrucomicrobiota > Verrucomicrobiia > Verrucomicrobiales > Verrucomicrobiaceae > Prosthecobacter. The sequence goes on along the minus strand of CAZPSQ010000278.1, from coordinate 4,376 downwards.
TTCAAGCGTACTATTCGGCCATCAGCTTCATGGATGCCCAGGCCGGCAAGGTGCTGGACGCCCTGGACCGCCTGGGCCTGACGGACAACACCATCATCGTCTTCACCAGCGACCACGGCTACCATCTCGGAGAGCATGGCCTGTGGCAGAAGCAGAGCATCTTTGAGGAAAGCGCCCGCGTTCCCCTCCTGATCGCGGCTCCAGGGATGCAGAAAGGCCAGGTGGCGGAGGCGCCCGTGGGCCTGATCGACCTGTACCCGACCCTTGCAGAGCTGTGCGGTGTCAAAGCTCCTGCCAACCTCCAAGGCCAGAGTCTGGTGCCCATGCTCAAGGACACGCACGCCCGGGGGCGCGGCTGGGTGCTGAGCCAGGTGATGCGCGGCGGCGGCTTCAAGCGCCAGGGGGCCAGCGCCGCCAAAGGGGATGACGGCAAGCGCATCTTTGGCTATGCCCTGCGCACTGACCGCTGGCGCTACATCGAATGGGACGGCGGCAATGCTGGCAAGGAACTCTACGACCATATGGCCGACCCGAAGGAGCTGACCAATCTGGCCGACCAGCCGGAGCAGGCCCCCTTCCAGCGGCATCTGGCCGAACAGCTCCAGGCCGCCGTGAAGACCACCTTCCCTGCCGACGGCGTGACCCCCAAGATCCCCGAAGGCAATGTGATGTTTCAGCCGCTGTTGATCGATGATGTCCCTGCCAAGGCGGGCAATGCGAAGGGCAAAGGCAAGGGCAAAAAATAACTCACTCACTTTCCACCATGAAGCTGCTTTTTGCTCTCCTCTTCTCCCTCGGCCCTTCGCTCTTCGCGGCTCCGCCGAACATCATCCTCATCAACATCGACGACCTCGGCTACGCGGACATCGCCCCCTTTGGCGGCAAGACGGCCACGCCGCAGCTTGACCGCATGGCCAGGGAGGGGATGAGGCTGACCAGCCACTATGCCGCACCGGTGTGCTCCCCTTCCCGCGCCGCCATGATGACGGGTTGCTACCCGAAACGCGTGCTGCCGATTCCCCACGTGCTTTTTCCGGTAGCCGCAGTCGGTTTGAACCCAGAGGAGGTCACTGTGGCCGAGGTGCTGAAACAGAGCGGCTACGCCACCGCCTGCATCGGCAAATGGCACCTGGGCGACCAGCCCGAGTTTCTGCCCACGGCACAGGGCTTTGACCACTACTACGGCATTCCGTATTCCAATGACATGGGACCCCGCGCTGAGGGCGCCAAGAGCAACCCCGACAAGCCTCTGCCGAAGGCCCAGGAACCCGGCAAAAAAAACAAGGGCAAAAGTGCCGATGGTCCGGAGGTGGGCATCCGTGGTGACCAGCCGCCGCTGCCACTGGTGGATGACCACAACGTGGTGGAGCGTGTGAAGGCTGCCGGGCAGCATACCTTCACCCGCCGCTACACGGAGCGGGCGGTCCAATACATCACGGAGCACCAGAAGGAGCCCTTCTTCCTCTACCTGCCGCACAACGCCGTGCATTTCCCACTGTATCCACACCAGGACTACATCGGCAAATCTGGCGGCAGCCTGCAGAACGACTGGGTCATGGAGGTGGACTGGTCCGTCGGCAGGGTGCTGGACACGCTGCGGGAACTGAAGCTCGACGCAAACACGCTGGTCATCTTCACCAGCGACAACGGCGGCCCTCTCAACCAGGGCGCCAACAACAAACCCCTGCGTGGAGGCAAAGGCAGCACGCTGGAGGGTGGCATTCGCGTCTGCACCCTCGCCTGGTGGCCGGGGAGGGTGAAGGAAAACACCACCACGGAACTCATCACCGCCCACATGGACTGGCTGCCTACCTTTGCCGCCCTCGCAAAGGCCGGGCTGCCTCAGGACCGCAAGATCGACGGCCGGGACATCTCCCCCATCCTGCTCGCCCAGAACGACGCCCACGGCCACGATGCCTTTTATTACTATCACGGCTTCGACCTCCAGGCAGTGCGCAGCGGCCCCTGGAAACTGCACCTCAACAAAGCCGAACTCTACAACCTCGAAACCGACATCGGCGAAGCCAGGGACACCGCCGCCGAAAATCCCGACCAAGTGGCCCGCCTCAAGGCCCTGGCCGAGACGATGAAGGCCGATCTGGGCGACAAAACCAAGGACTTCCCCGGCGTCCGCCCGCTCGGCCAGGTGGCCAATCCGCAGCCCCTCATCAGCCAAGACGGCACCGTCCGCGAAGGCTACAACGCCCTCGCCAAGACCCTCCCCTGACATCTCACTCTGACTTCTCACCTCTCACCCTCATGCGATCCCTGTTTTTCCTTCTCGCAGCCACAGCCGTCGCCCTCGCCGCTGACGCCCCGCTCCTCAAAGACGACTTCTCTGATCCCAAGCTCGCCGGCCGCCGCGCCTCGCGTGGCGAGTGGAAATTCGCAGGCAACACCGCCACCTGCACCCAGAACGACGAGCTGTACAAGAAGAACAAGGACCACGGGCCGATCATCTTCTACGACCTAGCCTACACAGACGCGCATATTGAGTTCGCCGTGAAACCGGACGCCGCCAACAAGACCATCGTCTTCACCTCGAACGGCGAGGACGGCCACATCTTCCGTGTCGGCTTTGGCGAACGCGGCACCGCCATCCGCGCCTTCCCGACAGACAGCAAGGATCACAAATCCACCTCTGCTGGCCAGGAAAAAGACCTCAAGCTCAAATTGGGCGAGTGGACCAAGGTCAGCGTGGAACTGCGCGGCCCCAAGGCCACCCTCAAGGTGGGCGACAGCTTCACCAAGACGTATGAGCACGCGTCGTTCGCCCGGGGCAAGACCAACCTGAGCATCGGCTTCAGCTTCGGCACCGTCAGCGTGAAGGATGTGGTGGTGACGAAGTAGCGCCTCCTGTCCTGCGGCGTGCAGCGGATTACAGCCCGCCCAGCTTGCAGATGCGGTCCCAGTGCTTTTTCTCCACCGGGGTGATGGAAAGCCGGTTCCCACGGCGCAGCGTGATCAAGTCCGCCAGCTTGGGATCTTCCCGCAGCATCTCCAGCGTAACGAAGGTCTTGAAGTCCGCCTCCCACTTCACATCCACCATGAGCCAACGCGGCTCCTCCGGCTTGCTGCCCTTGTCAAAATACTCCGACGACGGATCAAACTGCGTGTGATCGGGATACGCCTCCTTCACAATTTTGACGATGCCCGGGATGCCGGGGACATCGCAGCTGGAGTGGTAGAAGAAGCCGAGGTCACCGACCTGCATCTGGTCGCGCATCATGTTCCGCACCTGGTAGTTGCGCACGCCATTCCACGGCTCCGTCTTCTTCGCCCGCTGCTTCAGGTGGTCGAAGGAGAAAACGTCGGGTTCGGATTTGAGCAGCCAGTGGTTCATGAGAGGGGAAATGACGAAACCAGAATGACGAGGGAATGTCGAATGACCAAGCTCAGAATCGCGCGAAGAGGCGGATCATAAGATGAGACAATCAAAATGACAGCGCCTCAAGGATTCCCCCGGCAAGAAGTTTGCCGAGGGGACTTGAGGCGTGCTGGGTGAGGCGGGAGTGCTGCGGACCCGGAGGTCCGCGCTCCTGGTTAAGCGTTGGCGCGCAGGATCTGGGCGAGAACGTAGGGCAAGATGCCGCCGGCGCGGTAGTAGTCGATCTCGACGGGGGTGTCGATGCGGACGATGAGCGGGATGTCGAAGGTGTTGCCGTCGGCTTCCGTGACGCGGAGGGTGGCCTCGCTCATGGGCTTGAAGTCATTGCTGATGCCCAGGATGTCGAAGGTGGCGTCGGTGAGATCCTTCACCTTGTCGTAGTCAGCCTTGTTCTTGAAGTTGCAGGGCAGCACGCCCATGCCGACAAGGTTGCTGCGGTGGATGCGCTCGAAGGACTTGGTGATGACGGCCTTCACACCCAGGAGGCGGGTGCCTTTGGCGGCCCAGTCGCGGCTGGAACCCATGCCGTAGTCTTCCGCACCGATGACGATGGTCGGCGTGCCTGCGGCCTTGTAGGCCTCGGCCGCGTCGTAGATGCTCATCTCGGTTCCGGCAGGCTGCAACAGGGTGTTGCCGCCTTCCTTGCCGCCGAGCATCAGGTTCTTGATGCGGACGTTGGCAAAGGTGCCGCGGGTCATGACGAGGTCGTTGCCGCGGCGGCTGCCGTAGCTGTTGAAGTCGGCCGGAATGACGCCGTTTTCGGTCAGGAAACGACCGGCAGGGCTGTCCTTCTTGATGTTGCCCGCAGGGCTGATGTGGTCGGTGGTGACGGAGTCGCCAAAGATGCCGAGCGGACGTGCGCCTTTGATCTCCACGATGTCGCCGGGGGTCATGCTGAAGTCGGCGAAGAAGGGCGGATGCTGGATGTAGGTCGATTTGCCGTCCCACTCGAAGACCTCGCCGATGCTGCCCTGGATCTCGTTCCACT
>CAZPSQ010000277.1:0-7964 GCA_964588755.1 uncultured Prosthecobacter sp. | reverse complement strand
GGGTCCTCCATGGCGCTGCCGCCGACCTTGATCAGAAAGGTGCAGCCACGGAAGCTCTGCATGTAGGGCAGGGCTTCGAGGAGCACGGCGGACTTGGTGATTTGGGCATCGAGCGCGGACATGGGGGAAATTTGGAAGCAAACGCAATGGATCGAACAAGAACGAAGCGATCAGGCAAAGCCCTTCTGACGCTTGGCATGGATGGCGGCGGAGTACTCGGAGCTGTTGAAATCCACGTATTCCTTGGAGAGGTCGCTGGTGTAAACGGTGTAGCCGCTGGTGCCCAGGTTCAGGTCGATGGTGACGGTGAACTTGGGCTCCTTCACCACCTTCTCCATCTCGCCCACGGGGGTCTTGGTGGCCAGCCCGCCCTTGCAGGCCTGCAGGCCGCCAAAGTAGATGTCGATGAGCTCCTCACGAATTCGCGCGCCGGAGTAACCCACGGCGTGGATGATGCGGCCCCAGTTCGGGTCGCAGCCGTGGAAAGAACACTTCACCAGGAGGGACTTGGCCACGGCCTCGGCGGCCTTGCGCGCGTCGGCCAGGGTGCGGGCGTTGCGCACGCGGACTTCAACAAACTTGGTCACGCGCTCGCCGTCGCAGACGATCATCTTTGCCAGCTCCAGCATGACCTTGTGCAGGGCGCAGCGGAAAAGCTCGGCCTCAGCGGTGCCTTTTTTGATGGTGGGCAGGCCACTGGCGCCATTGCTCATCACGATGACGGTGTCGTTCGTGCTGGTGTCACCGTCGATGGTGATGCAGTTGAAGGATTTTTCCACCGCGTAGCGCATGGCGCGGTGCATCTCGTCCTTGGCCACCTTGGCGTCGGTGGTGATGAAGCAAAGCATGGTGGCCATGTTCGGGCAGATCATGCCTGCACCTTTGGCAATGCCGCCGATGCGGAAGCTGCCTTTGCCACAGGGGACCTCGACCGCGAAGGTCTTTGGCCGCGTGTCGCTGGTCATGATGGCGTGCATGGCGTCGTCGGAGCCCTTTTCGTTCAGGCTGGCCACCGCGTCAGGCACCTTGGGCAGGATGCGCTCGATGGGCAGCGGCATGCCGATGATGCCGGTGGAGCAGACGAGTACCTGCCGCATCTTCACGCCCAGCTCCTCCGCCACCGCTTTCGTCATGGCCTTGGCGTCATGAATGCCCTGCACGCCGGTGCAGGCGTTGGCGTTGCCACTGTTGGCGATGATGGCGCGGGTGTCCGGGTCCTTGATGTGCTGCTGGCTCACCCGCACACAGGCGGCGCGAACTTTGTTCGTGGTGAAGACGGCCTCCGTGAGGGTGGGCGTGTCTGAAACGATAAGCGCCAGGTCGAGGCGGGTGGCCTCGGGGTTCTTGATGCCGCAGGTCACTGCGGAGGCGCGGAAGCCCTTCGCGGCGGTGACACCACCCTCGGTGACGGTGAAGGGCACGCGGCCCATGCACGGGTCCTCCTCTTTGGCGTCCTTGTTGTCCTTGATCTTGTCTTTGGCAGGCATGGCGGGCGGCAGGTCAGATGTTAAGCAGGCCTGTGGTGGCCTCGAAACCGCAGATGAGGTTCATGTTTTGCACGGCCTGGCCTGAGGCGCCCTTGCCGATGTTGTCCTCCACGCTCATCAAAATGAGCTGCCCGGCACGGGCGTCGTAGGCCCAGCCGATGTCGATGAAGTTCGTGCCAGTGACGTTCTTTGTGTCGGGGGACTGGTTTTCCCCGAGCAGACGCACAAACGGCTGGTGGTCATAGGCCGCATGCAGCGCCGTGCGCACGTCCGCCACAGTGGCACCGGGCTTCAGCCGGGCAAAGGTGGTGGTGCAGATGCCCGCGTAGGTGGGAACCAGATGCGGCACAAAGGTGAGCTTCACCTCGTCCCGCCCGGCGGCGAGGGCCAGCTCCTGGCCGACCTCGCTCAGGTGCCGGTGGGAGGGCACGCTGTAGCTGCGCACGCTGTTCTGCACCTCGCAGAACAGAAGGGGGATGCTCTCCTTGCGGCCGGCGCCCGTGGCCCCGCTCATGCTGGACACAGACAGCGGCTCGTCGGACAGCAGCCCGGCCTTCAGCAGCGGAATGAGCGGCAGCAGAATGCTGGTGGGATAGCAGCCGGGGCAGGCAATGAGGCGCGCGGTCTTGATGGCCTCGGCCCGCACCTCGGGCAGCGCGTACACGGCCTCGCCCAAAAGCTCAGGCGCCGGGTGCGCGTGGCCGTAGAACTCCTCATACACGGCCGGGCTGCGCAGGCGAAAGTCTGCGCTGAGGTCGATCACCTTCAGGCCCAGTTTCAGAAGCGGGATGGCATACTCTGCGGAGACACCGTGCGGAAGCGCCAGGAAGGCGATCTCCGCCCCGGCGTCCTTCAGGTCCTGCGCATCCGGAGCGCTGAAGGTCAGCGAGTCCGCGACCCCGACGCCACGAAAACGTGGGAACTCTTTGGACAGAGGTTTGCCAGCCAGCGACCGCGACGTCACCGCCACCAGTTCAGCATTGGGGTGACGTAGCAACAGGCGCAGGAGCTCGGCTCCTGAATAACCACTGGCGCCAACAACGGCGACTTTGACGGGTGCGGACATAATGCGGGGGGCGGAGTATGAGGGGACGCATGTTCTGTGCAACCCGGAAAACGCCCTTTCTACCTCCCCATCCGGGCAGCACGCATCGTGCCGCTTGTCAGCGGGCCTCCTCTCGCGCACATTCAGGCCCCTTCCATGAGCGACACCACGTCCGAACCTCCAGAATCCGACAAGCCCAAGGCTCCCGCCTCACCCGAGGAGGTGACGCGCAAGCTGGAAGACTTCATCAAGAACACCCTCGGCGGCCAGGTGTTGTTCACCCGCATCGACGGCCCTGGAGCACGCCGCATCCCGGAAACCAACAACGATCCCACGCCTGAGCCCACACCGCAGGAGGACCGCGGCGAGACCTTCGAGTTCAACTATCGCCCGGCGGACATCAAGGCCCATCTCGACCGCTATGTGATCCACCAGGACGAGGCCAAGAAGGTGCTGGCCACCGCCGTGTGCGACCACTACCACCACGCCCGCATGCTGCGCGAGCACCGGGAGTCCGACACCCTGGGACCGAGGCTTGAGTTCTCCAAGCAGAATGTCCTGATCATCGGCCCCACCGGCGTGGGCAAAACCTACCTGGTGAAGCACATTGCCGACCTCATCGGCGTGCCGTTTGTGAAAGCGGACGCCACCAAGTTCAGCGAGACAGGGTATGTGGGCGGTGACGTGGACGACCTGGTGCGCGACCTTGTGGCCAAGGCCAACGGCGACATCGAACTGGCGGAGCATGGCATCATCTACCTGGACGAAATCGACAAGCTGAGCAGCGGACCGGAGCGCCTGGGGCGCGATGTGAGCGGACGCGGCGTGCAAACTGCACTGCTCAAACTGATGGAGGAGACAGAGGTCTCCCTCTACGCACCCAATGACATCCGCAGCCAGATGCAGATGATGTTTGACACCCGCAAGGGCCGCACCGGCCGCGAGGTGGTGAACACGCGCAACATTCTTTTCATTGTGAGCGGGGCTTTCAGCGGGCTGGAAAAGCTGATCGAAAAGCGCACCAACCGCAAGTCCATCGGCTTTGTCTCCTCTGACTCTGACAGGACGGCAGCGGAGCATTTGTTCCGCGAGGCGCGGACAAAGGACTTCATCGACTTCGGCTTTGAGGCGGAGTTCATCGGCCGCCTGCCCGTGCGCGTGGTGTGTGATCCCCTCAGCGCGGATGACATGTTTCAGATCATGAAAAACTCCGAGGGCAGCCTGATCCGGCAGTATGAACGTGAGTTTGCCGCCTATGGAGTGAAGGCCATTTTTGAGGATGACGCGCTGCGGGAGATCGCCAGCCGGGCGGAGGAGGAGAAGACCGGCGCGCGCGGCCTGGTCACCGCCTGGGAAAAAGTGCTGCGCGACTTCAAGTTTGAAATGCCGAGCCTGGGCCTGCCTGAGCTGACGGTGAGTGGCGAGCTGGTCAAAAAACCTGGGCAGGTGCTGGCCCGCCTCCGCAACGAGGCCGCCAGCCTGGTGAACGAGCTGGGCGTGGCGCATGCGGGCGAGGTCAACGCGTTTGCGGAGCGTTTTCAGCGCGAGCACGGCTTCACGCTGGATTTTGACGCGGGTGCCACCGCCGCCATTGCCACGCGGGCGCGACGAGAGGGGGTGACGGTGGAGGCCTTGTGCTCAAGATTGTTCAAGGACTACCCCTTCGGCCTGAACCTCGTCGCCCGCAGCACGGGGGAGACGCGTTTCCACATCACGGCAGATGCCGTGGACAATCCCGACAGGTGGGTCAGCGACCTTGTGGTGAGCGCCTGCCGTCAGCATCCGGACACATCGACCGGCCGGGTGATCGATGTCACCCCAGCCCCTTCCTCCTATGAATCGTAATCATGCCGCCACCATGCTGATCGGGGTGCTAGTCTGCATTCCGCTGCTGGCCATGCACCACCAGGGATGGTTCGACGATACCCGGAGCTGGTTTGCCGGGCTGTATGCCCGCGGCCTCATTCTCCCGGCGGAAGGGATCAAGCAGCTGGCCTGGCTGCAGTATGGCTGCCACACCCTGCTGGCTTTTGTAAGCGCCTGGGTGGGCATCGAAATGACCTCACAATGGCGGAGGCTTGCCTTTTTGCTGGGCGTCACGTTTTTGATCTTCACGCTTTCCGCTGTGCTGGCGCTGAATGGTGTGCTGTTCGAGCCGGTGTCCGTCCTCCTGGCGCTGTGGTTTGCCGGCATCGCGGGCATCGCCGTGGGCGGCACCATGAACGGGCACCGCCGCCACATCATGCGCGGGCTTTTTGTGGGCAGGCTTTCCAGCACGGAATTTGAAAAACTGGCGGCCCAGGACAATCCAAAGAAGATGACGGAACGCCGCGAAGTCACCGTCCTGACGTGTCGCCTGCTCAACCACACCGATCTGTCCACCGGCATCGAGGCGCCGCAGTTTGAGGACCTGGTCACGCACTTTCAGCGCAGCGTGTCGGAGTTTCTCATCACCCGTGGCGCCTATCTCGACGACTGCGACGCCCGGCAGGTGCGCGTGCTCTTTGGCTTTCCGCTGGCCGATGAGCATCACGCGCTGCACACGGCGCAGGTGGCGGCAGTGCTGCGCACGCACCTCGGCGTGCTTGTGCGCGAGATTGAGCAGCGTTTTGGCAAAAAGGCCCAGGTCGGTGTGGCCTTCAGCACAGGATCCGCCATGTGCGGACTCTTTGGTCCTGACAGTTTTCAAACCTTTGGCGCCGTGGGAGAGGTCCTCGACTTCTCCGCCCAGCTCTGCGTCCTCAATGCCGAGTATGGCAGCAAGGTGCTGCTGAGCGCACGCACCTATGCCCTGGTGAAGGATGCCGTGGAGGTGCGGCCGATGGAGATGGTCAGCGCCCCCGGCTCCAGCCAGATGAGCGAGGTGTATGAGCTGCTGGCCGAAAAAGGCACACTGCCCGAGCAGGAAGCCCGCGCCCGCGACGCCTTCTGGCAGGGCGTGGTGCATTACCGCAAAGGCGAGCTGAAGCAGGCCCAGGACAGCCTGAAAAGCGCCACCCTGGATGACCGCGAGGATGCGCCGCTGAGATACTTCAAAGAGCGCGTGGAGGCGGCGCTCAAGGGCAAGGGCGCATCCGACAAGGAGGCGTCCAAACACGCCCGCAAGCTCTCCTCTGTTTGATCTATTCCATCTTTCTCCGTGCGTATCGACTACCCGCCCGCCATCCAACGCCTTGTGGCCCAGCTCAAGGCCCTGCCAGGGCTCGGTCCGCGCAGCGCGGAGCGGCTGATGCTGTGGCTGCTGCAGATGCGGGATGAGCGCATCTCCTCCCTGGCCCACACCCTGAACGAGGCCAAGGAACGCATCGCCCCCTGCCCTGACTGCGGCTTCTTCATTGAGAACGACAGCGCCTGCCTGCTGTGCCACGACCCACGCCGCCAGCAGCGGCTGCTATGCGTGGTGGAACAGGCCGCCGACGTGCTGCGGCTGGAGCGCAGCGGCGCCTTTCAGGGCCTCTATCATGTGCTGGGCGGCCGCCTGTCCCCCCTCGACAACGTGACGCCTGAGGACCTGCGCATGGAGTCCCTGGTGCGGCGTGTGGGCGACCTCCACACAGAGGAGGTCATCCTGGCGCTCGGCTCCGATGTGGAGGGCGAGGCCACGGCCAGTTACATCGCCGACCTGCTGCGCCCAGCCGGCATTTCCATCTCGCGGCTAGCCCAAGGCATGCCCGCCGGCGGCGGCCTGGACCATGTGGATGAGCTGACGCTTTACCAAGCGCTGCATGGCAGGCGCAAGATGGGAACCTGATCCGTTTCCATAACCAAATCATCAAAATTTTGCTGCTCGACATTGAGCCTGCCGCTGAGTATGGAGCACTTCTATGGCTCAATATCATCTGGCACGTGACGGTAAGCAGGTCGGTGTATTTCAAGATAAGGAAATCTCAGCAGGCCTGCACGCCGGCCGCTTCCTTCCCGATGATGTTCTTTGGACCGAAGGAATGGCGGAGTGGCAGCCTTTGTCAGCCATCTTCGGCGGTACGCCCGGCACCACCACCACAGGCATGACTGCGAGCGCCCCCGCCTTCAATCCGTACGCAGCCCCCCGCGCTGATCTCGATCCCAGTCGTTTGATAGCTCCTGTTGATCTCGCAACCCCTGGCCAGCGGCTGGGCGCCGCACTTTTGGATGGTTTGATAATGGCCGCAGTCGCGATCGGACCAGTGCTTGTTATTGAAACACTCAGTCCTCAGGCGATGCAAAAGTCCGAACTGCCGACGATACTTATCCTCGTGGCATTTGCTGCCATTGCGGTGATTAATTTGGTGTTCCTCACCACTCGTGGCCAGCCTTGGGCAAGCGGATCATTGGCATCAGAATTGTGACGTATCCGGATGCGCAACACGCAGGTTTTGTCAAAGCCGTGCTGCTTCGTGCCTTCGTAAACGGCCTCATCGGCGCCATTCCCTTTGTCGGCTTCATCTACGGCATTGTGGACATCCTGTCCATTTTCAGGTCGGACCGCCGCTGCTACCACGACCAGCTGGCTGGCACGCAGGTCATCCAAGGACAGCCGCCCCAGCTCTGATCACGCCAGCCCGAGAGCAGTCACGCCGTCCTCATCCAGACCGAGGTAGTGCCCCAGCTCATGCAGCAGCGTTATGCGGACCTCATCGCGGTAGGTTTTCAGATCGCCCTCGCAATCGTCCCAAAGATTGTCGAGGAACAGCCGGATGCGCGGCATTTCGTCCGGGGCGGCGGGGACTGGATCGGCGCGGGTGCTGCCTTCAAAAAGGCCAAGAAGGTCGGGATCGAGGTCGTCTTCAACATCCAGCACCGCCGCCATCTGCACCAGTTCGATGCTGCACGCGTCCGCCTCCCTGCGGATCACCGCAGGCAAGGAGCCCAGCGTGGACTTCACGACGCTGGCGGCAATGGATTCAAGGCGTTCGAAGCGCATGGAAGTCGCCACTGTAGGGCGGTGATTGGCTCCCGCCATGAATCTCTGATACAACCCATCTCATGATGCAAGGTTTACGTATGAAGAAGGCCAAGGGGTTCGGCGCGGAAGGCTAGTGGTTCCATCCATCAACTTTGCTGGATGGAACCACTAGCTTTCCACTCGACGTAAAACCGCCCTCCGGGTGTGTCCAGCGGCCGGCGGTTGACGTCCTCCGTCGAGGCCACGACCGCCTCACTTTTTTGCGTGAGCTTCAACAAAGGTGACTTTGCCCGTCATCCGCCGGTTTCATCAGCCTTTGCACGGTTCTGGCAACTTCTCCATTCACAGACTTAGGGTTACTTTCCTGCGAGCCTCCATCCCAGGAAGTTGAATTTCTCAATACCCCAGCCAGGGTCCAAGCCACTTCTCAGCCTCTTCCATCGTCATGCCTTTGCGCTGGGCATAGTCTTCGACCTGGTCCTTGCCCAGAACGCTGATGCCGAAGTAGTGGGACTCAGGATGGCTGAAGTAGAGGCCGCTGACGGCG
>CAZPSQ010000276.1:0-7966 GCA_964588755.1 uncultured Prosthecobacter sp. | reverse complement strand
CGAGTTCGGCGATGACGTCGGGGTGCTGGTGCATGGGGGCGTCGAGGAGGGACTGGTAGTGTGGGAGGACGGTGTCGACCTCCTCGCCGGGGAGGAGGCGGCGGTCGATCTCGATGGTGGCTTCGTCGGGGACGAAATTCACCTGCACGCCGCCGTGGATGACGCCGACATTGCAGGTGGCGGGGCCTAACAGAGGGTGCTGTTTTTCCTGCATGCGCTGGTGGTCCTCTTGGAGGGCGAGGACGACGCGGGACATGGCGGTGATGGCATTGATGCCGAGGTGGGGCTTGGAGCTGTGGGCGGCCTTGCCTTTGGTGCGAATGCGCCAGCGGAGGACGCCTTTGCTGGCGATGACGGCTTTGAACTCGGTGGGCTCGGCGACGACGGCGGCGTGGGCCTGCAGATTTTCGCAGAGCTTGACGACGCCGCGGAAGGAGTATTCCTCATCCACGACGGCGGCGAGCCAGATCTCGCAGGGGGGCGGGGCGCCGCTGGCGTGGATGTCGGCGACGGCGTGCATCATGGCGGCGAGGCCGGCCTTGTCATCGACGGAGCCGCGGCCGTGGAGTTTGCCGTCGCGGATGACGGGGTCGAAGGGATCGATGGTCATGCCCTTGATGGAGACGGTGTCCATGTGGGCTTCGAAGACGAGGCGGCGCGCGGGATTCAGGCCGGGAATGCGGGCGATGACGTTGTTGCGGCCGGGGAAGACCTCCTGCTCCCAGACCTCGATGCCGCGCTTTTCGAAAAAGGCCCGCACGTAGGCGGCCACATTTTTTTCACCGGGGCCACCATCATAGGCACTGTTGATGCTGTTGATGCGCACAAGGTCGGCCAGGGTCTGGAGCACGGGGGACATGCCCCAGCCTAGCCAAAGCTCCGTCCACAGCAAGAAGCCCTGTCTCAGCCCGTATTTTTCTCATTCCCCTCATGAAGCACCCCCGTTTCATCGCTCTCATCATCGCGCTGCCGGCAGGCATCGCGCAGGCCGCCCCTGCGGCAGACGCTGACAAGATGGCCTTCTTTGAGAAGACCATCCGCCCCATCCTGATCAACCGCTGCTACGAGTGCCACTCCACCGAGTCTGGCAAGAGCAAGGGCAGCCTGCTGCTGGACTCGCGGGATGCGATGCTGAAAGGCGGCGACAACGGCCCGGTGCTCATCGCGGGGAATCCGGACAAGAGCCTCATCATCGAGTCCGTGCGCTATCACAACCAGGACATGCAGATGCCGCCGAAGGGCGCGCTGGCGGCGGCCGAGGTGAAGGCGCTGGAGGAGTGGGTGAAGATGGGCGCGCCGGACCCGCGCGAGGCCGTGGCGGCCAAGGGCGGCGCGGGCGCGCCGCGCGTGATCGACATCGCCGAAGGCAGCAAGCACTGGGCCTTTCGCCCGATTGCCAAGCCCAAGGTGCCTGCCGTTGACGCGGCCAATCCGATCGACTCTTTCATTCTCGAAAAGCTGGCGGAGAAGGGGCTTTCCCTGGCCCCGGCGGCGGACAAGCGCACGCTGATCCGCCGAGCCACCTTTGACCTCACCGGCCTGCCGCCCACACCGGCGGAGGTGGATGCCTTCCTGGCCGACACCGCGCCGGACGCCTTTGCCAAGCTGGTGGACCGCCTGCTGCGCTCGCCACAATATGGCGAAAAATGGGGCCGCCACTGGCTGGATGTGGCGCGTTATTCCGACTCGAACGGGCTGGATGAAAACATCGCCCTCGGCACGGCGTGGCGCTACCGCGACTACGTGGTGCGGGCGCTGAACAAGGACAAGCCGTTTGACCAGTTCCTCACCGAGCAGCTTGCCGGGGACCTGCTGGACTCTGCGGACGTGCCCACGCGCCATGAGCGCATGACCGCGACCGCCTTCCTGAACCTGGGCGCGAAGGTGCTGGCGGAGCCGGACAAGGAGAAGCTGACGATGGATGTGGTGGATGAGCAGATCGATGTGATGGGCCGCGCCTTCATGGGCCTGACGCTGGGCTGCGTGCGCTGCCATGACCATAAGTTCGACCCGATTCCAACCACGGACTACTATGCGCTGGCGGCCATCTTCAAGAGCACGCAGAGCTTTGCCGTGGACCGCATCGGCGCGCTGAGCACGGCGTATGAGGCGCCGCTGGGCTCCTTTGATGACTTTGCGGCTGTGAAGTCCTCCGAACGCATCCTGAAAGAGCAGCGCTCCGCGGTCAGCAAGGCGGAGGGTGCCGCGAATGCAGCCCTGCGCAAGGAGGCGCGGGAACATGCCGTGGACTACCTCATGGCCGCCGCCGAACTGCCCGCCACGCCGACCTTGAGCGGGGTGGAGCCTGTGGCGAAAAAGCACGGTCTGCGCGCGCACATCCTGCTGAACTGCCGTGTCTATCTGGCCGCGAATGAAAACCTTCCAGTGTTCAAGCCCTGGCATGAGGCCGTGCGCGGCAGCGGCAGCGCGGCAAAGACGCGCGAGCATTTCACGGCGCTCTTCGCCGCAGCGGAGAAGGTGAAGCCCGTGGCCGTCAAAAAGGACAGCAAGGACAAGCAGGAGGAGGCCTCGCCCGAGCAGCAGGCGCGCGCGGCGCTGGACAACAACGCGGGCTTCCTGGCGCTGCCGCCGGAGCCGATGGTGCTGTACACCAAGGAAGTGGCGGAGACCGTGCGCAGCCTGAAGGACACCATGATGAGCACGGAGAGCAACCTGCCCGACCTGCCCACCACGCTGGCTGTCTCTGAATCCCCCAAAATTCTCCAGGAGCTGAAGGTCCACATCCGCGGCAACCACCTCGCGCTGGGCAAGCCTGTCACCCGTGGCTTCATCCAGGTGGTGCAGGGGCCGGTCAAGCCGCCGAAGACCTTCCCTGCGGGGCAAAGCGGCCGCCTGGAGCTGGCGCGTTGGCTGACGAATCCTGAGCACCCGCTGACCTCCCGCGTTATTGCCAATCGCCTTTGGTCCTGGCATTTCAACCAGGGCATCGTCCCCACCACGGACAACTTCGGCCTGCTGGGGCAGGCCGCCAGCCATCCGGAGCTGCTGGACTGGCTGGCACGCTGGTTCACCACCAACGGCTGGAGCATGAAGGACATGCACCGGCTCATCATGAGCTCCCGCACCTATCAGCAGTCCAGCGTGGCCACGGCGGAGGGGCTGGACAAGGCCTTCAACCAGGACCCGGAAAACCGCCTGCTCTGGCGCTTCCCCGTGCGGCGTCTGGAGGCGGAGGAAATCCGCGACTCTCTGCTGCATGTCGGCGGCACGCTGGACTCCACCATTGGCGGCAAGACCATCCCGCGCCGCAACCGCGAGTTTGTGTTCAACCACACCTCCAAGGATCTGACCACCTACGGCAGCATGCGCCGCACGCTCTACATGCCGATCATCCGCAACAATCTCTACGACCTCCTGCAGCAGTTTGATCATCCCGATCCAGCCACCTCCACCGGCCTGCGCAACAGCTCCGTGGTCTCGCCCCAGGCGCTGCTGCTGATGAACAGCGAGCTGGCCAAAGGGGCCGCGGCCTCCTTTGCCCGGCGGGTGGGGAAAGCGGGTGGCGACACCAGCGAGCGCCTGCGCTTCGCGTACCGCATGGCCTACGCCCGCGAGGCCACTGCGGAGGACCTGCGCCGCGCGCGTGACTTCCTCACCGCCACGGAGGCCTCCCTCAGCTCCACCCAGCAGGATGCTGGCAGGCGCGAGGCGCAGACCTGGACGTTGCTGTGCCAGGCGCTGATGATGAGCAATGAGTTCATCTATCTGCGCTGAGCATGCTCAGAGATGCCACCGCGGCGGACAAGACCTTTGCCAAAAAGAAGACCGGCCCCCAAAACCTCTGTCACCCTCCCGTTTGAGCGGGGCTGTGGACGACATTGTTTTGAGAACCGGTCTTTTGGATCAGCCCAGGTGTGAGCCACCGGCCCACCAAGTTCGATCAATCAGGCCTCATGGAGTGGCTCTTGCAGGAGGGGCGCCCTTGCGGGCTCCGGCCTCGCGGTCGAGCACAAGAAGGCTGGCAGGATCGTTCCCGGCGAGCTTCAGACGGTCCAGCATCTCGCGCACGGTCTTCTCCTCCTCCATCTGCTCGTTGAGGAACCAGAGCAGCAGGTTCTTGGCGGCGTGGTCTTTGACCTTCTCCGCCTCATCGTAGAGGTCGTTGATCTGCTGGGTCACTTTTTCCTCCTGGGCCAGGCTGCGCTCGAAGGCGTCCAGCGGAGAGGTGAAGTCCGCCGGGGGCTGGGCGATGGGCTTCAGCTCCACCTTGGCGTCGCGGTCCACCACATACTGGTAGAATTTCAGCGCGTGCATGGTCTCCTCCTGGCTCTGGGCGAACATCCATTTGGCGAAGCCTGCATACGGTGTCAGCTCAAAGTACGCCGCCATGGCGAGGTAGATGTAGCTGGAGGACATTTCATTGTTGATCTGCTCGTTGAGCAGCTTCGTAAGTTTCGGGTCGAGTGTCATGGAGTGAGGATATGTTTTGAGTTAGTCAGTTTATAAGTAGGGGTTGATGTGGTGTTCATTGATTCAACCACGATGGGAACGCAGTGCAAGAAAACACGGATGGAATTTTCTTGACAAAAGAGTGATACTGAGTCGCAGCGTCGTTAAGACGGGATGAATCGCTTTCATTTGGCCCGGCGCGCGCCACGATGAGGCAAGGCAAGAAATCAGCGATGGCCCACAGCACCGCCCCCCAACCCCACACGCATCATCCGCAGGCTGTGCGGAGGAATTTCGTGTGTCATTGGCTGGAAGGCGGCCTCTACATGGGCGGCCTTGCCTTTCTGCAGCCGGAGACGGTGATGCCGAAGATGGTGGAGCAGCTCGGCGGGCGGTCGTCCATCATCGCAGTCATGCCGGCGCTGCTGCCTGCGGCCTTCGCGCTGATGGGCCTCTTTGTCTCGCCCGTGGTGGAGCGGCTGCACCGCTTCAAGCCCTGGGTGCTGGTCTTTGGCCTGCTGCAGCGCCTGCCCTATTTGTTCACCGGGCTGGTGTTGTGGTTTGCCAGGGATGCGGGACCGTGGCTGCTGCCGTTGGTCGTGCTGACGCCGGTGCTCTCCGGCCTGGTGGGCGGCATGGGCGTGGTGGCGTGGATGGAGATGGTCACGCGCATGCTGCCGGAGCGCATCCGCGCCGCCGGCTGGGCGGCGCGCTACATCATGCAGGCCTGCATCGGCATGGGCGCAGGCGCGGTGATCCACCAGGTGCTGACGCACCTGCCAGGGCAGCGCGGCTATGCTGTGCTGCACCTCATTGTTTTTGGCTTTCTGTTCGTGTCCTGGGTGGCCCAGGTGTTCATGCGGGAGCCTGACAGCCCGCGTCCCCAGCACCCGCCCATCGGCAGCTACTGGCGCTATCTGCGCGCGCTGCCGGGGCTGCTGGCCGCGCAGCCCCGGCTGCTCCGGCTCATTGCCACTCGGTTCACTGGCATGGGCTATCTGATGCTGGTGTCCTTCCTGACCATCCACGCCCTGCACACCACGGGAAGGCCGGAGGCGGATGAGGGTGTCTTTGTGTCCTTCCAGAGTGTGGGCACCATCCTGGGCAGCGTGCTGGCCGCGTGGCTGGGCTACCACAGCGGGGGCAAGGTGCTGCTCTTCCTCTCGCGCTCCGTCTGCATCCTGCTCTGTGCCGGTGTTTGTCTCACGGACTCGTTCAGCGGCTTTTCCATCGCCTACTTCGTCCTTGGCTTTGGCCTGTTCCTGGACCGTGTGGGGGACCTGACCCTGACTGCGGAGCTTTGCCCGCCGGACCGGCGGTCCACGCTCCAGGCCATCCTGGGTTTTTGCAATGTGTGGTCGCTGCTGCTGTCCACCAGCCTGGCCGGACTCATCCATGCCTGGAGCGGCTCCTTCCACCATGTGGCGATCACCGCCGCGGCCTTTGCGCTCATCTCCATCCTCATCCTGCGCGGCATCCCAGAGCCACGGGGGAAGGTTGCGGCCCCGCAGCCTTGATTCCTGAGCTGCCGCTGGGGTGGCCCGGCCGCCGGACGGCCCCAGCCCCTGGCCGCACGCGGATGAAATGGGGAGGGCAAGGACGGGGAAGGGGACTCAGGGCGCGCGTTCCCCCCAGCAAAAGGTGCAAAAGCGGAGTCGAGAAGCCTCTGAAAAGTATGAATTTTAACAGGTGTTAACTAAAAACTTGCCGTTTGTTATGGATTTATTATATTGAATATAATTTCAACAATCATGCTTCGCTTTCCTTCTCAGTTGCCCAGCCGCCTGCGCGTTGCCCTGCTGCTGGTGATCTTGCTGCTGGGCGCAAGACACGCGCTCCAGGCGCAGCAGCCGGGGCTGTCGCCCACGGCCCTGCCGCCCCCAGGGCAGGCGAATGTCGGCGCCTATGTGCCCGTGGGGGATGATGCCGGCATCAAGGTGAACTTTCCCAATGCGCCGATTCAGGCCATCATCCCGTTCTACACCCAGCTCACGGGTAAAAAGCTGATTCTCGACTCCGCATTGCAGGGGGAGCAGCTGCGCATCATTTCCCCGCAGCTGCTGACGAAGCGGGACGCCGTGGCCTTCATCGAGGCCACGATGCTGCTCAACGGCTATGCCATCATCCATGTGGATGCGACCACGGCCAAGCTCATCAACCATGCGGGGGGCAAAAGCCCGACTGCCGACGGCTTGAAGGTTTACAACTCCATGCGGGACCTGCCACAGGGGGAGGAGATCTGCCACTTCGTGCTGCCGCTGATGCACATCTCGGCGGACCAGGCCTCGAAGGCCTTTCAGCAGGTCATCAAGCTGCACGCCTATGGCGCGATGACGCCCATCTCGAATGACTCGGCTCTCATCATCACCGAAAACAGCGCCACGATCCGCAGCATCTGCGAAATCGCCCAGCTGGTGGACGTGCCGCCTGCTGAGACCGCCAATGAAATGATCCGGCTGGAACGCTCTGACGTGGAGCTGGTGGCGGAGATCATCACGGAAATTTTCGACCAGGAGGAGAAGGCGCAGGCGGCCTCGGCCCCCACAGCGGCCCCGGTGGCGGCAGTGGCGAATCCCGCCGGCCGCCCAGGCGTCCCGGCCCTGCCCGCCGCAGCCATCACCGCAGGCTCCACGGCCGCCACAAATCCGGCGACTTCCCGGGTCAAAATCTTTGCCTACCGCCGCACCAATGAGCTGCTGGTCATCGGCCGCCCGGTGGACATCACCTTCATCCGTGGGTTGGTGGCCAAGCTCGACAAGGAGGACAACAACGCCAACTTCCTGAAGCGGCGGCTGCGCTATCTCGACGTGCTGGACTTTCTGCCGGTGGCCTACAATGCCCTGGCCAAGGACACCGACATTCAGACCAACGATGGAGGCGCATCCTCCGGCGGTGGCCGCAGCAAAAGCGCGCGCCGCAGCGGCGGCGCATCCTCCAATTCTCCCTCCACGGACGCGAATCGTGGAATGGGCGACTTGAATACGGGCTTTGGCATGGCCAACAACTTCGGCGGCGGCAGCGGCATGAACACCGGCTCCAGCGCCAACCGCAGCGTGCTGGACGCGCCGGAGGAGATTGGCGCGCCTGAATCCATGGTGGTGGGCAAGACGCTGCTCATCGCCGACCCGCAATCGAACAGTCTGGTGGTGTCCGGCTCGCCGGAGCACATCACCCGCATTGACCTGCTGCTGCGGGAGATGGATGTGCGCCCGCAGCAGGTGTACATCTCCGCCATCATCGGCCAGCTCAACCTGGGCCGGGACTACAATTTCGGCTTCGACTTTCTGAAGCTGCTGGATGACTTCAGCGTGCGCCGCAGCACAGCGGCGGGCGGGGCCGCCGCCGCGGCAGGCACCATCGAGTTTCCGGCCAACCTGAGCAATTTCTCCTTCAACCAGCTCAACTTCTACGGGACGATCGGCTCCCTGAGCAACTACATCAAGCTGGTGGACGGCAACAAGGACTTCAAGGTGCTGGCCACGCCGAGCGTGTATGCGCGCAACGCGGCCAAGTCTGTGATCTCCTCCGGCCAGCGCATCGCCGTGCCGGCGCAGAT
>CAZPSQ010000275.1:0-7976 GCA_964588755.1 uncultured Prosthecobacter sp. | reverse complement strand
GCACCGTCTTTTCTATGACACGGTGAAGGGCGGCGACTTCCGCGCCCGCGAGGCCAACGTGCACCGTCTGGCCGAGGTCAGCGTGAACATCATCGACCAGTGCGTGGCCCAGGGCGTGCCCTTTGCCCGTGAGTACGGCGGCATGCTGGCAAACCGCAGCTTCGGCGGCGCGCAGGTGAGCCGCACTTTCTATGCCCGTGGCCAGACTGGGCAGCAGCTTCTGCTTGGCGCGTATTCCGCGCTGAACAAGGAGATCGCCGCAGGCGGTGTGCAGATGTACTCCCGCATGGAAATGCTGGACCTCATCACCGTGGACGGCCATGCCAAGGGCATTGTGACGCGCAATCTCGTCACGGGCGCCATCGAGTCCCACGCGGGCGACACGGTGCTGCTGTGCACGGGTGGCTATGGAAATGTGTTCTACCTTTCCACGAACGCGATGGGCTGCAATGTGACGGCCACGTGGCGTGCGCACAAGAAGGGGGCCTTCTTTGCGAACCCCTGCTACACGCAGATTCACCCGACGTGCATTCCCGTCAGCGGCGACTACCAGAGCAAGCTGACGCTGATGTCCGAGTCCCTGCGCAATGACGGCCGTGTGTGGGTGCCGAAGAATGCCGCCGACTGCGGCAAAGCGCCTTCCCAGATCGCCGAAGAGGCGCGTGACTACTACCTGGAGCGCAAGTATCCCAGCTTTGGCAACCTGGCCCCGCGCGACATTTCCTCCCGCGCGGCCAAGGAAGCCTGCGACGATGGCCGTGGCGTGGGCCCGGGCGGACGCGGTGTGTATCTCGACTTTGCCGAGGCCATCACGCAGTTCAGCCAGAAGACCATCGCCGAGCGTTACGGCAACCTGTTCGAAATGTACGAGCGCATCACTGGTGAGAGCGCCTACAAGCGCCCGATGCGCATCTACCCCGCCGTGCACTACACCATGGGCGGCCTGTGGGTGGACTACAACCTCATGAGCAATCTGCCCGGCCTGCATGTGCTGGGGGAGGCGAATTTCTCCGACCACGGTGCGAACCGCCTGGGCGCCAGCGCGCTGATGCAGGGCCTGGCGGACGGCTATTTCGTGATCCCGACGACGATCGCCAACTACCTCGTCACGCAGAAGCCGATCTCCGACAAGAGCAGCAGCATCAACAACGACCATCCTGAGTTCAAGAAGGCCGTGGAAGACTGCACGGCGCAGACGAAGCGCCTGCTGAACAACAAAGGCAAGCGCAGTGTGGACAGCTTCCACCGTGAGCTGGGTCTGCTCGTCTGGGACAAATGCGGCATGGCCCGCACCCGCGAAGGGCTGCAGGAGGCGCTGGACCGCATCCCAGCGCTGCGTGAGGAGTTCTGGCAGAACGTGGTGGTGCCCGGCAGCGGCGACTTCACCAATCCCGAGCTGGAGAAGGCCGGACGCGTGGCAGACTTCATGGAGTTCGCCGAACTGCTCTGCCTGGACGCGCAGCACCGCGAGGAGAGCTGCGGCGGCCACTTCCGCTCCGAGTACCAGTATCCGGATGGTGAGGCGAAGCGCGATGACGAAAACTTCTGCTACGCCGCCGCCTGGGAATGCACGGGCAACTTTGCCAAGCCCACGCTGAACAAGGAGCCCCTCACCTTCGAGGAAGTCCATCTTGCCGTCCGCAGCTACAAGTAAGTTTTTCACGTCCGCCCCCAAAGCCCCCATGTCCAATCTCAACCTCCACCTCAAAGTCTGGCGTCAGAACGGTTCCAAGCCGGGCCATTTCCAGGACATCGAAGCCCCGGACATTCCGGATCATGCCTCATTCCTCGAAATGATGGACATCATCAATGAACGTCTCATCTCCAAGGGGGAGGACCCGATTGCCTTCGACCATGACTGCCGTGAGGGCATTTGCGGGGCCTGCTCCATGCAGATCAATGGTGTGCCGCACGGACCTGCAAAGGCCACGACGACCTGCCAGCTTCATATGCGCAAGTTCCGCACGGGCGACACCATCTGGGTGGAGCCTTTCCGGGCGCGTGCCTTCCCTGTGCTGAAGGATCTGATGACGGACCGCACCGCGTTCGACCGCATCCAGCAGGCGGGTGGTTTTGTCACCGTGCGCACCGGCGCCCCGCAGGACGCGAACGCGCTGCCGATCGGCAAGGAGGTGGCGGACGCCGCCATGGATGCCGCCGAGTGCATTGGCTGCGGGGCCTGCGTGGCCGCGTGCAAAAACGCCAGCGCCATGCTGTTCGTTTCCGCCAAGGCGGGTCAGCTCAACCTGCTGCCCCAGGGCAAGCCGGAGAAGGACCGCCGCACGCTGGGCATGGTGCGTCAGATGGACAAGGAAGGCTTTGGCAACTGCACGAACCAGTACGAGTGCGAGGCTGCCTGCCCGAAGGAGATCAGCGTACGCTGGATCACCAAGCTGAACCGCGACTATGCTGCGGCTGCCATGAAAGAGGCGTTTGGCAATTCGCCCAAAGAGGCGGGCGGCGGAGATTGATCAATGGCTGGCGAAGGAAGCCGGACCTCCTGGCGCATGAATGCAGGCTTCAGCCTGCTGGCCCGCGCCCTGCGGGTGGTCAGTTGACTTTTTGCTCCGGCTTTGGGCCAGGAGGGGGTGGGCTGCCTTCCGGTGGCCGACGGAAACCACCCGGACCGCCTGGGCCTCCACCCTCACCGCGGAAGCCTTCGTGCTTCTCCCGCAGCTTGGCAAACTCCTCCCCGGCCACCTGACGATAGACGTCGCGCAGGCGTTTGAAGCCTTCCATTTTTTCGCCGGGGGGCATCTGCTCCAATTTGGCCAGCTCTTCCTTGATGCGTGGAATCTCCATGATCCGTTCGTGGAAACGGCGGGTGTCGTCCCGGCGGTCAGGGCGGGCCACCGACAGCATTTCCGCGCCGATGCGGGCCACTGCCATGCGGCCAAAGTCGGGCGAGTCTGGCTTTGGCATTTCCGGCAGGCCGCGCTGGTCCATGGGAAAGGGGGGCTTGGCCTTCTCCAAAATTCCGACGACCAGGGGATCAATCTCCTTCAGGGCGGCGTGCAGCTTGTTGCGCATTTCCTCATTGGCCAGCATGGCCTTGTCTCGGGCCGCGATGACCTCGGGGCGCTGCCAGGCTTTGTCAAAAGCGGCGCGCACCTTGGCTTTCTCGTCCTCGGAGAGTTTGTCGAAGCCATCGAAGCGGCCCGGCTTGCCCCCCATCATGCCTGGAGGGCCGCGGCGCTCGCCATCGCGGTCCCGGTCACGATCATGATTGCGCTCACGGTACGGCGGAGGGCCTGGGGGCTGCCCCAAGCCAGGGGTGGGTGCGGGTGGCGGCTTGGGGGTGACTGGCTGCTGGGCAGAAGCGGAGATGGCGAGGGCCAATAACAATGCGAGGGGGCGCATGCCCGTGACTTTCCGTGGGGACATGCTTTTGGCAACCGCGTTGCTGCTCAGGGTCTTCATTACGGGAGAAAACACTCCGCAGGCGGAAAAGTTGCAGTCACTTCACGCGCTCCAGCTTGAGCAGCGGCGCGGCAGGGGAGGAAAACTGCGCCACATAAAGGTTTCCTGCGGCGTCCACCGCCACGGCATGGGGATGAATGAAGGTCTTCTTGTCGCTCTCCATCGGCTGCAGCGCACCGTCCTCTTTGTAGAAGGCTGGCGGTGCGCCGATGTTTGAGACCACGCGCCAGTCGCGGTCCACGATGGAGATGAAGCCGGGTGAGTTCCTGTCCTTCGGCCACTGGTCGCCCAGGTGCGGCACGACGGCGTTTTCACCCCAGATGACCACGTCGCGCGGATTGCCGCCCGGCATGGGGATCTTGTCCACAAACGTGCCTTCCACGGTGAAGCGCTTGAGCTCCTGCTGGTCGCTCATGGCGATGATGATGCGTGCGTTCGTGGGATCGCGCGCATCCACCGCGCCGCCGTGCGGCCCCCAGTGTTTGAGCTGGTTTTCACCCTCTCCCAGGTTGCCGCCCCACCAGCGCAGCAGGCTGCCATCCGGCTTGTGGTGAAAGATGTAGTCCTTCCCGTAGCCGTCGAACACGCAGAAATCACCATGCGCGAAGTGCACCGTTTTGGAGGGGCGGTATTCCTTGGCGCTGGCATGCAGCCGGGCCTGCTCCGGCCAGGGGTAAACGGCAAGCTCCTGGCCCTCCAGCGTCAGCTTGCGCACCTCATGAAGCTGTGTGTCGGTGATGAAGAGCACCTCACGGCTGCCCTCGGTGACGAGGCTCATGCCGTGCGCGCCGGGCATGCGTGCGGTCCAGTGTTTGATCAGTGCTCCTGTGTCCGCGTCCAGGATGACGACGTTGTTTTTGGGGTCGTCGGTGAGAAACAGCAGCCGCCCCTGGGCATCGAAGGCCAGGGCGTGGCCGTTCTTCACACTCACCTGGGCCAGGGCCCCACGGCCCCAGCCGGGCACCACACGGTAGCGGAAATCTCCCTGTCCCAGAACATCGTCAGCCAGGGACAGGGAGCTGCACAAGCAGGTGAGGAGAAAAAGGGCGGGCCGGATGATCATGCCTCCATTCAATCATGCCGCGTCGTCCGCCGCAAGAACGCCGCACACTCGATTTGCCTGCCAGCGTATTGCTGCGAGTCTGTTCCCATGCCTCTTCTCATTCTTGGCCTTGTTCTTCTTGCCGGCATCGCCTTTGCCCGCTGGGCGTCGGGCCGTCATGCCGCCGTGATGGCCAAAGGCTTCCGCGCCAGCGCGCCCACCGCGCATACTGGCGCCGAGATCGCGCTGAAGTTCCTCAAGTCGGAGGGCGTGGATGATGTGCAGGTGGTGGAGCACAATGCGCTGGTGTCGGACTACTTTGACCCGGTGCGCCGCCGGCTGTTTCTGCGGCGTGATGTGGCGCAGGGCCTGACCCTTGCCGCGTGGGCCACCGCGCTGCATGAGGCCGCCCATGCGCTCCAGACCGGGGACGCCCTGGGCGAGTTCAAATGGAGGCAAAGCTGCATCCGCATGAGCCGCTATCTGCCAACGCTGATTGTGATCGTGGCCACAGCGCTGACCATGTTCCGGGTCATGGTGCCAAGGGTTGCCCTCATGATGGTGGCCGGCCTGTTTCTGGTGCTGCTGCTGCTGAATGCCGGGAGCATTCCTGTGGAGGTCAATGCCAACAAGCGGCTGCGCCGGTTTCTGGATGAACACCTCAAGAACCACGGCCAGGCCCACACCCGCCTGGAGGAGCTGCTCTTTGGCATGGCCGTGCGGGAGGGGGGGGATCTGTTGAACTCTCCACGTTATTTCTTCCTCAGCGCGCTCCCTGGCGCAGGGAAGTCGCGGCCGTCGGACTGAGCGCCCTCCGGCGCAAGGCAGCATCCACCTGCTGCGTTATCTCGGCATGGTCAAATCGCTCGCCGCACTGTTCCTCCTTTTTTCTTCGTCCTGCCTTCTTGCCGACACACAAACTGCCGAATCCTACAGCGGGGATTATGTTCTCAAGGTCAATTACCGCTACATGCTGTCCAAGCCGGAAGGTTATGATGCGGACACCGCCAAGAAGTGGCCACTCATCATCTTTCTGCACGGCGCTGGCGAGCGCGGCACGGACCTGGAGCTGCTGAAGAAACACGGGCCGCCGAAGCTGCTCGCCACCGGGCAGAAATTTCCAGCGGTGATCGCCAGCCTCCAGTGCGAGCCGAAGCAGATCTGGAACCCCCACGGCGTGAAGGCCGTCACCGATCATCTCATCAAAACGGAGCGCATCGACACCAGCCGGGTGTATCTTACCGGCATCAGCATGGGCGGTTTTGGCACCTGGGAGACGGCCATGGAGTATCCAGACACCTTTGCCGCCATCGCTCCCATCTGCGGCGGTGCAGGGGTGCGCTGGGTCATGGCGGACCGCATCGCCCATCTGCCCTGCTGGATCTTCCATGGGGACAAGGACAGCGCCGTGCCGGTGGAAAACAGTCACAAGATCCATGACGCGCTGAAGAAGATCAACGCCCCCGTCAAGCTGAGCATCTACCCCGGCGTGGGCCATGACTCGTGGACGCGAACCTATGAAAACCCAGAGTTCTGGGCTTGGTTGTTTGAGCAGAGACGCCAGCAGTAAACGGGGCTGATGAGCTGCCTGCTCATGGTTTGTGAAGCGTCCAGTGCGCACCGGGTGGATCGCTGGCACCTGCCCCCCTATGGATGACAGTCTGTTCCTGGCCTCATGGCAAGGCGACCGGCAGTGGACGCGTTTGGATATCCACTGGATCTCCAGGACAGCCATGACACGCCTTCTATTCTCTCTACTCTCTGTCGCAGCCCTGCAAGCCCAGGCTCAGAGCCTCCCCGGCACCCAGCCACTGGAGCCGAATGCCGACTTCTCCGCCACCATGGTCGCCGGCATCGACAAGATGGCGCTGCGCCTCATCGAGGAATCCAAAGCCACCCGCAAGCCCGACCGTGAGAAGCTGAAGGCCATTCTTGGGATGGTGGATGAGCGCCTGCCCATCAAGGCGCTGGAGCTTTTCGGCACCACGGCTGCTCCGGCATTGCTGGCCGAGACGGACACCGCGCGGATCTTCCGCGTGCGCTGGCCTGTCTTTGAAGGCGTGCATGGGGAGGGTATTTACATCCAGCCAAAGGAACAAGCCGTGGCCCGGGTGATCTATATTCCGGATGCTGACACCGATCCGGAGAAACTGGCGAATGACGCCATGCTGGCCTACAGCGGGTGCGAGATCATCCTGCCTGCGTTGGTCGGCCGAGGCAGTGAGTTCAGCACCAACTCCAAATACGGAGTCAAGACGAACATCCCGCACCGCGAGTGGATCTATCGTCAGGCGTACGAGCTGGGGCGCCACATCATCGGCTATGAGGTGCAGAAGACGCTGGCGCTTTTGGACTGGTTTGACACGCGGCCGGACAAGCTGCCCGTGCTGGTCGCCGGTCTCGGGGAAGGTGGGCTGGTCGCCCTTTGCTCGGGTGCTGTGGATGAGCGTGCCACCTCCGTCTATGTCTGGGGCCACTTCGCTCCGCGCGAGGACGTGTGGTCGCAGCCCATCTACAGGAATGTGTTTGGCCTGCTGCGGGACTTTGGCGACGCGGAGGTCGCCTCACTCATTGCTCCGCGTCACCTTGTGGTGCAGAGTCTCGGTTTTCCCAAGGTCCAGGGTCCGCCTGAAGCCAGGGAAGGGGAGCGCAAGGTGGCGGCACCAGGAGGGATCACCGCGCCGTCGCTGGACTCGGTCAAGGCCGAGGTCGCCCGCGCGCAGGCCATCGCACCAGGGGGCTGGCTCAAGCTCTGCAACGAAAACGATGGAACCAAGGAGATTGTCAATCACCTGCTGCCAGCGGCGGTGGCGGGCCCGCTGGTGGAACGCATTCAGGCAATCACCACGCAGAAAAATGAGCAGCGTGTGCGAGTGGACCCCACCCGCCAGGAGCGCATGGTGCGCGAGCTGGAGGCCTTCACCCAGCGCCTCCTCGTCACCACGGAGATGGAGCGCAACGAGCAGTTCTGGAAGAAGCTGCCGCTCAAATCCCTGCCCGAATACGAGGCGCACACGACGAAAGAGCGCGAGCGCTTCTGGAACGAGGTCATCGGCCGCCTGCCTGTCCCGAACTTGCCGGTGAACGCACGCAGCCGGTTTGTGCGGGAGACTGGCAAGGTCTCCATTCATGAAATCACATTGGATGTGTGGCAGGATGTGTTTGCCTGGGGCTGGCTCTGCCTGCCCAAAGACCTGAAGCCTGGGGAGAGGCGGCCCGTCGTCGTCTGCCAGCACGGGCTGGAAGGGCTTCCCGAAGACGTCTTCAATGCCGATCCGCAGTCAAAGGCCTGGGGGGCGTACAAAGCCTTTGCCCTGCGTCTGGCAGAGGAGCACGGCTGCATCACCTTTGCCCCGCACAATCCCTATCGTGGCAAGGACGCCTTCCGCACGCTTCAGCGGAAGCTCAATCCCCTGGGGCTTACTCTCTACAGCGTCATCAACGGCCAGCACCAGCGCATTCTCGAATGGCTCAAGGCGCGGCCCTTCACCCAGCCGGACAAGATCGCCTTCTA
>CAZPSQ010000274.1:0-7978 GCA_964588755.1 uncultured Prosthecobacter sp. | reverse complement strand
CCGAGGGAGGAGATGTCGAGGAGGACGTAGTAGGCGCCCTGGGGCTCGGTAAAGGGGAGGCCGGTGGCGCGGAGGTGGTGGAGGAAGATGTCGCGCTTGGCAGTGTAGAGAGCGCGCAGGCCGTGGTAGTAGCTGTCGGGCAGCTCGAGGCCGGCGATGGCGGCCTCCTGCAAGGGGGCGGCGGCGCCGACGGTGAGGAAGTCATGCACCTTGCGGGCCTGGGCGATGATGTGGGGAGCGGCCTGCACATACCCGAGACGCCAGCCGGTGATGGAGTAGGTCTTGGAGAGGGAGTTGCACACGATCACGCGGTCCTCCGCGCCGGGCAGGGTGTGCATGTAGGTGTGCTGATGCGGCGCATAGACGATGTGCTCGTACGGCTCGTCGGTGATGACGAAGGCGTCATGCTTTTCAGCGAGGGCGAGGATGGTTTCCAACTCGGCGCGGGTGAAGACCTTGCCGGTGGGGTTGGAGGGATTGCAGACGATGATGGCCTTGGCACCCTGGGCAAAGGCGCGGGCAAGCTCATCGGGATCAAAGCCGAAGGACGGGGGATGGAGCGGAACGTAGATGGGCTGCGCGCCGGAGAGGATGGCATCGGCGGCGTAGTTCTCGTAGAAGGGTGAGAAGACGATCACTTTGTCCCCCGGATTGCAGCAGGTCATCATGGCGCACATCATGGCCTCTGTGCTGCCGCAGGTGACGACGAGGTTCTGGTCCGGGTCCACCGGCACGCCGGAGAAGTGGCTGATCTTCTTTGCCAGCGCCTGGCGGAAGCGTGGCGCGCCCCAGGTGACGGCGTACTGATGAAAGGGGCCGCGTGTGGCGCGCTCCAGCGCGGCCAGGATTTCCTCCGGCGGATCGAAGTCGGGGAAGCCCTGGGAAAGATTGATGGCGCCATGCTGGTTGCAGAGGCGGGTCATCGCGCGGATGACGGACTCGGTGAAGGCATGGAGGCGGTCGGAGGTGGCGGGCATGCCTGCGCATTTGGCGAGATGCTGTGTCCATGCAAGTACGCGGGTCAAATCTCGTTCCTCCGCCATGCTCTTCCGCGCTTTCCTGCTCAGCCTTGCCCTGCCGTGGGCAGGCGCGACCGCCGCCGAGACCTGGCACTCCCTGTTCAACGGCAGGGACCTGACCGGCTGGCGGGCCAATGTGATGCCGGAGTCGTTCAAGGTGGTGGATGGCACCATCCGGGTGAATGCCACGAAGCCCAGCGCGCATTTGTTCTTCTGCGGCAAGCTGCCCGAGGGATTCGCACGTTTTAAAAACTTCGTGCTGGAGGCCACCTGCCGCAGCGAGCCGAACTCGAACTCGGGCATTTTCATCCATACGGACATGACCACGCGGGACTCCGCCCTGCATCTGGCGAAGGGCTATGAGATTCAGCTCAACAGCTCCAAGAAGGAGAAGCGCAAGACGGGCAGCCTCTATGCAGTGGTGGATCTGGCGCAGTCGCCGGTGGATGAAAGCCAGTGGTTTCAAATTCGCGTCACCGTGCGGGACAAGCGCATCACCATCGAGCTGAACGGCAAGCAGGTGGTGGACTACACGGAGCCGCCGGACGTGACGCGTCCGAAGGAGCGGGCGGGGCGTTTGATTGATCCGGAGGGCGGCGGCATCGCGCTACAGGCACATGATCCGGGCAGCGTGTTTTACTTCAAGGACATCCGGCTGCAGATGCTGCCGTGAGAGGCGCGGCCGCTGCTGCTGCTGATGCGGGAAACGGCAAGATAACTATTTATTCATGTGGCAGCCTCGGCGGGGTTTATCTGCGCAGGGCTTCCTGGGGGTGTCCACACCAACCTCCATGAAGGCCCTCCCCACATTCCTTCTCGTTTCACTTCTCTCCAGCCTCGTTCAAGCCCAGGCGCAGCTTCCCGATGGCACGGCGATCTCGCTGGTCACGGATGCTGAGGCCAGCACCTCGCGGGTCAGCATCACGGACCCTGGCAACCATGCCTGGGTGTTGCAGGCCTCCCCCAATCTGGTGAACTGGACGGATGTGGAGCCGCTGAAAGTCCACAACGGTCATCTGACGCGCCAACTGGCGCACGCGCCATCGACGACGCGGTTGTTTTATCGCACGTCGTACAGCGCTGCGCAGCAGTCGGTCCTCACCAGCACGACAGCCTCGGCGCTCCTCTTTCCGGCCACGCCGCATGACTACACGCCCACGCTGCCGGGCTCCTTTCTGGTGAACCCCATCGCGCCGCAGGACAACATGCCGGTGGGGAACATCACGACGGACGCGGGGGCGAAGCTGGGCCGTGTGCTGTTTTACGACAAGCGGCTGTCGATCAACTTCACCATCTCCTGCGCCTCCTGCCACCAGCCGGAGCATGGCTTTTCGGACCCGCGGCAGTTCAGCGTGGGATTCGCTGGCGGGCTGACGGGGCGGAACTCCATGGGCCTGACGAACGCCCGCTGGTACCAGCGCCGCTCCTTTTTCTGGGACGAGCGCGCGGCCACGCTGGAGGCCCAGGTGCTGCTGCCGATCCAGAACGAGGTGGAGATGGGCATGACGCTGCCCGCGCTGGAGGCGCGCCTCAATGCCGAGCCTTACTACACGGATCTGTTCAACCAGACCTTCGGCACGACGACGATCACCTCCAATCTCATTGCCCGTGCGCTGGCGCAGTTTGTGCGGTCCATCATCTCCACGCAGAGCAAGTATGACCTCGGTGTGGCCTCCAATTTCACGAACTTCACCGTGGAGGAGAACCAGGGGCGGGCGATCTACAACAACCCCGCGCAGGGCAACTGCGCGGCCTGCCATGGCACGGACAACTTTGTGCCGGGTCCGGGTCCGCCCTTCAACAACGGCCTGGAGAACCCCTATGTGGACAAGGGGGTGGGCGAGGTGAGCGGCCGGGCCCAGGATGAGGGCCTCTTCAAGGTGCCGTCGCTGCGCAACATCGAGCTTACAGCGCCCTACATGCACGACGGCCGCTTTGCCACGCTGGAGCAGGTGGTGGAGTTTTATAACTCCGGTGTGGTGGCGCATCCGAACCTGTCCGGCCCGATGCGCGCCGGGGGGCCGAATGGGCCGCCGCGCCGGCTCAATCTGACCACGGCGCAGAAGGCTGCGCTGGTCGCTTTCATGAAGACCCTCACGGACACTTCCGTGACCACGGACGCGAAGTTCAGCGACCCCTTCAACTACGGCGACTGAGCGGCATCACCGCTTGATGTGCCGCGCGTCCGGCGGCATGGGTCCTGGATGCTGCACCGACTCTGCCTTGGCCTCCTCCTCCTTGCCACGACCACGACATGCGCGGAGCAGAAACAGGGCTGGGTGTACCTGGACAACGGCGAGGTGCGCCTGGGCGTGAACCTGGACGCCGGCGCGTGCATCGGCTGGTTCTCCGCCTCTGGCGCGCCGGAGAATCTGCTCAATGCCTTCGACGTCGGCCGCTATGTGCAGCAGTCCTATTATGGCGATGAGGACGGCAGCGACTGGCATGGCAAGCCCTGGCGCTACAACCCGGTGCAGGGCGGAAGCTGCAAGGACGAGCCTGCCCGCGTGCTGGAGACAAAGTCCGACGCGGCCAGCCTGTATGCCAAGACGATGCCGCGCCACTGGGGCACCGGTGCCTTCACGCCGGAGTGCATCATGGAGCAGTGGCTGCGGCTGGATGGCGGGCTGGCCCGCATGAAATTCAAGATGACCTACACGGGTGAAAAGGCGCACGCGCCCCGGCATCAGGAGCTGCCCGCCCTCTTTGTGGCGCCGAAGCTGGACACCCTGGTGTTCATGGACGCGGAGCAGAAGCTGGCGCGCAAGCACCCGGGCTTCCCCAATGAGTACATCCAGGTGGGCGCGCCGTGGTGCGCCTGGGTGGACGGGGCCACTGACAACGGGGTGGGCATCTCCATGCCGCACACCACGCAGGCCACGTGCTACCGGGTGAGGAATGGCAACAAGGGCGACTGCAGCTATGTGGCCCCCATCCAGACCTTCGCGCTGAAACCTGGGCTGGTGTTTGAGTATGAGGTGGTGCTCGCTTTGGGCAGCCTGGAGCAAATGCGCGCCGCCTTTGCCCGCCAGCCCTAGACCGACATGTCCGACGAATCCGAATCCGCCCCGCAGCTGAAGGAATGGTTTGATGAGGCGCGCCATCGTGCCATCGCGCGCGATCTCGCGGCGATCTCCGCAAAGTTCAAAGAGGAAGTCTTTCTGCGCACGGCGTTGGAGGGGCTGGAGGCGCGCAGCCTCATGCAGCGTGTGCATCAGTGTGCCGTGGCGGTGGATGCCGCGCTGCCCGGCAGCTTTCAGCAAAAGGTGGCCGTGCTGCGCAAGCTGGCGCCCAGGCTGGGCCATGCCTTCGTCTCCATCTTCCTGTGTGATTTCGTGGCGACGTTTGGACGGGACGACTTTGACTTTTCCATGGAGGCGCTGGCCTTCTTCACGCCCTTCGGCTCCGCCGAGTTCGCGGTGCGTCCTTTCATCGGGGCGGAGCAGGACAGGGCTTTGAAGATCATGCGTCAATGGGCGGGCCATTCGGATGAGCATGTGCGCCGACTGGCCAGCGAGGGCTGCCGCCCCCGCCTGCCCTGGGGCATGCGCCTCACCGCGCTGGTGCGTGATCCCGCGCCCACCCTTGCCATCCTCGAGGCGCTGAAGGATGACGACGCGACCTATGTGCGGCGGTCGGTGGCCAACCACCTCAACGACATCACCAAGGACCACCCGGATTTTGTGCTGCACCTGCTGGAGGGCTGGGACCTGGGGCGCCCCCATCTGCGCTGGATCGCCAAGCATGCCTGCCGCACGCTGATCAAGCGCGGGCATCCGCGTGCGCTGCATCTCTTTGGTTTCGGCAGGGCGGCGGAAGTCAGCGCGAGTCTTCAGGCCGCACCCACGCAGCTTTCGCTGGGCGGGCGGCTTTCCCTCTCCGCCGCCATCACCTCCACCGCAGATCAGGCGCAGAGGCTGGTCGTGGACTATGTCGTGCATTATGTCAAAGCGGCTGGCGGCGTCTTTGAGAAGGTCTTTAAGTGGACCGAGGCGGACCTGCCCGCCCGCGCCACGCTAAAACTCGCCAAGAGCCAGGTGATCCGGGATTTCACCACGCGCAGGCATCACCCTGGCGTTCACCGCATTGACCTTCAGATCAACGGGCAGCGCGTGGCGCAGTCGCAGTTTGTGCTGAAGTGAGAGGGGCAAAAAAAATCTCCACCGGCGCGCGCGGCATCCGGTGGAGACGAAGGTGTGGCGTGTGCCAGGGGAGGAGCTACTTGGC
Organism: uncultured Prosthecobacter sp.; assembly: GCA_964588755.1. Lineage (GTDB taxonomy): Bacteria > Verrucomicrobiota > Verrucomicrobiia > Verrucomicrobiales > Verrucomicrobiaceae > Prosthecobacter. The sequence goes on along the minus strand of CAZPSQ010000274.1, from coordinate 2,732 downwards.
CGCTTTCGCCTGTGCCTGGCTTTCAGGGGAGAGGCGGGACAGGGGCACCACGTGGGTGACGCCTGTGGCTGGCATTTTCAGCAGCACGCCGTCGCCCTGCAGGCCCATGAACTCGGCTTCGATGACTCTGCCGTCGCTGCTGGTCCATTTCGTCAGGCCGCCGCCGGCCGCAGGCATGGCCGCCGGGCTTGCGGCGGGGGCAGGCGCGGGCGCGGCACCGTCGGCGGTGAGACTGGCACCTTCGGCAATCCAGGCCTTCAGCAGGTCCAGCTCGGCGGCGGTCAGGCGGTTCTTGCCGTCCGGGGGCATCACGTCGGCGTCATCATCTGGCAGCGTGCAGTTGATGTACATGGTGCTCTTCATCGCCTCGCCAGGAATGATGTTTTTCCCTGGGCCGATCTGGTTCGGCAGCTCGGCGTCATCCAGTGCGAGCTTTCCTTTCACCTTGCGGGTCACGCTGTGGCAGGCGTAGCACTTGTTGCGGAAGATCGGTGCGATTTGCGTTTTGAAATCGACAGCGGATGCCGTGCCGGTCAGGAGCGCCAGGGCGAGGAGGAGACGTTGGGTCATGGTGGTGTTCTCTTACGAAACGATCAAAAATCGTTTTGCCTAGCGGAAATTGTGCAGGACCCCGGATCAGAATTTGGCGCCCATGCTTTGCAGCGTCGCCAAATGGCTGTTGATGGCGTCCCGCAGCGACTCCAGGCGGCTGAATCCCATGATCACGGGCCTGGCGCCCAGGCTGGTGAAGATGTCGCTGGCCTCCGGCCTGTCTGATCTCCACGACATGTTTTTCATGGCGGAAGGGTTTTTGTTTTTCAGCGCCTGATACTCCAGGTTAAGCTGGGCCCGCAGGGAGGTCACTGCCGCACGCGCCTGTTTCTCAGCCGACGAGGGGCCGAAGGTGGAGCGTTCCTTCCCCGACTGCGGCTTTTTGGGATTGAGCCTGTCTTTCGCCAGCTTCTCGTCCATCAGCCTTGCCTCGGTCAGGAAGCGGGAGCGTTCGGTCCGCTTCGCCTCCTCCGCGTCGTAGCAGATCTCCCAGCGCAGTTCATCACTGGATTCGGCGATCGGAATCTTCATGTACCCGCCGTCATGACGGAGGGAAAAATGGGTGGAGTCCACGGAGACCACGTCCACGTTCGTCAGCACCTTGCCGCTGTCGAGGGTGAGCATGGGGTATTTTTTCCCCGACATGGCACTGCGGCGTTGCGTCCGGAACTTGTCGAACTCAGCTTTGAGGGCCTCGAGCTCAGCCTTCGCGGCCTGGAGCTCCTCCTCGCGTTTTTGCAGGGCGCTTTGAATGTTGATGAGGTGAAGCATCCGTGCCTGCACGGCCTTGGTGGCGGCCTGTTCCTGCACCACCTGCTGGTTGGCAATTTGCACCTGGCCCTCAAGTTCTTGCTTTTGTTTTAGCAAGATTTCGTAATCACTCTGTTTGACGCACGATGCCAGCAGCAGCGGAATGCCGAGGGCGATGCGCGGAAGGGTCAACCACGGGCGAAGAGTGGCAATATTCATGTCCAACATGTTAGACAATTCTTTAAGTTTGTCATCATGCTGTTGACACTTTTTTGAAACAGATGTGTTGAAATTCCACCGGTGTTCGGAAGGGTGGGGGCTGGAATCTAGATAAATCCGATAGACTTTACGGGAAATAACGCTTGCATTGCTTGCTTTCAGCGGCATTTTGACCGAGTCTGCGAACCCCTCTTTTACGCCACACCATGTCCAAAGCCTCCGTCGAAGACCTCAAACTCGCCTCCTCCGGGCTCCGCGGCCAGCTCGCCGAGCTGTTTGCCGACACCAGCACCGCCAACATCCCGGAAGACGCGAACATCCTTCTCAAGCACCATGGCTCCTATCAGCAGGATGACCGTGACCGCCGCACGCAGCTGGTCAAGGAAAAGAAGGACAAGGCCTGGAGCTTCATGATCCGCAGCAAGATGCCCGGCGGCCGCATCACTGCCAAGCAGTGGATGATTCACGATGACCTGTGCACCAAGGCTTTTGGCAACATGCGCCTGACCAACCGCCAGGGCATCCAGCTGCATGGTGTGCTCAAGGGCGGGCTGAAGGAAGTCATTCATAATGTGTGCCATAGCGGCCTCTCCACCATGGGCGCCTGCGGCGACGTGGTGCGCAACACCATGGGTCCGGCCGCGCCGATCAAGGATGCGGTGCATGCCGACAGCCAGAAGCTGACCGAGGAGATCAGCAACCGCTTCCTCTGGCGCTCCAACGCCTATGCCGACATCTGGCTGGACGGTGAGAAGGTGGACAACGACTGGATCAAGGACCCAGAGGTCAACCCCGCCGTGCGTGAGGCCACCCAGGCCCCCGAGGGCGAGGACCCCATCTACGGCAAGGTGTACCTGCCGCGCAAATTCAAGATCGGCGTGGCCATCCAGCCCTGCAATGACGTGGACGTCTTCTCCCAGGACGTGGGCCTTGTGCCGCATGTGGTGGACGGCCAGGTCGAAGGCTACACCATCACCGTCGGCGGCGGCTTCGGCATGAGCCACGGCCAGCTTGCCACGCGCCCCTTCCTGGGCCAGCCGCTTCTTTACGTGAAGCGTGCGAACACCGTGGACGCCATCGAGGCCGTCGTCACCACCCAGCGTGACCACGGCAACCGCACCGAGCGCAAAAACGCCCGCCTGAAATACACCGTTCAGTCGATGGGCATCGACGCCTTCCGTGCCGAGGTCGTCCGCCGCGTTGACACCTTT
>CAZPSQ010000273.1:0-8023 GCA_964588755.1 uncultured Prosthecobacter sp. | reverse complement strand
TGGATGAAGGCCACACCGTCGTCGTCATCGAGCACCACCCCGATGTTTACGCCGAGGCCGACTACCTCATCGACATCGGCCCTGAAGCCGGCGCCGAAGGTGGCAAGCTGGTGGCGGCAGGGACACCTGAGCAGGTGAAGAAGTGCAAGGAGAGCCGTACAGCCAGATTCCTATGAGTCGGCAGTGGTGATGAAACGCTCTTTGGGTATCATTGATGCAGGTGCCATCGACATGACTCAGCCTGTCCTGCCGGACTCTACAGAGCAACGCTGGGGTTGATTCCTGCGCCAGCGGCTCTTAGCGTTTTGGCTTGCATCCCATGCTGAACGAAGACTCCTCTGCCCGCACCGACAGCCCCCACGGGGGCTGGACCCTCGCCGCTTACCTGCGGGAGGGCGCGCGCCGCTGGCCTGAGCGCGAGTATTTGCGCCAGGCAGAACGAAGCCTCTCCTATGCGGAGGCTTGGGGGCGCACGGCCGGCGCTGCGGCCTGGCTGCAGGCCCAGGGCGTGCGGCGCGGGGACCGTGTGGTCATGGTGGTGGAAAACAGCATCGAGGTGGTGCTGCTTTTCTTTGCCACCGCGCAGATCGGTGCCATCGCCGTCATCCTGCATCCCCAGATCAAGGCCGACGGCCTTCGTCGCGTGCTGGAGCAGACCGAGCCCCGGCTTGTCCTCCTCGACGCCTCCACTGCCCCCCTGCAAGTCGTCCTGGGCGGCATCCCTGTCCTTTGGCAGGCGGAGTTCGCCGTCGCGTCTTCCTTCTCTGGTGACGCGGCCCCTCCTTTTCCAGGCATCGACCAGGATCCTGCCTTCCTGGTCTTCACCTCCGGCTCCACCGGCACCCCGCGTGGTGTCATTCTCACCCACGACAACGTCCGCTTCGTCTCCGCCGCCATCCAGGCCCGCCTGCAATATCAGGCCGGGGATCGTGTGGCGATTTTCCTCCCGCTGTCCTTTGACTACGGCCTCTACCAGCTCTTTTACGCTGCCTTGGCCGGCGCTTCGGTCTTCATCGGCCGCCCGGAAATGGCCGGGCCGGAGCTGCCGCGCATCCTCGCCGCGCAGGAAATCACCGTCCTGCCCGGCGTGCCCACCCTCTTTGGCGGGCTGATCAAAATGCAGCGCTACCGCCCCGTGCCGCTGCCGCGCCTGCGCGTCGTGACCAACACGGGCGACCACCTGCCCCAGACCCACCTCGACAGCCTCCGTCAGCTTTTTCCCCAGGCCTGTGTGTTCCCCATGTATGGCCTCACGGAGTGCAAACGCGTCTCCATCCTGCTGCCCGAGGAAATCGAGGCCCATCCAGGCTCCGTCGGCCGCGCCCTTGATGGCACCGAGGTCTTTGCCGCAGATGAAGCTGGCCAGCCTCTGCCGCCCGGCCAGGTCGGCCAGCTTTGCATTCGCGGCCGCCACCTGGCCCTCGGCTACTGGCGCGCGCCGGAGGAAACTGCCCAGCGTTACCGCTTCATGGGCGAGGGACACTCCCGTGTGCTTGTGAGCGGCGACCAGGGCAGCGTGGATGCCGCTGGCTTCCTCTACTTCCATGGCCGGGGCGATTTCCTCATCAAACACAAAGGCCACCGCCTCAGCCCGGCCGAGGTGGAAGAGGCGGCCTGCCGGCTGCCGCAGATCACCATGGCGGGATGTGTGAAGGATGAGGCGCGCGACCAGCTTGTGCTCTTTGTGCAATCCACCGGAGGCATGACCGACAAGGAGCTGATCCTGGCCCTGAGCGAGACTTTGGAACCCGCCAAGGTGCCCGACCGTGTGACTTTTCTGCCTGCCATCCCCCTTACCGGAAATCAAAAGGTGGACCGCAAGGCCCTCAAGGCGCTCCTTTGACCCATGAACCCCGGCCTCGCCCAAAAACTCATTGCCACCCACGGCTCTCCCCTGTTCGCCTACGATCTGGACGCCGTGGCCGCGCGGGCGGCCGATCTGCGGGCGGCGCTCCCGGCTGATGCAGGCCTCTATTACTCCTTCAAGGCCAACCCCCTCCCCGCCATCGCGCGGGAGCTGCGCCTTGCCGGAGTGCAGGCCGAAATCACCTCGGGCGGGGAGCTTCATGCTGCGTGCAACGCGGGGTTCGCCCCCCAGGACATGGTGCTGGGAGGTCCGGGCAAAAGCGGGCGGTTGCTCCAAAACGCCCTCGCCCAGGGTGTCCGCACGTTTTCCTGTGAATCCTTCACTGATGTTGCCCGTCTCTCCACCCTGGCCGAGGCGGCGGGGGTGGAGGCGCAGGTGCTCCTTCGCGTGAACCCGGCCCAGGCCCCTGATGCCCGGCTGGCCATGAGCGGGGTGGAGAGCCAGTTTGGTTTCAATGAGGCGCTGCTGCTGGCCCCTGGTGCGGCGGCGCGGTTGAAGCTGCCCGGCATTCGGCTGTGTGGGGTGCATGTTTATTTCGGCACCCAGACGAACTCCCTGGTGGCGAACACGCGCGCGGCCTTGGAGACTGCGGAAAGGGTTGTTGGGGCTTTGGGGTTTGATTGTGGGGTTATTAACGCGGGAGGTGGGTTTCCGTGGCCGTATGCCACCTCTACTCCCTCGTCTCATTTGGGTGGGCTTCGTTTGGAAATAGAGACAATTTGGCACAATTCTCCATTTCATGGCCGGTCCCGGCTTTGTTTCGAGTCGGGTCGTTACCTCAGTGCGAGTTCTGGCACCTTGCTGACGACTGTTCTTGATATTAAACAATCTGGATCAAAGACTTACGTTGTCCTGGACACCGGCATCCATCACCTGGGGGGCATGTCTGGACTTGGGCGCATACCGCGGGCTGCGATCACCCTCCAGAATTTCACCGCGCAACGTGAGGGGGAGGATGTGGTGGATATTGTGGGTCCGTTGTGCAGCCCGCTGGACAGCCTTGCCCGCAGCCAAAAAATCTCCCCCGTTGAAGTCGGCGACCTCCTGGCGGTGCCCAACGTCGGCGCCTACGGCCTCACTGCGAGCCTGCTGGCCTTCCTCAGCCACGAAACTCCCGCAGAAGTGGCTTTCCGCAGGGGTGAGGTGGTGGAATGTTGGCAGCTTCCCTGCTGGCACAGCCCTCTTGCGCCTGCGGCAAAGCCTTGATAAGGCTTCCGGACCGAACAGAACATGACCGACACCACCATCGACCTCGCACCCCAGCTTCAAGACCTGCTGCGTCCGCACCTCCGCTTTCTCAAGGCGGAAGACGCTGTGCCAATGGACGAGGACCTCGGCCGTCTGGGCCTCGACTCCATGGCCTCCATCGACCTTCTCATGGAGATCGAAAGCAAGCTGGGGCTGCAGATTCCCGACGAGATGATGACGACCGACACTTTCTCCACCGGCAACCATCTGCTGGCCGTTCTGCAACAACTGGTCTGAGAATCCAGACCGCATTTCTCACAGGGTCTTCGATGGCCGGGACAGGCTGATGTGACACATCTGGTGGCGCGGAATCGGGATTCCGCGCCACAACGCGGTCAAAACGCTGGCTTGAAGTAGCCGAGGTAGGCCAGTCCAGCGCCCACGACAGCGGCCATCAGGACCACTGTTTTAGCGGGCAGCACACGGCGTTTGGCCAGCACCGGAAGGAAGCCCAGGACCAGCCAGAGGGCGATCTTGATCCACACCCACACCGGCATGCTGTCCATGATGCCCATCTTCGCCAACATGCCGAAGCCGGACACCAGACTGATGACCAGACCGATGCCATGCCACATCATCGCCTTGCGCGCGCCGTCCTGGGAAAGCAGTCCGCCGAAGCCAATGAACACAAAGATCAGGCCGATGAGATGAATGAAGTGATACGCTTGAGGGGTCATGCCGCCCACCTGTGCGCAGAGAATCCCTGCCGACAAGCGGCACCCTGTACTGATTTTGATATCTTCTCGCTAATTGAAAATCGGTCTCAATTTGCTGATGAGGTTGATGGCCGATGGCTCCTTGATTCTGGGAGGAGGAGAAAGATTGGTGATGGCGCGTGAATCAGCGTGTCTTTAGGGAGATGCTGATTCATGCAGGTTGCTGGAATCAGGCGAAAAATGACGCAACCAGAATGAGGAAGGAAGCCCGAAATCCGAATGCCCAAGGGCCAACGGGTTGTCATCCCATCCTTGGAACTTGGTCATTGATTCGGCATTCTGGATGAACTTGATTCAATCAGCGTCTCCTTAATCCTGTGAGACTTCGGCGGTTTGGCCGCTGAGCGAGTCCTGGAAAGTCACGGAGTCGAAGCCTGCCTGGGCGAGTTTTTGCGCCACTTTTTCTTTGGTTACTTTTTTCGGCTGGTAGCGAATCCAGGCGCCTTCGGGGATGATGGTGGCGGCCTGAATGCCTGGGATGCTTTGGAGGACGTGCTGCACCTTCCTTTCGTCGTCGGGGGTCTGCATCCGCTCCAGGATGAGGTCGAGTTCTTCCAGTGGGGGGTCGTCGAAAAGCTTCATCATGGGAGAGGTTTCCTTTCTGACTGAGGGTGGGGGAGGGTGTTGATCGGGCGGAACGGGCTGGCAGGCGCTGCGGTGCGGCGCAGGGGGCAGATGCTGTCTTAAGGGGACGCAGATTGATGCGCCTTCGCCGATCTTTCGTCTCCTCTCGGAATGAGGGAGCCAGAAGCCGAGACAGCCGGGAGTAGGAGGAAGAGAGGGATTATGAGCCGGGTCTAGATTTCAATGGTGCTGTTTTAACGGACCGGGCGGGACTTGGCCCTGGGCGCGGGGCGGACGTGCTCGGCAGGGTTGTGCGTCCAGCGGAACACGGCGGGTCCGCGCGATGTCTGGACTGGGCTGGGCATGACCAGTGTGACGGTGATTTTCATGGGGGGCGGATGGTGATGGTGAGAAACCACCGGGACCGGTCCGCCCGCCCTCTGGAAAGAGAGGAGGGGGAACGGCCTCAGAGGCATGAGCATCTCCTGACCCAGGTGTCAGCGGCATCTGGCAGAAGCCTCATACTTTTTTATCGCGTCAAAAGTGCGCCGTGGCTGTCTGAGGCACGGAGAAAGCTGCCGGGAAAAGAGCGCTCCGCTGCCGCGCGGGACTCCTCCTTGGGCGTGTCACAGGGGATGACGAGAACTGGGAACTCGATGTGCCGGAGCACGTCTGCGGCGACACTGCCGACAAAGAGGTTGTACAACATGCCGTGGTGGTGGCTGCCCATGATGACGAGGTCGGCGTGGAGGCGCGCAGTCTCCTCCAGCACTGTTTCCGCGACGGGTCCCTGGAACTGAAGCGCCTTGGCGCGTACGCCAACGCGGAGCAGGGAGCTGAGAAGCCCGTCCAGCTTCACTTTGTCGGCCTGGATCAGGTCGGGGGAAGGCTCGATGGGGATGGGCGGCATTTCATTGCCGTAGCTGACGGCAGTGATGGGCTCATGCGGCACGACGTGCAGCAAGATGACCTCGCTGCCGAAGGCGGACGCCAAGGTCCGGGCGTGGTTGAGCACTTTGGAGGAGGCGTCGGTGAGATCGACGAGGGCTACAATGGTTTTCATAGTGGGGGGTCTCCACTTTGAGATCGTTGCTCATGAGCCCTTTGGATGTGAGTCAACCTGGGGGATGGCCTTTGGTTGATGGACTGATTTTGGGGGGCAAGGGGGCGAGGGGGGCTTGGTGATCGGCTGCTTCGTTCACTGCGGCGGCTGGAGGGCCGGCTGCCCTGCTTGCTTGGCGCTGGGTGTTTGGATGTTTCCTGACTTCTCCGCGGAGATGTTTTTTTGACTGGTCCTCAAAAAGCTTGTCACATTCCCGGCGGCGGAGCGATCCCATTGGCTGCGTTGGTCGCTTGCCTGTTATGTTCCAAATCGCTGTAGAATCATGCCAAGCCATCTAGGCAGGAGATGATTGAGCGGGGGATGCTTGAGGAGATGGGGTGTGATTCCATCTAGACCGAGCTGGGGGGCTTTTCTTCCTCCTGCTTTGACTCTTCCCTCCCGGTTGGTTGTCTTGGCTGCTTCCTGAGTCTGGGAGGAGTGCAGGATTGGCGAAGGGGCAGCAATCAGCGGCGTGGCCTTAGCTGCCGAGCCGACGGACTTCTAGGTCCACCTGGAGCGCGGTGGTGGCGCCGGGGGGGCCGTCGAAGTGGCCGGTGATGGGGGCGGCGTCGCGGTAGTCGCGACCGGTGGCGATCTTGATGTGGCGCTCGTCGGCGAAGGTGTCGTTGGTGGGGTCGAGGCCGAACCAGCCTTTGCCGGGGATGTTGACCTCGCACCAGGCGTGGGAGGCCTGGGTGCCGCGCAGGTGGGACTGCGGCCCGTTGTAGAGGTAGCCGCTGACATAGCGGGTGGGGATGCCGAGGGAGCGGCAGATGCCAATCATGACGTGGGCGAAGTCCTGGCACACGCCTTTTTTGCCGAGCATGACCTCGCTCATGTGGGTGGAGGCGTTCGTCACATGGGGCTGGTAGGTCCAGTGATTGTAGATGTGGTGCATCACCGCTGTGGCGGTTTCAAAGATGTCGTCACGCCCGTCGCAAATGTCGATGCCGAGCCGCCACACCTCCGGGGAGATCTCCACGTACTGGCTGTCTTTGGCAAAGGGGGCGAGCATGTCGTCCGGGTCTTCCTTCAGGGCGGCAAAGGGCACGCCGGTGGGGATGCCTTTGTCGTAGGGGCTGGTGGTGTTGATGGTACACTGCGCCTCGATGGAAAGCTCGGAGTGGGGTTCCGGCACCTCGAAGTAGTGGACGTAGTTGAAAAAGTTGTCGCGGAAGTGCCGCAGCCGTGTTGGCGGGTTGAGGTTCAGCAGGAAGAACTCCAGGCGGCTTTTGTCATCGGTGGCCGGGCGCAGGCGCAGCTCGTTGTAGCTGTCGCGCACCGGGGCGCGATAGACGTAACGCGTGCGGTGGAAGACTCGGAATCGCATGGGGCAGCGGCGGGAGGAGGTGCGGAGAGGTGCGGACTACACCATCACTGCTGCTGCTGTTGTTGTTGCTGCTGCTGCTGAACCTGCGCATCCTCCTCCGCCGTGTGGGCGTGAAACGCGCCAAGGTGGGCCGCAGCATGGAGCGGCTCCTCCTCCAGCTGCACGTCTGGATACAAGACGAAGGTCTCAAAAATGGACTGGCCGATCTGACCGAGGCGCAGCTGCAGCTCGTCCACAAACTCATGCAGGCCCTTGGTGGTGAGCTCGTCCACGGTGGAGTAGGCGAGGTCGGCGCGCAGGCGGCCGGAATGGCGCACAGGGGTGGACATGTCGCTGAGCGCGCCGGTGCCGCCGAGCTCGCGGAGGGCGCGGTGGACCTCCGTGATGCAGCAGGCGATGGAGCGGGGGAAGGTCTCGTCGAGCAGGAGGTACTCGATGATTTTGTGCGGGTCGAGCCTGCTGCTGTGGGCCTGGAAGGCGTGCCAGGCGGAGCAGGAGCGCAGGAGGGCGGCCCAGCGCAGGGGGCGGGCCTCCGGGTGGGGTGCCATCTCGCGGGAAAGGTCTGAGCAGGTGTCCAGCAGGCGTGACATCTGGTCGGCGCGCTCCAGGCAGGTGCCGAGGCGCAGGAAATGCCAGACCTCGCCGCGCGGCGTGGTGGAGTCTGCAATGCCCTGGAACTGATACGAGCGGCGCAGGACGCGCTCGTAGAAGGCGGCGCTTTGGTTGCGGTAGGTGCTCTTGCCTTCGGCGGATTCGACGAAGAGCTTCAGGCCGTTGAGGCACTCCCACAGCTCGTCGGAGATCTGGTCCCGCACGGTGCGGGCGTTTTCACGCGCGGCGCGGATGCAGTTGAGGATGGAGTTTGGGTTCTCCGGGCGCAGGGCGAGGAAGTCTGCCACGTCCCTGCCTTTGATCTTTTTGTGGACGGCGGCGTAGGCCTCCTCGTCCCCGGTGGTGGCCAGGATGGGCTGCCAGAACTGGCTTTCATCCAGCCTGCCTTCGGCCCCGGCGTCCAGCAGGAGGTCCTGGGTGGAAAGCAGGAGGCGGGAGAGGTTTTCCGCACGTTCGACATAACGTGCCATCCAGTAAATGCTGTCTGCGACTCGGCTGAGCATGGGGGAGGTGGGAAATCAGGCTGCGATGGGCTGTTCGGAGGAGTTTTGCGCGGGGTCGTCCCATAGCACCCAGGTATCCTT
>CAZPSQ010000272.1:0-8063 GCA_964588755.1 uncultured Prosthecobacter sp. | reverse complement strand
TGCCTCGTATTTGCGGTTCATAGGTGTGCGGTGCGTTGTGGGGTTAAGATGCAGGTTGGCGGTTGAAGACATTCATGGCAGCCTCCAGGCCGTTGTCCAGAGTGGCCTGGACAGCGTCAGCCGCGCGCTTGATCACAGCCTGCAACGCAGGCTGCTCCTCGGCCCGGAAAGTGCCGAGCACATGGCCGACCATGCGCTCACCAGCCGGGCGGCCGTTTTCAGAGGCGATGCCGACTTTGAGGCGCGGGAACTCCTGGGTGCCGAGGGAGGCGGCGAGGGAGCGGATGCCATTGTGGCCTGCGGCGGAGCCGTTGGAACGGAAGCGCAGCCGGCCCAGCGGGAGATCGACATCGTCGTAAACAACGAGGGTCTGGGCGGGAGATGTCTTGTAGAAATGCCCCACGCTCTGGACGGAACGACCGCTGTCGTTCATGAAAGTGAGGGGCTTGAGCAGATGACCACCAGCGAATTTGGCCACAAGGCCAGACCAGCGCTTTTCCTCGCGGAAGGCGGCTCCCAGTCGGCGTGCGATTTCGTCCAGCACCATAAATCCAATGTTGTGACGTGTGTCGCGGTAGCTTTCGCCGGGATTGCCGAGGCCGACAATAAGCCGCGGCCGGTTCAGGCCGCTGCTCGTTGTGTCCGCGCCGGAAGCCACATCGTGGAAGGGGTGCGGGAGTGATTACTTCTTGGCCGGGGCGGCCTTGGCAGCAGGGGCGGCCTTGGCGCCAGCCGCAGGGGCGGCGGCCTCTGGCTCGACCTCGACCTTGGGCGCCTCGCACATGATGATGACAACATCACCAGCCAGACGGCAGGTGACGCCTTCAGGGAGGGTGATTTCGCTGACGTGGATGCCCTTGCCCACTTCGAGGTTGGTGACGTCGACCTGGATGCTTTCCGGAAGATCCTTCGGCAGGCAGCGCACTTCGATCTCATGGTGGATGGCCTCGACCATGCCGCCCAGCTTCAGCCCCTTGGCCTCGCCAACGGTGACGACCGGCACGTTTGCGTGAATTTCCTCATCAGCGGCGATGGCGTGGAAATCGATGTGAAGGATGCCGCCACGGAGGTAGTCGTGCTGCACTTCCTGCACCAGGGCGAGCTGGTCTGCCGCGCCGGCGATCTTCAGGGACACCAGAATGTTGTCGGAAGCGCTGCCTTCAAGAAGCTTGGAGAAGGTCTTGCCATGCACCTGGATGCTGGTGGGCTGAACCTTGCGGCCATAGAGGGCGGCGGGGACGGTGCCCGCCTTGCGCATGCGTTTTGCGACCGCGGTGCCGGACTGGGTGCGGGGTTCTGCCTGGAGATCAAGAATTTTGGCCATGGTCGGTGTCCTCTACGGTGCTGTGGGTTTTGGAAAAAGGGCGCGGAGAATACACGCCTAACCTGTGGTGTCAAACAGGGATGTGACAGACTCGTTCCCGTGAATGCGGGCGATGGCCTGTGCAAGAAGGGGGGCAATGTCGAGCGCGGTGACTTTTTCCCCCGTGGCCTGGGGGGTGGAATTGGTGGAAAGCAGCTCCACAATCGGGGATTTGGCGATGCGGGCGCGGCCCTTTTCCCCCAGCACGGCATGGGAGACGCCGGCGTAGATTTTTTTGGCTCCGTGCTGGAGCAGCAGATTGGCGGCGGCGGTGAGGGTGCCGGCGGTTTCGGTCAAGTCGTCCACCAGGAGGACGTTTTTGCCGGCCACGTCGCCAATGACGCTGTGGGCCTCGACTTCCTCGGCACTGACGCGATTTTTGGCGACGATGGCCATTGGTGCCTTCAAGGCCTTGGCGAAGGCGTGGGTCATTTTGATGCCGCCGACGTCGGGGGAGACGACGACCAGGTCGCCGATTTCGCGCTCGCGGATGGCCTTCATCAGGACCGGGGCGGCGTAGAGGTGGTCCACCGGGATGTCGAAGAATCCCTGGATCTGGCCGGCGTGGAGGGCAACGGTGAGCACGCGGTGCACACCGGCGGCGACGAGGAGGTTGGCCACAAGCTTGGCGGTGATGGGCACGCGGGGGCGGTCCTTGCGATCCTGACGGGCGTAGCCGAAGAAGGGCAGCACGGCGGTGATGCGGTTGGCGCTGGCACGGCGGACGGCATCCACCATGATGAGCAGCTCCATCAGGTTTTGGTTGGTGGGCGGGCAGGTGGGCTGGACGATGAAGATGTCCCCGCCGCGGATGTTTTCGTGAATCTGCACAAAGGTTTCGCCATCCGGGAAGGTGGTGAGCTCGGCGGCGCAGGGCTTCATGTCCAGGTTCTGGGCAATGGCGGCAGCCAGGGTGGGATGCGCGGAGCCGCTCAAAATCTTCAGGCTTTCATTCATGGGCCGCCGAGTTAGGCGAGCCTGTCACAGAAATCAACCGGGCTTGCGTTTCCGTGTTGAGCTAGCCGCCATCCCCCACCAATTTGTCTCTGGTGCAGGCGAAATTTTTGCTGTTTAACAAGGTTTTTCCCAGGCTGCCATGAATGAACCCACGCCCCCCTCCCCCCCGCCGCGGACCACCGGCGGCGGCTGGCGCTGGGAGCCCCCGCCGCCTGAGGAGCTGCAGCGGATGCTGCCACAGTTCCAGGTGGAGCACCTGATCGGCCGCGGCGGCATGGGCGCGGTTTACAAAGGCATCCAGACCAGCCTGGAGCGGCCGGTGGCCATCAAGCTGCTGCCGCCTGCGATTGACCAGGGGGACGGTGCCTTTGCGGAGCGGTTCAGGAATGAGGCGCGGCTCATGGGCCGCATGAACCACCCGGCCATCGTGGGGGTGTATGATTTTGGCGAGACGGCTGACGGGCAGCTTTATTTTGTGATGGAGTTTGTTGACGGCAGCGATGTGCAGCACATGATCAGCCGCGAGGGCCGCCTGCCGCCTGAGCATGCGCTGGCCGTGGCAGCCCACCTGTGCGACGCGCTGGGCTACGCCCACAGGCAGGGCGTGGTGCATCGGGACATCAAACCCTCCAATGTGCTGATCGACAGCGAGGGACGCGTGAAGGTGGCCGACTTTGGGCTGGCCAAGCTGACCACCAACCCATTGAACTCCGGCCTCACCCAAACGGGCATGGCGATGGGAACGCCCGACTATGTGGCGCCGGAGACGCTGATGTACGGCAGTGATGTGGATGGGCGGGCGGACATTTATGCCGTGGGCGTGATGCTGTACCAGATGCTGACGGGGGACATACCACGTGGCATGTTCAAAATGCCCTCGCAGAAGTTTGTCAGCATCGACCCGCGCTTTGACGGCATCGTGCGGCGCGCGCTGGAGCATGACCGGGAAGAGCGCTACCAGACGAGCCAGGAACTGCGGCGCGACCTTGACATCATTCTGACCACGCCCCTGGCGGTGGCGGGCCAGGCATCCAGCGCGGCACTGCCAAAACAGCCGCCCGCCGCCCAGCCGGCGCCGGGGCGCACGGTGGTCCCAGGCCCGCGCAACACGGCGCAGACACGCCCCGGGCCTTATTTCGAGCCTCCTCCACCTGCCCAGCAGCAGCGTCCCCCCTCGTCCTCCCTGCCCTACGCCATCGCTGCCATTGTGATGCTGGCGGGGGGCGGCTGGTTTGCGCTGAAAGACCGCCCGGCGGCCGAACAGGCACCGGTGACGAAGACGCCTGAGAGCATGCAGCCGGACGAGAGGCCGGAACAGAAGCCGCCTGCCACGCGGAATCCCACGCCTGAGGTCGCCCCCAAGGCGCCTGCGCTGGTTTCTGACCCCAGGCGTGAATCTGGCCAGGCACCGGGACCTCCGGCAGTCACAACGCCATACAGCCCGCCAGCAGTGACAGTGCCCACGCCGCCACCACGGGCGACGCCCCCTGTGCCGCCCTCTTTCCCCACCTCGCCCCCACAGGCGCCGGCCGCCTCCACAACCGACCGTCTTGCCTTCATGGAGTCCGAGTTTCAGGGCATCTTTGAACGGGAGGTGAACGTGGCCTTTGCCGCGCAGATCTCCACACTGGGAGCCAACTACACGGCGGCCCTGGACCGGGCGCTGGCGGATGCCACACGCGCAGGCAGGCTGGATGAGGCGGTGGCGCTGCGGGATGAGAAGCAGCGCTTCACCACGCACAAATTCATGCCGTCCATCGACCCGCCCGCCCTCAACGGCACCATTGTCCGGCTGCGGGGCATCTACCGTGGGGCAGAAAAGACCTACACCCAGCAAAAGGACGCCACCTCGCTGCCGAGGTATGACCGCTATCTGGAGGCGCTGTCGGCCTATGAACGGGACCTCATGGCCCAGGGGAAAACCGGCGATGCCGCGCGGGTGCGCGTGAAACGCGAGGACGTGACCGCCCGCCGTGCGCAACGCGCCGCCAAGGTGCCTGCCGGCACCAGCGTGCTGCCCGCAGGCCCGCCGAAAACCTCCAGCGTCGCGCGTTCTGGCTGCCCTTGGCTGGTGTGAGCCAGGACAGGCCAAGATGGGGAGGCGTCGGACGGACGGAGCCACGGCTCTTGACGACGCAGCCTTGACTCCCAGCTCAGCCTGCCCTGAAAATAACGTGCTCCCGCCGTTCTGGGGCGCGTAACCCCAATCCACCCTGACCAACCATGCCCTGGATTCATCTCGTCATCGCCGGACTGCTCGAAGTCGCCTGGGCCGTGGGCCTTAAACATACGGACGGCTGGACGCGGCTGTGGCCCAGCGTGATCACGGGGTTGCTGATGATCGCCAGCTTTTTCTTTCTGTCCCTGGCGCTGCGTGCGCTGCCCATCGGAACGGCGTATGCCATCTGGACGGGGATTGGCGCGGTCGGCACGGCCTTGCTTGGCATTTTCATCTTTGGCGAGCCACGCACGGCCGCCCGTCTGGCCTGCATTGTCCTCATTGTGGGCGGCATCATCGGCCTTAAACTGACAGGCGCCCCGCAGGCGTAATCCATTCCGCATTCCTGCCCCCGCTATTTGACAACCTTCCTGACCCCCTTTTGATTCCCACCATGTCCTTTGACTCCACCTCCGATTTTCCCTCCATCATCTCCCCGCACGCCAGCTACATGGTGCCCACCGTCATCGAGTCTGAAGGCCGTGGCGAGCGCGCCTATGACATCTACTCCCGCCTGCTGAAGGACCGCATCATCTTCCTGGGTGGGGAGGTGAACGACACGATGGCCTCCATCATCATCGCCCAGCTTTTGTTCCTGCAAATGCAGGACCCGAAGAAGGACATCAACATCTACGTGAACAGCCCTGGCGGCAGCGTCACCGCCGGCCTGGCCATCTATGACACGATGCAGTTCCTGACCTGCGATGTGGCCACCTACAGCATCGGCCTGGTGGCCAGCATGGGTGCCGTGCTGCTGGCGGCAGGCACCAAGGGCAAGCGCTACGCCCTGCCAAACTCCGACATCATGATCCACCAGGTCTCCGGCGGCGCACGCGGCACCGCCAGCGACGTGGAACGCACGGTGGAGTACATGTTCAACCTGAAGAAGCGCCTCAACCGCATTCTGGCCCACCACACGGGCAAGTCGGTGGAGCAGATCGAGCGCGACGCCGACCGCGACAACTACATGTCCGCCGCGCAGGCCGCCGAATACGGTCTGGTGGACAAGGTGCTGACCAGCAGCCGTGAGGTGGCTGCCGCCGAGGGCAAGTGATCGGCAGAATATCGAGATCGAAAAAGGGCGGAGCCACGCGGCTCCGCCCTTTTTTATGCCGGAGGCAGCCTGCGCAACCGCCACAAAAGCATGCAAAGAGGGAAGATGCGGCACTGCGCTCCTCCTTGCCTGCCCGCGTTTTCTGGTTTCCGTCGCGGCATGACACTCGGCTTTGCCACCGCCATCCTCCCTGACCTCTCCTTTGAAGAAGTGCTGGCCTTTGCCCGGCATGAGGGTTTTGCCACCATTGAAGTCATGTGCTGGCCGGTGGGCAAGGCGGAGCGCAAGTTCGCCGGCGTCACGCACATCGACGTCACCTCCATGACGAAGACGAAGGCTGAGGACATCCTTTCCCAGTGCCAGGACCACGGCGTGAGCATGAGCGCGCTGGGCTATTACCCCAACATGCTGGACCCGAATCCGGAAACCTCCCGCGTGGCGATTGCTCATTTCAAGAAGCTCATTACGGCCGCGCCGAAGCTGGGGCTGGAGCTGGTGACAGGTTTTGTGGGGCGTGACTGGACAAAATCCGTGGATGAGAACTGGCCGCGCTTCCTCAAGGTGTGGAAACCGCTGATCAAATTTGCTGAAGACAATGGCGTGAAGGTCGGCATCGAAAACTGCCCGATGTCCTTCACCCGCGACGAATGGCCCGGCGGCAAAAACCTGCTGACCACGCCCGCCATCTGGCGTCGAGCCTTCAGCGACATCGACTCGGCCAACTTTGGCCTCAACTACGACCCCAGTCACTTCATTCTGCAGGACATGGACCCGCTCAGCCCGCTGGCGGAGTTCAAGCCCAAGCTCTTCCACGTCCACGCCAAGGATGTGCAGATCAACCGTGCCGCCCTCAACGAAGTCGGGCGCTTCGCCCACCCTCTCCAGTGGCACCAGCCCCGCATTCCTGGCTATGGCGACATCGACTGGGGGAAGTTCATGGGCGAGCTTACCCGCGTGGGTTATGACGGACCTCTGTGCATTGAGGTGGAGGACGACACGTTTGGGAAGACACTGGAGGGGCGCATGAAAGCGCTGAAGGTCGCGCGGAATGTGCTGGCACCGTTTTTTGGGTGATTCCGCCCTCCTTCAAAGACCACCGAGGCTCTTCGTGGTGTTTGGGGTGCTGAACTGCAACTCGGCTTTCCTCAAGCCATCACGCAGGTGCAGCAAGTTAGCCTGATCCTTGAAAAGATCGCAAAGGACAGCGTGGTGAAGAATGGCCTCAGCCACGCCTCCAGAAAGCGGGACCGCAAAAAACAAAGTGACCGTCGGGTCTCCGCTCTTCGCCACGCCCGCATCCACCTCACGGCCCACCCATTCAATCTTGGACGCCTTCCCGGTCGCATCCGTGACGACAAACGTTTTGGCAAGGTAAGACTGGACCTGGGCATCAAAGTCCTCCACAGGAGTTTTTTCCAACGACATCAGCCGTTCTGAATGACGGATGAGCGCGAGCTCCAAGTCATTGATGAACACCGTGAGGCTCACCTCCAGCTTTTTGGTCTTCGCGTTGTACTCCGCCTCCGCCGTGGACTGGTGCAGCGGATGCGCCTGGAGGCCTGACGCCATCAGGAACATGACAAGAGCCTCTAAACGGATCATGGCACAATCACTTCGGCTTCACGGGCGATGTCTTCTCATCCCCCCTGGTGAGGACGCCCTCCTTTTTCTCAGTCTCCGGCTTGGTCATCTCGCGCATTGGATTGGGTGACTTGTCCTCCTTGAAGAGCTGAAACTTGCTTTTCACGGGGCGGCGGGGCCAGAAGTTGTTTTCGATGTCGGTGTCCACGAGTTCCTGGCGGGGGTCGAAGGTGACGGACTTCAGCTCTTTTTTGGTTAGGAGGAGCTTGGAGGTCTTGGCGCTGTTGTAGCGCCAGACTTCGGCGGGGAGCTTCAGCTCCTCGCTGCTGCCGTCGGTGTATTCGATCTTGAGGATGACGGGCATGACGAGGCCACCGAGGTTGCTCAGCTCGATGACGTAAAAGTTGTGCTTCGTCTGCAGCAGCGCGGGGTCGATCTTCTCCTCCTTGAGATCCTTGATGAGGGTTTCGAATTTCTTTTTCTCGCTGGGCAGCACGGTGGCCGGATCAAAGGTGTCGTAGAAGTCCTTCAGCTCGGGGAAGCGGTCGATGCGCTTGGAGAGGGGGTAGTTGAGCTCGCGGGTGGTGGTCTGCGGCAGCTCTTCCTTCTCCTTTTTTTTCTTTGGATTTTCGACGGCCGGGTCGCGGGTGTCGAGCTGGAGCCATTTCACCTCGTCGATGGCGATGTCCACGTGGTCCACGCTGTAGAACCAGCCGCGCCAGAACCAGTCGAGATCGATGCCGCTGGCGTCCTCCATGGTGCGGAAGAAGTCGGAGGGGGTGGGCCGCTTGAACATCCAGCGGCGGGCGTAGGTCTTGAAGGCGTGGTCAAAGGCCTCGCGGCCGAGGATGTGCTCGCGCAGGATGTTCAGCGCGGCGGAGGGCTGGCCG
>CAZPSQ010000271.1:0-8077 GCA_964588755.1 uncultured Prosthecobacter sp. | reverse complement strand
GCAGGAGAGCGAGGGCGGCAGCGTGGAGGAGGAGTATCGCGTGGAGTACATTGCCGACCGTGTGCAGACCGTGGCCACGGCCTTCCTGGGCCTCACCTTTGAGTGCTCGCGCTGTCACGATCACAAGTTCGACCCGATCACGCAGAAGGAGTACTATGGGCTGTTCTCGATGTTCCAGAACATTGATGAGGCGGGGCTGTATTCTTACTTCACACCATCTCCGCCGACACCGGCCATGATGATGATGGAACCTGCGGCCAAGGACAAGATGGCAGCACTGAAGACGCAGGTGGCGGCGCTGGAGAAGAATGCCCCTCCGCCCCTGACAGCGCCGGACCTGAGCCGTGGCGAGGTGGCGCATTTCACTTTTGATGAAGCGAAGGGGAACAAGCTGGCGGACATGCTGCATCCTGCCCTGCCGCAGCCTCCGCTGGAGAAAGACGGCAAGGACGCGAAGGACAAAAAGCCTGCTGATCCTGCGGCGGTGATGAAGGGGGAGAACAAGCTGGTGGCGGGGAAGCTCGGCAATGCCGTGGAGTTCACCGGGGATGATGCGGTGGACACATCGGTGGGCAATTTCCCGCGGCACCAGCCCTTCAGCGTCTCGCTGTGGCTGAAGACGCCGGATGTGAAGGAGCGCGCGGTGGTCTTCCACCGTTCCCGTGCCTGGACGGACGCGGCGAGCCGTGGCTACGAGTTGCTCATTGAGGAAGGCAAATTGAAGTGGTCGCTCATTCACTTCTGGCCGGGCAATGCGATCTCCATCCGCGCCAAGCAGCCGCTGAAGGTGAATGAGTGGACGCATGTGGTGGTGACGAGTGATGGCAGCAGCCGTGCGGCGGGGCTGCGCTTGTATGTGAATGATCAGCCAGCGGATGTGGACATGATCCGTGACTCATTGACGAAGACGATCCTGGGCGGCGGAGGTGACAACATCAGCCTGGGCGAACGCTTCCGCGACCGGGGCTTCAAAGGCGGCATGATCGATGACTTCCGGGTGTTCGACCGCGATGTGTCCAGCGCCACGGATGTGGGCGCTGACCTGAAGAAGGCGCGCGAGGAGCTGTATGCGCTGCAGGACGCGCAGGAGGAGATGATGGTCATGCGCGAGCTGCCCCAGCCGAAGAAGGCCTACATCCTGACGCGCGGCGAGTACGACAAACGTGCGGAGGAAGTGGGCGCGGTGACGCCTGCCTTTCTCTCGCCATTCCCGAAGAACGAGCCGATGAACCGCCTCGGTTTTGCCCGCTGGCTGACGGCGCCCGAGCAGCCGCTGACGGCACGCGTGACGGTGAACCGCGTGTGGAACAGCGTTTTCGGACGCGGGCTGGTGAAGACCACGGAGGACTTAGGCAGCCAGGGGGAGCGCCCTTTGTACCCGGAGCTGCTGGACTATCTAGCGCAGAAATTCATCCAGAGCGGGTGGGACATGAAGGCTCTCATCAAGGAGATCGTGACGAGCCGGGTTTACCGGCAGCAGAGCATCGCGGATGCGAAGACGATGGCTGACGATCCAGACAACCAGTGGCTGGCACGCGGCCCGCGCTTCCGCCTGCCTGCGGAGATGATCCGCGACAACGCGCTGGCCGCCTCTGGCCTGCTGAAGCTGACCCTGGGCGGCAAGCCCGTGTATCCGTATGAGATGACGGAGGCCTTCAAGCCGGTCGGTCCCGGTGCTGGCGACGCGGTCTATCGCCGCAGCCTTTACACGAACTGGCGCCGCACCAGCCCGCCGCCTGCCATGCTGGCCTTCGACGCGCCCCGGCGTGCCGTGTGCATTTCGAAGCGTGAGCAAACCGACTCCCCGCTGCAGGCCCTCATTCTGCTCAATGGGGTGCAGTATGTGGAGGCCGCCCGTGTGCTGGGGGAGAAGCTGTATCTGGAGACGAAAGGCGATGTGGCGAAGATGATTGAAGCAGGCTTCCTCCGCTGCCTCAGCCGCAGGCCGGATGCACGGGAGATCGAGATCTGCACGCAGCTTTACCAGGAGCAGATCGCGCATTTTCAGAAGGCACCTGCCGAGGCAGAGGCGCTGTTTAAAACGGGGGCGGCCAAGCGCGATGTCTCCATTCCCCTGCCTGAAGCCGCCGCTGCTGCCGTGCTGGCGCAGGCGATGCTGAACCATGATGCTTCTGTGGTGAAGAGGTGAGGGGATGAACCACTAATCGGACACTAATCAAACACTAATGACCAAGCCATTTTCACGCATCGCCGAGGAGCATTCACCATCCATAAACCTCATTCATTAGTGTTCCATTAGTGTCCGATTAGTGGTTTCATTTCCCCTCCCACCCACAACACCCGCCATGCCCATCAACAAGCAACGAACGAAGATCGAGATGCGTGAAGACGGCCCCTTTCAGCAGGAGGGTTTTGAGCTCATGGCGGCGGTGTTCGCGGTGCACAACGAGATCGGCGGCGGTCTGGCTGAGGAGGTCTATCAGGAGAGCCTGGAGATCGAACTGGCTTTGCAAAACATCCCGTTCATCGCCAAACGGCCTCTCACCACCTTTTACAAGGGGCAAGCCTTGAAACGCTGCTACGTTCCAGACTTCTGTGTGCATGATGGCATCATCGTCGAGCTGAAGGCTGTGTCGCAACTGCTGCCAGAGCATGAGGCCCAGCTTTTCAACTACATGCGCCTGACCGACAAACGTGTGGGCTGCCTGATCAACCTCGCCCCGCTCAAGCGTGCCGAATGGCGTCGTTACGTTCTGTGATGCCCTGGTAGTTAAGCGATGAGCGATTGAACCACTAATCTGACACTAATCTGACACTAATGGCCTAGCCATTTTTCACGCATCGCCAAGAAGCATTCGCAGTCCACAAACCTCATACATTAGTGTTCCATTAGTGTTCCATTAGTGTCCGATTAGTGGTTCCATTTCACCTCCCAGCTCACCCAAACAATCCCCGTGAACACATCCCCCCTCAACCGCCGCACGCTGCTGAACCGCTTTGGCCTTGGCCTGGGCGGCATCGCCTTGAATGAAATGCTGGCCAGGGAAAGCCAGGCAGCCCCGGTCCCGGTGGCGACGGATCATGGGGTGATGGGTGGCACGCATCATTTCGCGAGGGCGAAGCGGATCATCTATCTCTTCATGTCGGGCGGGCCGTCGCACCTGGATTTGTTTGATCACAAGCCGATGCTGAACAAGCGGCATGGGGAGCAGCTTCCAGACTCGGTGCGGGGCGGGCAACGGCTGACGGGGATGTCGGGAAACCAGTCGTCCATTCCCATGGTGGGATCCCCCTTCAAGTTCACGCAGCATGGGCAGGGAGGCGCGTGGTTCAGCGAGCTGCTGCCGCACACGGCGGGCATTGCGGATGACATCTGCGTGGCGCGGTCGATGTACACGGAGTCGATCAATCACGGGCCAGGCGTCACGTTTTTCCAGACGGGGTCGCAGATCGCGGGCAGGCCGAGCTTTGGCTCCTGGCTGAGCTATGGGCTGGGCTCGGAGAATGCGAACCTGCCTTCCTTCACGGTGCTGATCACGAAGGGCAAGGGCGGGCAGCCGCTGGGCGCGCACCTGTGGGGCAGCGGCTTTCTGCCCACGAAGCACCAGGGCGTGCTGTTCCGCGCGGCGAAGGATCCCGTGCTGTATCTGGGCAACCCGGAGGGCATCAGCGCGGACAGCCGCCGGCTGATGCTGGACCGGCTGAAGGAGCTGCATGAACACCAGTTTGCGGGCACGCCGGATGTGGAGATTCAGAACCGCATCGACCACTACGAGATGGCCTTCCGCATGCAGAGCAGCATCCCGGAGGTGACGGACCTCAGCGACGAGCCGCAGCATGTGCTGGACAGCTACGGGCCGGATGTGAAGACGCCGGGCACCTTTGCGGCGAACTGCCTGCAGGCCCGCCGTCTGGCGGAGAAAGGCGTGCGCTTCATCCAGCTCTACCACCAGGACTGGGACCACCACGGCGGTCTGCCCAATGCGCTGCCGAAGCTGTGCAAGGAGACCGACCAGCCCGCGGCGGCCCTGGTCAAAGACCTCAAGCAACGCGGCATGCTGGATGACACGCTCGTCGTCTGGGGTGGCGAGTTCGGCCGCACCTCGTACTGCCAGGGGAAGATCCAGGCAAACTTCGGCCGCGACCACCACCCCCGCTGCTTCAGCGCTTGGTTCGCCGGCGGTGGCATCAAGGGCGGCTCAGTCTATGGGGAGACGGACGACTTCGGCTACAACACGGTGAAGGACGGCCTGCACATCCACGACTTCCACGCCACGCTGATGCACCTGCTGGGCATCGACCACGAACGGCTGACGTACAAGTTCCAGGGACGCAGGTACCGGCTGACGGATGTACATGGGCATCTGGTGAAGGGGATGCTGGCGTGAGTGAGAAAATGACGAAACCAGAATGAGGAATGAAGCGCGAATGCCGGAATGATCCAAAAATTCGAGCTTGGTGATTCGGTCATTGATTCGTCATTCGACATTCTGGTTTCGTCATTTTTCGCTCCCTTTCGTGCCACTTGCCCTCATTCCAAAATGCGTGTTCATTGCTCGTTCCAATGAGCCGAACCGCCAAGCAGCACCGCAAAACCGCCGAGACCGACATTGAGATTGAGCTCAATGTGGATGGGTCTGGCAAATCGCAGATCGACACCGGAGTGCCGTTCTTTGACCACATGCTGACGCTGTTCACGAAGCATGGTCTTTTCGATCTCAAAGTGAAGGTCGTGGGCGACATCGAGGTGGACTACCACCACACGGTGGAGGACACCGGCATCGTGCTGGGCAATTGCTTCCGCGAGGCGCTGGGCAACAAGGCCGGCATCGTGCGCTACGGCTTCTTCCTGCTGCCCATGGATGAGACGCTGGCGGAGGTCGCTCTGGACCTCAGCGGTCGCTCCTTCCTCAGCTACCATGCGCCGGAAAAGATGGAGGCCATCGGCGGGGTGAACCGTTTCAGCTACCAGCTGGTGGAGGAGTTCCTGCGCGCCTTCTCCTCCAGCCTGCTGGCCACCCTGCATGTGGAGATCCGCCGCGGGCGCGACTCGCACCACATGGCGGAGGCGATCTTCAAAGGCCTCGCCCGCGCGCTGGACGCTGCCACGAAGCACGATCCACGCGTCACCGGCATCCCCAGCACCAAGGACGTTCTCTGATGAAACTCGGTGTGCTTGACTACGGCGGCGGCAATCTCCGCAGCGTGCTGAATGCGTTCGATGCCATCGACGCCCATGCGAATCTCGTGACGAAGCCGGAAGACTTCGACACCATCGACGTGCTGGTCTTTCCTGGCCAGGGAGCGTTTGGCGACTCCATCCGCATCTTGAAGGAGACGGGCCTGTGGGAGCCTTTGCAGGCCTGGCTAAAGGCGGAGAAGCCCTACCTGGGCATCTGCGTGGGCTATCAGATCCTGTTTGAAAGCAGCGAGGAATCTCCCGGCGTGGTGGGCCTCGGCGCGGTGCCGGGCAAGGTGCGGAAGTTCGATGCCGGTCACGGCCTCAAAATTCCGCACATGGGCTGGAACGTGGCGAACTGGGACGAGTCGAAGGCCGATGTCTGGGCCGGGCTGAAGAACCCCACCCACATTTACTTCGTACATTCCTACTACCCCGAGGTGGCGGATGAATCCCTGGCGCTGTGCCGCACGGACTACGGCGTGGGCTTCATCAGCGGCATCGCGAAGAAGAGCCTTGTGGCCGTGCAGTTCCACCCGGAGAAAAGTCAGGAGGCGGGGCTTACCCTGCTGCGGAATGCGCTGAAGTATTTGGAGCAATGATGGCCGCAAAAAAAACGCAAAGGTGCGCAAAAACGGGACCTGATTCAGATCTGGCTTTGGTCAGGGATGCAGGGCTGAGTGGGCACGTTGTTCACGCTTTAGCGTGACGGACGGCTCTATCCCGTCCTGACTTGGTGACGCTCACTTCAGCCCCCTTGTCGTGGATGCACAAGGGGCGTTGTTCACGTTTCCGAGGGGCTGAGGGACGCTCGTCATGCTAAAGCATGAGCAATATACTCCAAGCCTCGGTGCGGAGTTCGCCACCTTCACTTCACTTTTCCTTCGCGGTCACGGCGGCCAGCGCCTTCTTCAGCACGGCCTCCTGCCGTCTTGCCATTTCCGCTGCCTCCGCTGCCTCATGATCATCCCATCCGGCGAGGTGCATGAGGCCGTGGACGAGGTAAAGCGCCACCTCATGGTCGATGGTCTGCCCGTTTTCGCTCCCCTGGCGCAGCGCGGTGTCGGCGCTGATGAGGATCTCCCCGTGGTGGAAGGTGATGACGTCGGTGGGCGTGGGATCGTCCAGGAAGTCGCCATGCACGCGGGCGATGTCCTCATCGTTCACAAGGGTGATCTCCACCTCCGGCAGGGATGGCAGCGGGGCGTCAGGGGATTTCAACGCGTCCAGGCAGCCCGGCAGGGCAGCCTTGCCAACCGCGCGCAGCCACGGCAACGGGATGTGGTGCGCCTTCTGGCGGTTGTAGATGCGGAGCTTGGGCAGGGAGGACAGCGGCATCAGGTCGGTCAGGCGGCGGAGGCCGGAGGGGACTTGCGGCCACGCGTTTTTCTCAGCGCAGGGTCGGAGTGCGGCCCGTTGAAGGACGTCTCCACAAGCTTGATGGTGCTGGTGGGCACCTCCTCATCACCCGCCAGACGGGGTTTGGCGTGATCATCCTTGGCGGCCGGGGTGGCCTCCACCGCCTTCTGGTACTTGATGCGGCTGTGCATCATGCTGAGCAGCGTCTTGGCAAAGCTGGCCTTCACCCGCGCAAGCTCCGCGATGGTGAGGTCGCACTCATCAAGCTGGCCGTCCTGCATGCGGGCCTGCACGATCTCCTCGATCATTGTCTCGATGCGGGAGGCGTTGGGCTTTTCCAGCGTGCGGGAGGCGCTCTCCACGGCGTCGGCGATGGAGATGATGGCGGCTTCCTTGGACTGTGGCTTCGGCCCTGGGTAGCGGAAGGTTTCCTCGCTGACCTGCGGCACATCGTCCTCCTTGGCCTTGCCCAGTCGGACCTGCTTTTCCACCTCGGCCTTCTGGTCCAGCGCCTGCCGGTAGAAGTAGTAGGCCATGGAGGTGCCGTGGTGCTGCTCGATCACGTCAATGATGCGGGCGTTGAGGTTGTTCTTGATGGCGATGTCCACGCCGTCCTTCACGTGCGCGATGATGACCAGCGCGCTCATGCGCGGCGTCAGGTCATCATGCGGGTTCGCGGAGGGGTCCATGTTCTCGATGAAATACTCCGGCTTGCTGAGCTTGCCGATGTCGTGGAAGTAGGAGCTCACGCGGCACATGCTGGCGCTGGCGCCGATGCTCTCCGCAGCAGCCTCGGACAAATTTGCCACCACCAGGCTGTGGTGGTAGGTGCCGGGGGCCTCGATGCTGAGGCGGCGCATCAGCGGGTGGTTCAGGTCCGCCAGCTCCAGCCAGGAGACCTCCGTCGTCACGCCAAAGATGCTTTCGATCACCGGCAGCACGCCTCCGACCACCATGCCCGTGACCACGCCGATGATCATTGGCAGGAGCATGACGCGGCTCACCGGCTCGCTGCCGATGACCCCGGCCGCCTCATGCAGCAGCAGGGAGAAAACCATGGCTACCACGCCCACATACAGGCCGGCCATAAAAAGGCGGTTCCGGCGGCGCACACGCTTCGTCAGCACCACGCCGGTGAAGCCGATCAGGGCCGACGTGGCCATGTACGTGGGGGCCGACACCGACACGCACACCAGCACGCCGAACAGCGTGGCATAGATGGCGCCAAACAGCCCGATGCGCCGGCCCAGGATGACCGACAGCACCAGTGGTCCGAAGGCATGCGGCAGGATCACCGCTTTCAGCGTCTTGCCCCAGCTCTGCCCGGAGGACATGTCCAACGTGAAGACCATCAGCCCCAGGTGCATCAGGATCGTGCCCAGCACCAGCAGCAGGATGCTGTTGTCCGCGATCTGCTCCCGCAGCGCCACCCGCTCATGCGAGACCATGGCAAAACCCAGCGCCGCAGCATACAGCGTGTGCAGCCAGGTCACGGCGGGCAGCCCATCCTCCACCTGCGTGCCAAGGCGCATCAGCACCGCCACACCGATGAAAAACAGCACATAGACCCCGACAGTC
>CAZPSQ010000270.1:0-8101 GCA_964588755.1 uncultured Prosthecobacter sp. | reverse complement strand
CTATCCGGACCGCCACGTCGCCAAACCTTCCGCCGCCGCTGTCGCCTAACTTTACAACCGCACTCTGACCTGTGAGCACCACCCTCAAACGAGTCCACGGCTACCTCGCTGAATTTGACAGCGTGAAGGACCTGTATCATGCGGCCGAGCATGTGCGCGACGCCGGCTATCAGCGCTGGGATGTGCACTCCCCGTTCCCCATCCACGGCATGGATGCCGCGATGGGCAACCCGCGCTCCAAGCTGCCGATGTTTGTGTTCTGCGGCGGCATCACCGGCACCACCATCGCCTTCACCCTGGAAACGATCACCCAGACGAACTTCTGGAGCAGCATCGGCCTTGGCTTCCTGGAGAAGATCGTGGAAACCTACCCGACTGTCGTGCAGGCGAAGCCGACCGACATCTGGACCCTCCCGGCCTTCTTCCCCGTGATGTTTGAGCTGACGATCTTGTTCAGCGCCTTCACCACCCTGTTTGGCCTGCTGGCCCTCATCGGCCTGCCGCGCTGGAACCACCCGCTGTTTGCCTCCAAGAACTTCGCCAAGTTCTCCGACGACGGCTTCTTCGTCTGCATTGAGGCCCGTGATCCCAAGTTCTCCCAGGAGGGAACCAAGGCCCTGCTTGAAAAGGCGGGCGGCAAAAACATCGAGCTCGTGGAGGACGAGATCTAAGCCCTTCGCACCGCACACCCATGAAGTACTTCTTCCTCAGTTACATTTTTGTCATCGCGATCGTTGTGAGCGCGTTTGGCTTCCGCGGCAGCAAGTCGGAGCTGACCCCCATGGAGGTCTTTCCTGACATGGATCATCAGGCCAAGATCAAATACCAGGCCGCCAGCGAGTTCTTCGCCGACGGGCGCGGCGCGCGCCTGCCTGTGAAGGGCACTGTGCCGATGGGTTTTGACATTCCGGCCAAGGCTGCTGTCGATGGTGCCGCGCCTCCACGCGTCGGCTTCACCAACGGCCTGAGCTACTACGACACTGGCAAGATCGGTGACTTCTACGGCGATGGCCTGCCCAGTGAGATCACTGGTGACCCTGCCGTGTTCAACGCGGAGTTCATCAAGCGCGGTGAGCAGCGCTACAACATCAACTGCGCCATCTGCCACGGCACCTCCGGCAATGGCAAGGGTGTGACCTCCAAGTACGGCATCCTCACCGCCTTCAACCTGCTGCAGCCCGGCAGCACTGACCCTGCGAACGCGGGTGCCTTCCGTTCTGACGGGGCCATCTTCGACGTCATCACCCACGGCAAGGGCCTGATGGGCAGCTATGGCGGCAACATCACTGTGCGTGACCGCTGGGCCATCGTGGCCTACATCCGCGCCCTGCAACTCGCCGCCAAGGAGGCCGGCGCCACCTTTTAGTAACGAGTTCACGTTCACGCGAATCACGGCATGAGTCACCACGTCACCTTTAACGATCTGCCCCAGGGCGGAGAAAAATTCGAACCCGCCAAGGGAGCCAAGCTCATCAGCGCGCTCGGCGCTGTCGGCGCTGTCGGCCTGGTTGTTTCGGCCTACTTCTTCTTCGCCAACACGGACACGTTTGCCTACTCCTGGCTGTTTGCGATGTTCTTCGGCTTCACCTTTGTGGCTGGCGGCTGCTTCTGGATCCTGCTCCACAGCGTCTCCAACTCCAGCTGGGGTGTCTCCGTGCGTCGAGTCTGGGAAAAGATGGCCAACATGGTGCCGGTGATTTTCGTGCTGGCCATCCCGCTGCTGTTCCCTGCGGTGCAGAAGCCACTGTATGAGTGGATGAACCACCATCGTGAAGCCGCGCATCACGCGCATGAGCAGCACACCACGGTCAAAGAAGCGCTGCACCACATGGCGCATGACAATCCGCACCTGCACATCCTGGTGACGAAGTTTGGCTACATGAACCTGGACACTGTGTTCTCCTGGTACACCCGCTTCTTCTTCTACTTCCTGGTGCTGTGGTTCATTGCCCGCACATTGTTCAACCGCTCCATCAAGCAGGATGCGGATGGCAACATCGTTCACACCATTCGGGCACGCCAGTTTTCCAGCGTCATTCTGCTGTTCTACACGCTTACGGTGACCTTTGCCGCCTATGACTGGCTTGTGGGCCTGGACTACTCCTGGTTCTCCACCATGTGGGGCGTCTATATCTTCGCTGGTTGTGCCTGGGCTTCCATGGCCCTGTCTATCCTTGTGGTGCTGTGGATGCGCAGTCTTGGCTACATGCAGAAAGTCGTGACCGACGAGCACTTCCACCTCATGGGCAAGCTGCTCTTCGCCTTCACGGTGTTCTGGGCCTACATTGCCTTCAGCCAGTATTTCCTGATCTGGTATGCGAACATCACGGAGGAAACCCGCTTCTACCTGACCCGCAACACTGAGGGCTGGCGCTGGGTGTCCATCTTCATCCTGGTGGGGCACTTCGTCGGTCCCTTCCTGCTCCTGCTGTCCCAGCAGCGCAAGAAGAAGCCTGCCTACATCGCTGGCGTGTGCCTCTGGGTGCTCTTCATGCACTTGGTGGACATGTATTGGAATGTCATCCCTGAGCGTGGCCCGTCCCTTGGCATTGGCGTCACCGTCCCGGGTGCCTGGGTGCAGGACATTGCCGCCTTGTGCGCAGTGGTCGGCTGCATGGGCTTTGTTTACCTGCGCAGCTTTGCCAAGCACAGCCTCTACCCATGGCGTGACCCACGCCTCATCGAGTCCATCAACGTCGTCAACTGATCTGCCCCCGCCTTTCGCCATGTCGCAGCCCGAACTACCCAAAAAAGCCGGTGCCACCTTCCTGTGGGTGCTGGGAGCCTTCGCAGGCTTCGCCGTGCTGTTCACCCTGATTCAGTCCGCAAGCAGCTCAAAGCTGGGTGAGGATCCCCGCGCAGAGGCGCGTCTGGCGAACACGGCTGAAATCAACAAGGCTCAGGAGGAAAACCTCGCCAAAATCGGTTTCAACGACGAGGCCAAAAAGAAAGGTGCTTTCGACAAGGCGGTCGCCGCCCTCGGTGGCCGGAAGCCTGCCGCCAGCACTCAGGTTGTCCCCGGTTCCCCGACCCAGCTCAAGGAGGCTGCGGCAGCCGCTGCCCCTGCCGCGCCTGCCCCTGCCGCGCCTGCCCCTGCCGCGCCTGCACCAGCAGCAGCACCGACCCCCGCGCCAGCCCCTGCTCCCGCTCCGAACAACTAAGCACTGCGAACCGAGCACTCCTCTTTCCCCAGCATGCAACCCACTCTCTCCAACACCGAAGCGGACACCGCCGCCGACAACCTCCGCCGCGCGGCGATCGACAAGTCGGTGAAAGGCCCGGTGCTGTTTTTGTTCACCAACGGAGCCTTCTGGCTCATGCTCTCCACCATCCTCGGCGTTCTGGCCGCGATCAAGCTGGTGAAGCCGGGGTTCCTCGGTGACTGTGAGTTTCTGGCCTACGGCCGCCTGCAGCCCGCGCACATCAACACGCTGGTGTATGGCTGGGGCGTGCAGGCAGCGCTGGGCGTGATGCTGTGGCTCATGGCCCGTCGTTCCGGTCAGGAGCTGAAGCACGGCAAGAGCCTGCTGCTCATCGCCGGCATTTTCTGGAACATCACCAT
The DNA here is from genome assembly GCA_964588755.1 of uncultured Prosthecobacter sp. GTDB lineage: Bacteria > Verrucomicrobiota > Verrucomicrobiia > Verrucomicrobiales > Verrucomicrobiaceae > Prosthecobacter. Next base: position 4,539 of record CAZPSQ010000270.1, on the reverse strand, counting down.
CACCTTTGGCATCCTGGCGATCCTGGGCGGCAAGAGCACCTCCATCGAGTGGCTGGAAATGCCGAAGTTCGTGTGGCCGGTGCTGCTGACCTGCTTCCTCTGCTACGCGTGGCCCATCGCGCGGATGTTTGGCCGCGCATTCCGCCCGGAAGGCTTCATGGTCAGCACTTGGTATATCCTGGGCGCCTGCTTCTGGTTCCCGTGGATCTTCATCACGGCCAATGTGGCGCTGCACTGCCTGCCTGGCCTTGGTGCGCTGGGTGCCGGTATTGATGCTTGGTACATCCACACCTTTATCCTGCTGTTCTTCGTCCCCGTCGGCGTTGGCGCGGCTTACTATTTCATTCCGAAGATCACTGGGCAGCCGATTGCCAGCGCGCAGCTTGCCTCTGCTGGTTTCTGGACGCTTGCCATCCTCGGCGGCTGGACGGGCATGCAGAAATACATGGGCGGCCCGCTGCCAGCCTGGATGACCTCCGTTGGCGCCGCCACCGGTGTCCTGCTGCTCATTCCTGTGGGCCTTGTCGGTCTGAACCACCACCTTACCACTCTTGGCAAGCACAGCGCGGTCGCCTCCAGCCCCACGTTGCGGTTCATCTTCTTTGGAGCGCTTTTTTACCCCGTGTCTGGCGGCATCCTGGCATTGAACTCCGCCTTCTGGAGCGGTTCTGCGCTGCAGTTCACCCAGTCCTGGTATGCGTTCCAGATGGTCAGTGTTTACGGCTTTTTCAGCATGTGCGCCTTTGGTGCCATCTACTACATCGTGCCGCGCCTCTCCGGCTGTGAGTGGCTGAGCGTGCGCCTCATCCGCAACCACTTCTGGTTCTCCGTGTATGGCATTGGGGCCATCGTGGTGATGAGCCTGGTGGGCGGCTGGCAGCTCGGGGCGGATTTGAACAATCCGGAGCACTGGGACCAGAGCTTCATGAACCATGTGGTCAATTCCCGCCCCTATGTCGTCGCCCGCGCGGTGGCCTGGGCGCTCATCAGCTTCTCGAACCTCATGTTCCTCCTTCACCTCCTGCTGATGGTGGTGGGTCTGGGCCGCCGCAGCAATGCGCCGACCCTCCTGCACCGCGAACATGACGAACACGCCCTTCCCGCCCACGCATAATGAACTTCCGCACCTTCATTCTTGGCCTTGCCGCCTCCTTCGGCCTGCCCTGGCTGTGCCTCATCGTCATCCCGACGGTGAAGTACGGACAGCTCACCCCTGTCGCCTATGATAAGGACAGGGACGGCGTGGAAGGAATCTACCCACCAGCCCCCGTCAATGCCCAGGGCCAGCTCGTTTACATCCGTGAAGGGTGCAACCAGTGTCACACTCAGATGATCCGTCCGGTTCAACTTGGCCTTGATGGCTGGTACAAAGGCTGGGGTCAGGACCAGGAGGCCAAGCCCTCCGTCGCGGTGCGCCCCACGGAGCTGCGTGACTACCTGAGTGAAAAGTATGCCTTGCTGGGCGTGCAGCGCGTGGGTCCGGACCTGGCCAATTATGGCTGGCGCGCCCCGGACGCGGGCACCCTGCATGCGCATCTCTACTCACCACTGTCTGTTCGTGACTGGAGCACCATGCCAGCCTACAAGCACCTTTACAAACTGCAGAAGATCCAGGGGCCGGCCTCTGAGCGGGCGCTGAAGCTTCCCAAAAAGTTCGCCCCGCCTGCTGGCTATGAGGTTGTGCCGACGCCGGAGGCAGATCGTCTCGTCGAATACCTTTCGTCTCTGAAGAGGGACTATGTCATTCCTGGACAGGCCTCGGCCGTGGCAGCAGCCCCAGCCGCCTCCGACAAAAAGTAAGCAGCAGCAGCAAGCCCCTTTCCCCGCGACACGCACGCACCGCCCATGAGCGCCCCCGCCCATCCCGACAGCACCGACATCGACCGCCTTCACTCCGCAGTGAAGCGCGAGAAGGCAGACCTCGCGCCTGAAAACCAGCCCGCACCCTTGTGGGCGATCTTCCTTCTTGTGCTTGTTGCCATCGTTGCCGGTGCCCAGCTTGGCCCGATGACCGGCGGCTGGAGCTTCGACATCAGCAATCCGTTCTCCATCGCCAGCGGTGGTGGTGACCCCCGTCCGAGCGGCCCTGAAGGGGACATTGGCGCGGATCCGTTCCAGGCAGCCATGAAAAAAGGCGCCAGCGGCTATTCTGTTTGTGGTGGCTGCCATCAGGGCAACGGTGCTGGCATTCCGGGACAGTTCCCGCCGCTGGCCAAGTCTGACTATGTCACCGGCGGCACGGAACGGCTCATCCGCATCGTGCAGCATGGTCTTACCGGCCCGATCACTGTCAACGGCCAGGGCTACAACACCCCTGGTGGCATGCAGCCCTTCGGCGCCGCCATGTCCGCCCAGGATCTGGCCAATGTGCTGACCTACATCCGCAACTCCTGGGGCAACGAAGGCACCATGATCACCAAGGAAATGGTGCAGAAGGTGCGTGAGGAGGAGAAGCGCGCCACGCAGTGGACCGACGCGGACCTGAAGCCTTTTGCTGAGAAAAACGTCCCCGGGGACATCCCCGCAGGCCCTGGCGCCACCGCCGCCGCCAAATAACGCACCGAATTGAAACCGCGAACCGAGAACATGCATCGTGTGAAGCCAAACGTCTCCCGCCGGGCGCCCTGGGCAGCCTTCGGAGCCGTCATGCTGATCGCGAACGTGAGCTGCGGCAAAGCCCCGCAGTCAGCGGATGAGGTGAAACTTTCGCCTGCGGTTGAGATTGCTGAAAAAATCAGCATCACCGGCAAGGTGACGCTCAAAGGTGCCGACGCTGCCAGCCTGCGCAAGCCGGTCGATGTGGGTGGCAATCCGTTCTGCACCGGTCACGGCAACATCACCGATCCTTCCTGGCGTGTCGCGGCGGATGGCTCCCTGGCGGACGCCGTCATCACCGTGCGCGGTTCCCAGCGTGCCAGCAACAATGACGCCGAGGACCCGCTGATCGACCAGACCAAGTGTGAGTTTCTGCCGCACACCGTGGCGGTTCAGGCTGGCCAGACCGTGCGTTTTCACAACAGCGACCTTACCTTCCACAACATCCGCATCGCCCGGCATGAGGCGGGCACGCAAGGCAAGGGACAGAACATTGACAACTTCGGCCAGCCCTCCCGTGGCGATGAGAACCGCAAGGTTTTCACGGAGCCCGGCATTTACCGCCTTGAATGCGATGTGCATCGTTGGATGAACGCATGGGTGTTTGTGCATGAGGGGGCGCATGCCGCAGTCTCCGGTGTTGACGGCCAGTTTATCATCACCCGTGCGCTGGAGGATGGCGACTATGTCATCGAGGCCTGGCACCCGCAGTTTGCCAAAAATCTCTCCCAGACCGTCACCGTGCGTGATGGCAGGGCCGTCGCCAATTTCGAATTCGATTTTGCGCAGGCCTTCAAGCTTTAAACTTCCACAACAGAACCTGCCACAGAGCTTTCCATGAGCGCCGCAACCACTCACGACCACGCCCACGATCACGCGCATGACCACCATGCGCACGATCACCACGAGCCAGGCTTCCTGGGCAAATACATCTGGTCCACGGACCACAAGGTCATCGGTGTGCAGTACGGCATCACCGGCCTGCTGCTGCTGCTGTTCGGCTTCTTCCTCATGCTGCTGATGCGCTGGAGCATCGCCTACCCGGGCATCCCGCTGCCGGCGATCGACACCATCCGCGCCCTCCCGCTGCTGGGCGACATCTTCAATTCCATGTTCGGCCGCTGGCTGAATGTGGATGGCTCGCTCAACGGTGAGCTGTACAACATGCTGGGCGCCATGCACGGCACCATCATGGTGTTCTTCGGCATTGTGCCGCTGGGCTTCGCCGCCTTTGGCAACTTTGTGATGCCGCTGCAGATCGGCACCATCGACATGGCATTCCCCAAACTGAACATGGCCAGCTACTGGCTGTTCTTCATCAGCGGCGTGCTCATGTTCTACAGCTTCTTCGTCGGCACAGGCCCGGTCCAGACCGGCTGGACGATGTACTCTCCGCTGGCCTCGACGACGTCGATGGGTGTCTCCAGTGTCTGGGCCCACGGCCACACCTGGTGGCTTGCGGCAATGGTGTTCAACATCTCCGCGTCGCTGCTGGGTTCCGTCAACTTCATCGCCACGATCATCAATCTGCGCACCAAGGGCATGAGCTGGATGAAAATGCCCTTCTTCTGCTGGGCGATGTTTGTCACAGCCTTCCTGCTGCTGCTGGCCTTCCCTCCGCTCGAAGTGGCCGCGCTGCTGCAGCTCTCTGACCGCATGTTCGGCTCCTCCTTCTACCTGCCGACGGGCCTGATGGAAGGCGGCAAGCACCTCGACATCTCCGGTGGTGGCAGCCCGCTGCTTTACCAGCACTTGTTCTGGTTCCTGGCGCACCCCGAGGTGTACGTGCTCATTTTGCCCGCCTTCGCCATCCTGACCGACGTCATTCCGTGCAATGCCCGTCGTCCGCTGTGGGGCTACAAGTCGATGGTGTATTCCGTGCTCACCCTGGGCTTCCTGAGCTTCCTCGTCTGGGCGCACCACATGTACCTCACCGGCATGGGC
>CAZPSQ010000269.1:0-8210 GCA_964588755.1 uncultured Prosthecobacter sp. | reverse complement strand
CGTTCTCATCATCAACGAAACCGACATCCTCGGCATCATCGGCTAATCCCCACCCCTTCAGGCCGGGCTGAAGTCCGCCTGAACACCCCACACCCCATCATACCCACATCCTGCTACTGTTATGGCTAAACAACTCCACTTCGACGAGTCCGCCCGTCAGGCCCTTCTCCGCGGCGTCACCAAGCTCGCCAAGGCTGTCAAGGCAACGCTCGGCCCCTCCGGCCGCAACGTGATCCTGGAAAAGAAATTCGGCTCCCCCACCATCACCAAGGACGGTGTGACGGTCGCCAAGGAAATCGAGCTTCCGGACCCCTATGAAAACATGGGCGCCCAGCTCATCAAGGAAGTCTCCTCCAAGACCTCCGACATCGCCGGTGACGGCACCACCACCGCCACCGTGCTCGCCGAGGCCATCTACAGCGAAGGCCTTCGCAACGTGACCGCTGGTGCGAACCCGACCTCCCTGCAGCGCGGCATCCTGAAGGCCACCGAGGCCATCGTCGCCAAGCTGAAGGAAATCTCCACCCCCGTGAAGGACAGCAAGGAAGTGGCCCAGGTCGCCACCGTGTCCGCCAACTGGGACGCCAGCATCGGCGGCATCATCGCTGAGGCCATGGACAAAGTGGGCAAGGAAGGCACCATCACCGTCGAAGAAGCCAAGTCCATCGAAACGACCCTCGAAGTCGTCGAAGGCATGCAGTTCGACAAGGGCTACCTCTCCCCTTACTTCGTCACCAACCCTGAGACGATGGAAGCGAACCTCGAGTCCGCCTACATCCTGATCAACGAGAAGAAGATCAGCAGCCTCAAGGACATGCTTCCTCTGCTTGAGAAGGTCGCCCGCTCCGGCAAGCCCCTCCTCATCATCGCTGAAGACGTGGAAGGTGAAGCCCTGGCCACCCTCGTGGTGAACAAGCTGCGCGGCACCCTCAACATCGTGGCCGTCAAGGCTCCTGGCTTCGGCGACCGCCGCAAGGCCATGCTGGAAGACATCGCCATCCTCACCGGTGGCCGCTGCATCACCGAAGATCTCGGCATCAAGCTTGAGAACATCGAGCTCAGCGACCTCGGCCAGGCCAAGCGCATCACCATCGGCAAGGAAAACACCGTCATCGTTGAAGGTGAAGGCTCCTCCGACTCCATCGCCGGACGCGTTTCCCAGATCAAGAACCAGATCGCCGAAACCACCAGCGACTACGACCGTGAGAAGCTCCAGGAGCGCCTTGCCAAGCTGGCTGGCGGCGTCGCCGTCATCAACGTCGGTGCTGCCACCGAAACTGAGATGAAGGAAAAGAAGGCCCGCGTCGAAGACGCCCTGCACGCCACCCGTGCGGCCGTGGAAGAAGGCATCGTCCCTGGCGGCGGTGTGGCTCTCATCCGCGCCCAGGCCGCCGTTGGCGACCTCGGCCTCGTCGGTGACGAGAAGACCGGCGCTGAAATCATCGCCCGCGCGATCGAAGCCCCTCTCCGCCAGCTTGCCGCCAACGCTGGCGTCGAAGGCGCGCTGATCGTGGCCGAAGTCAAGAAGGGCAAGGGCAACGACGGCTACAACGTCGCCACCGGCAAGTATGAAGACCTCATCAAGGGCGGCGTCGTTGACCCGGCCAAGGTGACCCGCAGCGCTCTCCAGAACGCCGCCTCCATCTCCGGTCTCCTCCTCACCACGGAATGCCTCATCGCGGACATCCCGAAGGAAGAGAAGGCTGACGCCGGCCACGCCCACGACCACGGCGGCATGATGTAATCATCCAGCATTCAGCCCCCTCGGGGTTGAATCCTGACTCCATCGGCGGGCCGGAAGGAAACTTCCGGCCCGCTTTCTTTTTGGTGCTCGCTTCATGCGGCGGCCTGTTGTTTGATCCCGGGTTCCCATCCCAAGCCCACGCCATGAACCTCTCCGCCGTCACCCGCCGTCTGCTGCTTGCCGCCTTCGCCTTGTTCCTGGCCAGTTGCGCCACGTATGCGCCGCCCGCGCGTTTCAGCCAGCCGATGACCAACATCATCGCCGCAGAGGACCACGTGCAGACCACCGTGCTGAACTCCACCGGCCACCTGCAGGAGGAGGACCGCCAGCGTCTGGCCGCCAAGATCACCGACCAGACACGCGCGCACGCGCTGAGCAACGGCGGCCGCGGCAGCTCCTATGACGTTGTGGTGGGCATCACCCGCTATGAGCGGGGCAACACCGCCGCGCGTGCCTTTCTCCCCGGCATGGGCGATCTGAACATCGAAGGCATTGTGTCCGTTTATCAGGTGCCTGCCCGCATCAAGGTGGGCGAGTTCGCCATCACCAAGAGCTTTGGCGCGCCCGGCCTGTATGGCTTGATGACAGGCATGGACACCATCGAAAACGCCTTCGCCCAGGGCGTGGCGCAGGCCGTCACCGGCCGGAGGTAAACCCCGGTGCCGCCTTGCCATGGACTGCGCACGCTCCAAGACCCGCGATCCTGAGACCTGGCTCGACCATGCGCCGGAGTGCTCCCAGCCGATGGCGCGCCAGGTGCGGGACTGGATTCTCCGCTGGGAGCCGGACCTCGCCGAGTCCATCAAGTGGAACATGATCTGCTTCAGCGGGCGCAAGCTGGTCTGCGCCATCAGCGCCTGCCGGAAGCACCTCGGCATCGCCTTCTTCCGCGGCACCGAGCTGCGCGGGATGATGCCCGCCGACCCCTTCACCGGAGACGAGGGCAACACCAGCATCCAGTCCATCAAGGTGACAGCGGCGGACCAGCTCAATGCCGCGCAGCTGCGCCGCCTGCTCCACGCCGCCGTGGCCCTGGATGCGGATGAGTCCGTCAAGCCGCCACCGCCAAAGAAAAAAGCCGAGTGGCCCATGCCCGACGCGCTCGCCAAGGCGCTCAAGAAAAACAAAACCGCCGCCGCCAACTACGAGGCCTTCAAGAAGACCTACCAGCGCGAGTACAAAGTCTGGGTCAGCACGGCCAAGCAGCCTGAGACGATTCAGAAGCGTGTGGATGAAACCGTGCGCGCCCTGGCCAAGGGCCTCAAGTGGATCGACCGGAAGCAGGCTGCCGAAAGTCCGCGTCGCAAAATGCCCGGGTGAACAACACGGCGGCGTCTTTGCTGACGAACGACGGCGGGTCGTAGGGGATTGCTTTCGCCTTCGGCGGCTCAGCCTCCCTGCACGGGCGGCATCAGCGCCACCTCGGCGCCATCGTGCAGCGTGGCGGCATCCCGCCTCACATAGCTCTGGTCCACGGCCAGCAGCATGCTGCCGGCCCAGTCGCGCAGCCTGGGCCAGCGGGCTTCGATTTCCCCCAGCAGATCTGCCAGGGAAGACGCCGCTGCTGGCAGCTCCCACTCGACCTCGTCCGTGCCGGTGATGTCGCGCAGGACGGAGAAAAACAGCACACGCACCTTCATGCGGCGGTCTTGTTTGGATTCAGAATGCCGATGCAGGGCAGGTTGCGGAACCGGCCCTGGTAGTCCATGCCGTAGCCCACCACGAAGTCGTCCTCGATCTCGAAACCGGCGTCGTTCAGCGGCACCTCTCGCAGGCGCTCGCGGCGTTTGCTCAGCAGCACACAGGTGCGCAGGGAGGCTGGTTGCTGGGCCAGGATGTGCTCCCGGATCACGCTCAGGGTCAGGCCGGTGTCCAGAATGTCGTCCAGCAGCAGCACATCCTGCCCTCGCAGGTCCAGGCTGGCCGGCCATGCCACCGCCACCTCGCCCGTGGTGGTGGTGCCGCCCTGGTAGCTGCTGGCGTTCAGCGTGTGCAGGCGCACCGGCACCTCCAGCTGGCGCAGCAGATCCGCCACGAAGAACAGCGCGCCGTCCATCAGCGCCACCACGCTCACCGCCTTGCCCTTCAGCTCGGCGTTCAGCTTGGCGGCCATCTCCTGCACCCGGGCATGGATCTCCTCCGGCGTGAGCAGCACGCCTTCGAGGTCTTGCATGACGCCGGTGACCGGCGGAGGCAGGGGCATGGGGGGGGACAGGGGCACAGGCAAAAAGAAATGCTCAAAAAGCCAAAGCAAGCATGGCAGAAGCCACCCGGCACGCTTTCATGCGGATGATTAACGCCAATGAGCCTGACTGACAAACCGAACCTGCCCGATCTGCGCGTGAGCTACGACCTCGGCGAACTGGATGAAAACACCGCGCCCGCCGACCCGGTGGCGCTTTTCATGGCCTGGATCAATGACGCGCTGGCGCACAAGCTGCCGGAGCCCAACGCCATGAGCCTGGCCACCAATGGCCTCGACGGCACGCCCACCGTGCGCACCGTGCTGCTGAAAGGGATCGACGCGCGCGGCTTCCATTTTTACACCAACTACGAGAGCCGGAAGGGCCACGAAATCGCCGCCAACTCCCGGGGTGCCGCCTGCTTCCTGTGGACAGACCGCCATCACCAGGTCTGCCTGAAAGGCAGCATCTCCAAGCTGGAACGCGCGGATGCCGAGGCCTACTTCGCCGTCCGCCCCTATGGCCATCAGATCGGAGCCTGGGCCTCCGCGCAGAGCATCGTCATCCCCGGGCGTGAATGGCTGGAGGAACGCGATGCCGAGCTGAAAGCCCGCTTCCCCGAAGATAGTCCGGTCCCCTGTCCCCCGCATTGGGGCGGCTACACGCTGCAGCCCGACGAGATTGAATTCTGGCAGGGGCGGGTGAGCCGGCTGCACGACCGCATCCGCTACCGTCGGGAAAACGGCGTGTGGACCAAGGTGCGGCTGAGTCCGTGATCCTTTCTAAAAACATCGAAAGCCGCTTGCCTTTCGATGTTTTCAGTTTTTAATGAAAGTGTGAACACGGAACTGCCAGCCTGGGAAAAAGCCCGCGAGGAATTTGTGACCCAATGGGGTTCGCTCGGCACCCAGTGGGGCATCAACCGCACCATGGCGCAGATCCACGCCCTGCTCATGACCGCGCCGGAGCCGATGTGCACAGACGACGTCATGGCCAAGCTGGAGATCAGCCGTGGCAACGCCCACACCAACCTCAAGGAATTGGTGGAGTGGGACCTCGTCCGCATCATCACCAAGAAGGGCGACCGCAAAGAGTACTTCGAGGCTGAGAAGGACGTTTGGAAGATCTTCATCACCATCACCCGCGAGCGAAAACGCCGGGAGATCGAGCCCGCCATCCGCCTGCTGCGCGACTGCGCCGACCAGACCAAGGAGGAAAAGGCTGGCCCAGGGCGCGAGTTTCACCAGCAGATGAAGGAGCTGGATGAGTTTCTCAGCTTCGGCCTCAAGGTCGGAGATACCGTCATTGCCATGAAGCACGCTTCCGCCCTGCAGTGGGCCATGCGCCTTCTCGGCTGATTTTTTCATATCTTTATGTTTCAGTAAATACTGAAAATTCGAAACAAACAAAGCAAAACACAACGCCATGAATGCCACTGTCCTCACCTACACCCTCTACCTCATCCTCGCTGTCGGCATGACGGTCTGGGTGGCCCGCACGCTGCATAAAAACGGGCGTATCTTCCTCGTCGACTGCTTCCACGGAAATACCGACCTGGCTGACAGTGTGAACCACCTGCTGCTGGTCGGTTTCTACCTCATCAACATCGGGTTCGTCTCGCTCTACCTCAAGACAACAGACGCGATTGAAGAGGCGCGGAGCGTCTTTGAAACCCTCAGCGGAAAGATGGGCGTGGTGCTGCTGGTGCTGGGTGCCATGCATTTCTTCAACCTCTACGTCTTCACCAAGCTGCGCCGCCGCGCCACGCTGGCCACCATGCCGCCCCCGGTTCCCGCCATGAACCGTGTCACCAAAACCCATGACATCCTGGACACCTTGTGATGAACACCTTTGTCCAAAAACTCGGCAGGTCATTGTGGGCCATGACCTGCGGCTGGTTCGCCTGCAATCTCGTGCTCAATATTTTCACCCTCATCATGGCGAGAGACTGGCGCGATGCCGGAGCTGCGGTGCTTTTGTTTGGCTTCTACTCGGGCTTGGTCATCCTCGTCGCATGGCTCGCGATCTTCCTGCCCGTGGACTTGCTCATGGCAGAGGATTCACGGCTCCGGCATCCGCCGGTGGCCGCAGCCTTTGGCTTTGTGGCGGGCAGCTGTGTGCCGCTGGCCTTGGTCTGGTTCAACACAGGCGGCCCTCGTTTATGGGACCATGAAAGCCTCCACTGGGTGGTGCTGCCCTGGGCGTTGAGTCCCGGCATCACCGGCATGGTCGCCGCCTGGGTGAGATCGCGGCGTGGTCGGGAAACGCAACAGACGCCCCTGCCATGAACACCCTCACCATCTTCTACGATGCCCGCTGCGGCCTGTGCTCGCAGTTCCGGCGCTGGATGCTGGACCAGCCGGCGTATGTGCGGCTGGCCTTTGTGCCTTACGACTCGCCGCAGGCGCTGCACCTTTGCCCAGACCTGCCCCACATGCGCGCTGATCAGGAAGTCGTTGTCCTCGGAGATGACGGCTCCCTCTGGCAGGGCGCGGCAGCCTGGGTCACGTGCCTGTGGGCCTTGCGGGAGTATCGCGAATGGTCGCTGCGGCTCGCCTCGCCAAGCATGCTCGGTATCGCGCGCAAGGTGGTGCACTGGATCTCGGGCAACCGCATCGGCCTCTCGCGTCTGCTGCGGCTGAAAGGTGATGACGCACTGAGGGCGGAGGTGGTCAGCATGGCCTGTGAAAACGGGGCGTGCGCCATGGAAAAATGACACCAGAGCTTACAGTCACAAAGACTTCATGGCAGCCAAGTCTGGCGGGTCGTGAGCGGCTGCTGGCGGCATGGGGAGATCCGCTGTTCCAGGCCAGCTGGCTGGACGTGGTGTTCCTGCACTTCGAGGCAGATCCAGCGCTGCTGCAAAAGGTGGTGCCGTGGGAGCTCGATCTCTTCGCGGGACGCGCCTTCGTGAGCCTTGTCGCCTTTACCATGCAGGACATGCGGCCACGCCTCGGCGGCAGGCTTGCGGCGCTGCCGTTCAAGCCGATTGCCACGCATGAGTTTCTCAATGTGCGCACCTATGTGAAGCACGCGGGCGAGCCGGGCATCTACTTCCTCAAGGAATGGGTGCCAAATCCGTTGAGCGTTGCCCTGGGGCCGGTTGCCTTTGGGCTGCCGTATCGGCTGGGGAGATTGAGGTATGACAATCTTTTCGCGCAGGAGGTGACAGGCCGCGTCGAGGACGCCAGGACGGGCAAGGCGCTGGTGTATTCCTGCCGGGCCGATGCCGACGCCATCCACAAGCCATGCGTTGCGGGATCGCTGGATGAGTTTCTGGTGGAGCGCTACACCGCCTTCACCAGCCTGGGCTGGCTGCGCCGCTTGTTCCGCATCTGGCATCCCCCGTGGCCGGTGGTGCCGTTGCAGGTGGAGATTCAGGACCTCAGCCTGCTGTCTCTCACGGGTGACTGGAGCCACAGCGCGCGGCTGGTTGCGGCCCATCACTCCCCCGGCATGGCGGATGTGTGGATGGGGCGGCCGAATTTCGTGAGGCGGCGGAGCTTGTTGTAGCGCGACTCAGAATCACTCCTCCCGCACAATCACAAACGTCTGTGCCCTCTGTCCCCCCGCCTCTTCTCGCGCCTCGATCTCATGGCGGCCCGGCTTGAGGATGGCGAAGGTGTTTCCGCCGCCATCGTCTTGAAGTTCCAGGGTGGGGCTGGCCCAGCGTGGCTGCGCGGCACCGGCAGCCTGTAGCAGCAGGCGGCTGCCGTTGTTGCGGATGTCGGGGTCGAGAATGACGACGGTGCCGGGGATGGGATGGGTGATGCGGAGCTGGGGCCGCGCGTCGGTGCCAGTGGTGGTGACGAGGTCGCCCAGCCAGTTGGCGCTGCTTTGAATCCATGCGGCATATTCGCGGGGCAGCAGGGCGCGGCCATTTGTGTCGTAGTCGCCAGCCTGGGCCACGGGCGGTAGTTGTGTGTTGAGAAAAAACTCCTCCCGGCTCAGACGTGCGGGCGGGGCCTGGGGTGTGAGGCGCTTGCCGGTGCGGGGGTCGATGCGCGCATGGGTGATGGTGGCAGGCCGGGCAAACCAGGTGGCTGGACGTTTCTCATGCAGGTGCAGCATCACATCGCGGAAAATCGGTCCGGCACCGGTGACGCCGCTGACATCCTGCATGGGCGTGTTGTCAAAGTTCCCCACCCACACGCCCACGGTGAACTCGGGCGTGTAGCCCAGCGTCCAGTTGTCACGGAAGGTGGAGCTGGTGCCGGTTTTCACGGCGCATTTGAAGGCCAGACGCAGCACGGACCGCGTGCCGAAGGCCATCTCGCGCGCTT
>CAZPSQ010000268.1:0-8236 GCA_964588755.1 uncultured Prosthecobacter sp. | reverse complement strand
GGGCTTGGCGCCCTTGCCCGCGCCCAGGATGTCGCGGATGACGCCGCCGAGGCCGGTGTTCGCGCCTGCATACGGCTCGATGGCGCTGGGGTGGTTGTGCGTTTCCACCTTGAGGCAGACGGCCTTGTCGTCGTCCAGCTTCACGAAGCCGGCGTTGTCCTCAAAGGCGCTGAGGACGAAATCCGGCTTGTCCGCGCAGATCTGGTCGGTGACGGCCTTGATATAGGTCTTGAACAGGCCGTCCACGACCTCCTGCTTGCCGTCGAGGGTGTGGTAAATTTTGGCGTTGAAAATGCGGTGCTTGCAGTGCTCGCTCCAGGTCTGGGCGATGACCTCCATCTCCACGTCGGTGGGCTCGCGGCCCTCCTCCACATAGATCTTCTGGACGGCCAGCATGTCTGCCTTGGAAAGGGACAGCTTCATGCGCTTCGACAGGTCGAAGAGCTGGTCGGCAGTGAGGTCGCGGAGGGGGATGGAACGAAAAACGGCTTGGGACATGGCTGGGGTTCTCCTGTCTATGCCAAGCCAGCGCGGCGGGTCAACGCCGGAGGTGGGGAAATGGGGGCTTTCTCCCTGTAGAGAGCAGGCCTCCGGCCTGTCAACGGTCTGGGGCGTCCCGCCTTCAGAGGAAGAGGGATGCGAAGGGGCGGTGTGGATGCGTGGTCCGAAGGCCGCAAGCCCCGGTCCGTCCAGGCTATCAGCGTGGAATGCGAGACTTGAGGATCGCACGGATCCTTTTCGGATCCTGCTGCAAGTGCTGAACCGCCACGATCATGTTGCGGCTGCCTTCCACTGTGTGGAAAATGCCGAGATTTCAGTTTCGTAGAAGCCATCTGCGGGCACTGCCCAGATAGCGTGCTGCCATGAACGGATGCCGCGAAAGGTCATCAAGGGCCGCCAAAAAAATCTGAGTTGAGACGTTCTCCCTGACCTTCTTGTTTGCGTTCGTGATCTCCGTAGTGGCCGAAGAGGTCTTGTTCTGCACCAGACAGGACAACGTTTTCATTCATGAGGCCGCCACCTTCGCCTTCCAGGTCTTCATGCGTTCCCGCAGTTGCTCGGAGGAGATCCCAGTCTCTGGGTGCTCCCGATAGTGCTGCAGCCTCTCCTCCACCAGTTCAGAGATGGCCGCCTTGTACTCTGGAGTTTCGGAGATATCGGCCGAGTCGATGGCATTCAGTCGTTCATCCAGCTCCCAATAAAGCTCGCGCATGTCCTCCACAGACATCGTGGCAAGCTGGGCTAGGATTTCGCTGCTCATGGGCGGATATTAACGTCCAGGCCTCCCTCCCGTCAACCCATGTGCGCCCCGGATAGGCGGAGGTGCAGTGTGAAACGGTTGCCGTCCAGCGTGCGCCCGCTCTAGTCGGCGGGCATGGCAACCATCGCAGTCCTCGGCACGCTCGACACCAAAGGTCATGAACACGCCTACGTGGCGGAGATCATCCGCTCGCGCGGGCATCAGACGCTGCTCATTGACACCGGCAGCGGCGAGGCCCCGCAAGTGACGCCGGATGTCACGCGGGAGCAGGTGGCGGCCGCCGGGGCGGTGGATCTGGCCGGAATCATGGCGCGCAAGGACCGTGGCGAGGCGGTGACGGCCATGGCGGGCGCGGCGGCGAAGTATCTGGCTGGTCTGGTGGAAAGTGGCGCGGTGCAGGGAGTCATCTCCCTGGGTGGTGGTGGCGGCACGGCCATCGGCACGGCGGCCATGCGGGCGCTGCCGGTGGGTTTCCCGAAGGTCATGGTGTCCACCCTGGCGGCCGGGAATGTGGCGCCGTATGTGGGCACGAAGGACATCGTCATGTTTCCCAGCATTGTGGATGTGAGCGGCATGAACCGCATCTCCCGCGTGCTGCTGGCGCGTGCGGCGGGGGCCATCTGCGGCATGGTGGAAACGAATGTGCCGGAAGGCGTGGACAAGCCGCTCATCGCCGCCTCCATGTTTGGCAACACCACGGAGTGCGTGAACAACGCCAAGAAGATTCTGGAAGATGCAGGCTACGAGGTCCTCGTCTTCCACTCCACCGGCACGGGCGGCAGGATCATGGAGTCTTTGATCGAGAGCGGCATGTTTGCCGGCGTGCTGGACATCACCACCACCGAGTGGGCGGACGAGCTGGTGGGCGGCATCCTGGGCGCAGGTCCCACGCGGCTGGATGCGGCGGCGAAGGCGGGCATCCCCACCATCATCACCCCCGGCTGCCTGGACATGGTGAACTTCGGCGAGCGCGCCACCGTTCCGGCGAAATTCGCCGACCGCACTTTCTACATCCACAATCCGCAGGTGACGCTCATGCGCACCAATGCTGCCGAGTGCGCAGAGCTGGGCCGCATCCTGGCGGAGAAGGCGAACGCCTACACCGGCCCCGTTACCGTGCTGCTGCCGCTGCGGGCGATCAGCATCATCAGCGCGGAGGGGAAGCCCTTCCACGATGCTGCGGCGGACAAGGCGCTCTTTGATGCCGTACGCGTGCATTTGAAGCCAGGCATTCCGCTGGTGGAGGTTGACTGCGAGGTCAATGCGCCAGAGTTTTCCGAGGCGTGTGCGAAGGCGCTGCTGGGAAGCCAGGCGACACGGTGAGGCATGAGCAAAGGCCTGCGCCTGCGGGAGGAAATCGAATGTGCTTGGAGCTGGCGTTTATGAACATTCTTGAACACCGCTTGGTCAGGCGTTCCGAATTGACTTTCCTCCGGGTTCGTCATTCCGCTAGCCTGAGCTGGAATGAATCGAAGTATCTTGTTCACCACCGTCCTGGCCGCAGCCATGATCACCTCCTGCACGACGGCGCAGAACACGCCCCACAAGCTCTTTCGCAACGTGCCTGTGAAGCAATGGGCGCAGGTGTGGATGCAGGAGGTCAAGCCCGCGTTTGCTGTGGCCTATTTCCTTGGGGATGTGGATGAGAAGAAGGACAAGCGACCGGCCTTGGCGGGAGATCCTTTTGCCATTAAAGATGCTTCCGGCAAAGCTGAAGACAGGCTGCCCACCACGCGGGTGCTGCTCGGGCCTTCCGGCAGGGGAGGTCAGGGGCTGTCTCTCGATGTGGCGAATCTTCTGGCCCGTGCACGGCAGCGTGCCCGGCTGCCGCTGGACAAACTAACGACCGTGGTGGAGGCAGTGGTGCAGCCGGAGGCCAAGGCGCCCATCAAGGAATGTTATGACCCGCATCATGTGGTCATTTGCTATGATGAGAGCGGTGTGCCCTGCGGAGCGGTTGAGATATGTGTTTCATGCAATGCCTGCCGTGTTTATTCCGGCCCCTTCCAGACCCAGGAGTGCGACATCGTCAAAGTCGCGCGCGTGCTGGTGGAGGCGGGCCTGCCTCTGAGCGGCGAGAAGAACCTGTCCATCGAGGATTATGCCAGGGAGGTGGCCAGGGAGATTCGAGAGGTGGAAAAGTGGCGGGAGGCGCAGCAAAAAGAGAAAAGATAGCCCGGTGCTGTGCGATCGTTCCGGCATCTCCGCCGGGCTTGACTGTCGCAGCCGAGTTTGGTTTCATTCCAAGAGTCACAATCCCAGTCTCCATCGCATCCCATGCGCCTCCTCACTGCCACCCTTGCCCTGCTTCTGGGACCTGCCGCGGCTGCCCTGGCCCAGCTGCCCAGGGAGACCCAGCTAGACAAGGCCAGAAACACCTACTTTGAGGCGATGCAGAAGATGCAGGCCGCTTATCGCAAGAGTTTTGCCGAAACGCTTGCCGCATTCACGAAGGTCGAGGTCTATCTGCTGGATTTCGAGATGACGGACGTGGAGGAAGTTGACCGCTTTGGTCATTGGTTCAACTCGCTTCCAGAGGACCAGTTTCCCATCGTTCCGTATGGGAGGCAGGCCAAGGTCCTGCAACGCAAGATGCTCACGGCGGATGAGGTGAAGCTGTTCCTCCCCAGTCTGCAGGAAACGGTGGCGGTGGAGGATAGCTCTGGAGGGGCGCTGTGCCACTATCCTATCTATGGCGTCCGGGTGTGGGGTCCTCAAGATCAGGTGGTGTTTCAGACGAGCATCTGTCTCATGTGTGGGAACTTCTACATGACCTACCCGTTTGAGACCACCGCCCACTGGACGAGTCTGGGACGCTCATCCATCGACCAGATATTGGAGAGACTGCTGCCCATCCCTCAAAAGGAGAAGGATCGGTTTGCCAAAAAGGGCGTCGGGAAGGGGAAGTGATCGAGGTTCAGGGGTGAAAGCCGGAGGGCATCCGGTGCACGGCACAAGACCTGTCATGAAGGACGCCGCGCCTGACCTTGCCTCCAAGCGCATTCCAAATGCGGCGGTTCTCTCTCATTGCATCCAGGCGAGCCACGGCCACCTTTGCGCCACATCCCATGAACTACCCCATCAACTTTCGCTTCAAGCTCATCGCCCTGGCCCCGCAGATTTACGTCACGGATGCCGATGGCAAGACGATCTGCTATGTGAAGCAGAAGCTGTTCCGCTTTAAGGAGAAGGTGGAGGTCTTCACGGATGAATCCAGGCAGCAGTTGCTTGCCACGATCGAGGCGGACCGCATCATCGACTGGTCGGCGCGCTACACCTTCAAGGCGCCGAACGGCCAGGTGCTGGGCGCGGTGGGGCGGCGTGGATTGAAGTCCCTGTGGCGGGCGCACTATGATGTGTTTGGCCCGGGCGAGACAACGCCGACCTTTGCCATCCAGGAGGCGAACCCTTTTACCAAGATGCTGGACGGCATTGTGGGGGAGATTCCCATCATCGGGATCTTTGCCGGGTACATGCTGCATCCCAGGTATGTGGCCTCTCGTGTGGACGGCGGAACTGCGGTTGTCAGCCTCACGAAAAAGGCGTCCCTCTTTGAGCGCCGCTTTACCCTTGTGCAGGAAGGCCCGGCGGATGAGGGCGAGCAACTGGCGCTGCTGCTCTCGTTTCTGATGATGAATCTATTGGAGCGGGCGAGAGGGTGATGGTGTTTCATTCTTCTCATTCTAGGTGTCCCCAGGCGCTCGCATAAGAGGAGTGGGAGCATGGGCCTTTGGGACTCATGTTTTCTGGAACTGAGCTTTGCGCTCAGCGCTTCGACGGCCTCCACGCGCTTACTTTTGCTTTGGCAGCCTCTCCAGGCACGCCGTCGGCAGTTCCACGGTCTTCTGGCGGCTGGATGCGCCGCGCAGGAGGGTGACTTGGGACTTGGGGCAGCCGAGGGATTCCGCGAGGAAATGGAGGAGTTCCGTGTTGGCTTTGCCATCCACAGGCGGCGCGGCGAGTTTGACGAGAAGTACGGGACGGCCTTTTTCGTCTGCCGTCCACCCGCTGAACTCGGACTTGCGAGCATTGGGGGAAACACGAACGGCAAGCTGGGCGAGATCGGGAGCAACGGGCATGGCGGGGTGGGACACACAATGGCAGGGAAGACGGTGTGGCAAGGGCCGTTCACTGAAAGCTTTTCTGAGCGCGGGCCTCCGGGGTGGCAGCAGGTGATTGGCCGTCGCAAGCAGCAAGTTCGCCTGGGTTGGCGCTGACACTGTGCTTTTGGGTTCTCGCGGGAGGTGGGGGGACAAGAAGCCTAAGTTTCGATGAAATGCCACAGGGGCTTTGGAAGCACAAAAAACAGCCCGCGCATGTCACGGTCATGCGCGGGCTGCGTGGGTTTTGGGTTCGGTTTTGGGGATTGTCAGCTTGCAGGAGGAGCGCCTTCTGTGGCGCGGGTGTAGCCGCCGCCGAGGGCCTTGTAAGCCTTGATGTAGGCGGCGAGCTGCTGCTGCTTCAGCTCCACGAGGTCCACACGGGCCTCGAGGGCGTCGCGCTGGGTGAAGAGCACCTCGGTGTATTCGGCGCGGGCGTTGTTGAAGAGCTTGCCGGAGATGTCGATGGAGTCGGAAAGGGCCTGGACCTGCTGGGTCTTGAGGTCGTAGGCCTGGTTGAGGTTGCGCATCTGGGCGAGCTGGTTCACCACCTCGATGTAGGCTTTCAGCACGGTCTGCTGGTATTCATACACGGCGGCGATCTGTTTGGCGCTGGCGGTGTTGTAGGCGGCCTGGATCTGGCTGCGGTTGATCAATGGGCCGACGGCATTGGCGGCGGCACCGTAAGCGAGGGCGCCAGGTGTGCTGAATGCGGAGCCGAGGGTGAAGGACTGCAGGCCCAGCGCGGCGGAGATGTTCAGGGCGGGATAGAAGCGGGCGGCGGCGGCCTTGAACTCAAAACCGGTGGCGGCCAGCTCCAGCTCGGCCTTGCGCACGTCAGGGCGGTTGCGCAGGAGGTCCGTGGGCAGGCCGGAGCGGATGTTTGCCAGCATCATGTGCTCGAAGCCGGACGAGCTGCGCCGCACCTTCTGAGGATAACGGCCGACGAGGTAGTTGAGGCGGTTTTCCATGACAGTGATCTGCTGCTGGATCTCGAAGACGAGGCTTTTGTTTTTGAGGACCTCGGCCTCGAAGCGGCGCACGGCGAGCTCGGTGACTTTGGCGGCGTCTTTTTGCAGCTTCACGGCGTCGAGGGCGCTGGACTGGATGCCGATGGTCCTGCGGAGAATGTCCAGCTTGTTGTCGAGGGCGAGGAGCTCGTAGTAGGACTCGGCGATCTCGGCGACGATGTTTGTGACCATGAAGTTCCGGCCTTCCTGGGTGCCGTGGTAACGCTTGATGGCGGCGTCGCGCTCGTTGCGGAGCTTGCGCCAGATGTCCACCTCCCAGTCGAAGTCGGCGGCGAAGCCGAAGTTGGTGAGGGGGTCGGGGAACTCGCGTTCTGGTTTAATCTCCAGGTTCTCCTCCACGGCGCCCTCACGGGTGTGCTTGCCGACCTTGTCCAGACCGGCGGTGCCACCGAGGGTGACAAAGGGAAAGATGGCGCCCTTGCGCGCACGGACATCTGCCTTGGAGGCGGAGATTTCCTGTAGCAGGATGTTAAGCTCCTGGTTGTTGGCCAGCGCGGTGCCGATGAGGGAGGTGAGGTTCGGGTCGCGGAAGTACTGGCGCCAGTCGGTGAGGGCTGAGCTGGGGCCGGTGGAGCCGCCGCCGGGGAAGTTTCTGGGCAAGGGCGGGTCGCTGGAGGGGAGGGCGTCTTTGCGCATGGGCACGCAGCCAGCGGCGAGGACGAGGAGGCTGAGGAGTGGGAGGGGCTTCACGGAAAAGGTGGGTGAGGCGATGTGAAAATGGCGAATGAGGGATGCGCGTGGTCCAGCGGGCCGTGGGTCAGGCGTGGGCTGGGGTGGTGGGCGGGGAGGGAGGCTCGGTGCCTTCGTATTCCGGAAGTTCGCTCAGTGGCGTGTCGTGCTCATGGGGGAGGAGCTTGCCACGGTCTGCCAGGGAGCCGAAGATGTAGTAGAGGCCAGGGACAACGAGGAGGCCCATGACGGTGCCGAGCAGCATGCCGCCGGCGGCGGAGGCGCCGATGGTGCGGTTGGCAATGGCCCCGGCGCCGGTGGCGCGGAGCAGGGGAACCATGCCGGCGATGAAGGCGAAGGAGGTCATCAAGATGGGGCGGAAGCGTACCTTGGCCCCCTCCACGGCGGCCTCGAAGATGGACAGGCCCTCATGGTGGCGCTGGGTGGCGAACTCGACGATGAGGATGGCGTTTTTCCCCAGCAGGCCGACGAGCATGATGAGGCCGACCTGGGCGTAGATGTCATTGTCCAAGCCCATGCTTTTGAGCAGGAGGAAGGAGCCCATGACGCCGATGGGGAGGGAGAGGATGACGGCGAGCGGGAGCATGAAGCTTTCATACTGGCCGACGAGAACGAGGTACACGAAGGCGAGGACGATGATGAAGATGTAGAGGGCCTCATTGCCACGGCCCACTTCATCAAAGGAGAGGCCGGCCCAGCCGATGTCATAGCCACGGGGCAGCATCTGCGCGGCGACCTCCTGGATGGCCTTGATGGCATCGCCAGAGCTGTAACCATCCGCCGGGGCGCCCTGGATGGAGGGGGCTGGGTAGGCGTTGTAGCGGGTGATTTCGTTGAGGCCCTGCTTGGGCTTGAGGGTCATGAAGGCGGAGTAGGGGACCATGTCGCCCTTCTCATTGGCGACATAGAGGTCGTTGAGGTCCTTGGGCATCTTGCGGTACTGGGGGTCGGCCTGGACGTAGAGCTTGAAGAACTGGCCGAACTTGATGAAGCCCTGCTCGTAGGTGGAGCCGATGAGGATGGAGAGGTTGTCCATGGCCTTGCCGATGGAGACGCCCTTCTGCATGGCGATCTTGTTGTCGATGACGAGCTCCTGCTGGGGGTAGTTGGCGCTGAAGAAGGTGAAGAGGCCGCGCAGTTCCTTGCGCTTGGCG
>CAZPSQ010000267.1:0-8273 GCA_964588755.1 uncultured Prosthecobacter sp. | reverse complement strand
CAACGGCGCTGGGTTTCGCGATCGGGGCGCACGCGTTGCGGGCGACCGCCGCGACCAACGCGCTTGACCACCAGGCCGACATCGCCAAGGTCCAGGAGTGGCTGGGTCACGCCAACATCGCCACGACCCGGATTTACGATCATCGCAAGACCAGGCCGGAGGACAGTCCGACCTTCAAAGTCTCCTACTAGCGAATGTTCGCGTCCTCTAGCCGTCAGGACCGGCCACAGGGTTTTTGCTCTTGATTTCCGCCGCGGCCTCCTGCCGACGTGGCCCATCGCGTTGTGGAGTTGCAAGGCGTCATCAATGCAGTCGCGCTTGGCGTTGTGTGGCTTGCCGCCACTCCCGAGAGGAAGTGCCGCGTAAAATTCGCCGATGATCCGCTCCGAACTCATCAACCGACTCGCTGCCCACTTCCCGCAGTTCACAACCAAAGATACTGAACTTGCGGTCAAGGCCATTCTTGAAGCGCTGAGCAACACGCTGGTGAAGGGGGACCGCATTGAAATACGCGGTTTCGGAAGCTTCGGGCTCAACTACCGGCCGCCCCGTTCTGGGCGCAACCCAAAAACCGGTGAGGCCGTGCGGGTTCCAGCGAAAGCGGTGCCCCACTTTCAGGCGGGGAAAGAACTACGTACCAAGGTCGACTCGGACAGCTAAGCGCTTCTTGATTGAGTTCTGATCGCGCGCCGGAAAGCATACCGCATGTATCGCAGAACGAAACTGATGGTTTCAGATCGGCCATGAGCAGCCGTAGCAGCACCGAAAATTCCAGCTTCCCCAACGGCAGCTAACTGATCAGCTACCGGCCGCTCGGCCCTGTAATAGGGCGGCCCGCTCCTCGGCTGGAGCGGCCGTTCGCTGTTCCACCGATATCCCGCTTCGCCAACTACGGCTCTTTCAGGCTTCGAACAAAGTGCTCCCGACCAAAGATAACCCCCCATCGTTGTTGGAAGCAGCCGTTGCCGCGACGCCGGCGTCGGCCGCGCTACTCACTATTGCGCCCCGCCCCATAGGCTTCGCCTGTCAGCAGTAGCACCGAAACCTCGGGCTTTGATTGCCGCAGCGATTCCACGGATGCTAGATAGCGCCTCGGCTCGGCATGGGGGATGGCAACACCATACTTGGCGTTCAAGTCGGGGGGCCGCATTTCAAAGCACGCCAAGCCGGCGCCCAGGGTGATGAGTTTGCTGCCCAGCGGCGTCATCACCAGCCGGCAACCTCCGAGGATCGTCATGCTGTTCTGGTAGCGCTGCATCGCGACTAGGAGTTGACGATAGGCTTCGAATGGGTGGGACTCGTGAGCGTAAAGGATGTTCGATGTCGGCGTCTTGCGGCTGTCGAACAGCGGCTCTCGGTACTCCATGAGCAGACGGTCCGCACGCCGGGGGTCCTCTGAAGGATGGGGCACGACGGGACAGACCTCGGCTTCCGTCGGAATCGAGCCTGCGATCTTCTGCAGCTGGTTCACACGCCCTTCGCCCAGGACCGGGAACCAAACGAGAGGCCAGTCCTGAACGCTCTCCGCCTGCCAGGCGGCGAAGAAACCGGGAATGTTCACAAGGTCGTTGCTCGGGTCTTGCGCACGAATGTGCCCATCCAATTTGGCGTCCTCTGCGACCAACACCTGGAAGTTCACACCGTTGGCATACAAGGGGTGTACTGCACCCTCAGCTACCTTGTTGGGCACGAGTCTAAGCAGGATGTTGGTTAGTAACGCGAGATGCGTTGCGCGCGGCAAGGAACTGACGTCGAGGATGATGTCCGTCTTGCCATCAATCTCATCCAATACGGCCTTGACGCGCTGGCGCAGCGCATCGCTGGCACTCGTCTCTTCTTCTCCATGGAGGGGCGCGACCTTGACCGTTGCCGTACCGCCAAGCGGTGAGAACATAGCCTCCAGCGCCGTCGCGTTTTCCTCGGTGAGCCGTTCGATGCTTTCGTCCAGTTCATAGCCCTGGAATCCGAGCAACAGCAGCTTCGCGCTCACTGTCCGGCGCCCGGTCCCCTGTTGGCCCGCCACGAACTCGCGCATAACCGCCTGCGCACGAACGTCGAATCCATGACCTGCGATGTACAGCAGTTCGACCGGACGATCCTTCAGCAAGCTGTCCCACAGCTCATGGACCGCGTCGCCGCGACGAAATACATAGTGATCCCAGAGCATGCTAGGTCGTCTCCAGGCTCTTGCGGCTGGAAGTCAGGCGGCGCTCCATCCACTTAATCAATTCGCCGACCGACACGTCCCGCCATCCCCCCATTTGCAGTGGCAGGCCATAGTGAGCGCATAACGAGCGGTTCAGATAGAAGATGGTCCCGCTGTCGCGCGAACCGGTGGCCTGGCTCTCGCGTTGCACCAGCAGGTTCTCCGCAGCGCATTCCGCCAACACCCGTTGCAGCGTCACCCCGGTGGGGCCGAGCGGCCCGGCTGGTTCGGTGAGCCTCGCCAGTTCCCCGCGGGACAGCCGCACACCGGTGACGCCGGGCGCGTACGGAGCGTTGGGCGTAAAGGTCTGGGCGCAGCAGAACGCACCGATGGAGTCCAACAGTCTTTGGGCCCGAGTGCCTTCGGTATGCGACTTTGGAATGAACTCGCGCTTGTGGCCAGCAGCCTCGCGCAGGATTTTGTCCTGCTCGACAGGAGACAGGATCGGTTCGGACTTGCGAAGCACCTGCTTTGACTGCAAGCCGACGTAGAGTGCCGCAGCCAGCGCCAGCAGCTCCTCGACATTGTTCGTTGCCATCACGCACAAGCGGTCGAAGCCGAAGTAGTACGGAATGCCCAGTTCCTTGTGCATGAACAGCTCGGCGGCACCGCGCACCTGAGAACTGTCACGGTCCTCGAGTTCTTCCTCCGTCAAGGCCAGGTCTAGGGACATTTGGCGCTTGGACTCGTCGCGCACCAGAAGGATACGCGTAACGTAGAGCTCCACCAGCGACTCCAGGTTCTGGTCGACGGTGTACTGGTCCGCGCGTGCCAGCCACTGGGCGTAGCGCAGGTTGGATTGGTGACGCTCCACGTCGTTGCGGAAGCGCTGGATGCCATCGGCGACTTGGGCACGCACCTCGCTGCTGACAAGCTTGTCACGCAGGCATTGCGTGAAGGAGCTCACAGGCACTACATCCTGGTTCTTCATGCGGCGATCCAGAATGTTCTGTGCATAGGAGACGAACTGGTTCATCCCCTTGGCATCGCTCCACATCTTGTCAAGGTTGTACTCGCGCAGATCGCGGCCTTCGCGCGCCCCCTGCGAAAGCAACTCCGTTCCCAGCGCCACCGTGCGCTCCGCCAGCCAGACGGGAATGGAGGGACGCATCACGGTGAGTTCGTCGATCAACTGGGCGCGTTGCTTGCGTCGAAGCTTGTGCATGTCGTCGACCATCAGCAGGCGTTGGCCGCCGACGGTCCGGCCCTCATGGACGAACTGAATCGACTGCATCCATAGCACTCCCTCGAAGCGGCTATGCGCCGGCAGGTTCGCGCTGGAAGGTCCCATGAAGGTGTCCAACTGTGCATAGACACGCTGCTCGTGTCCCTCTGCCCAGGTGGCAAGTTCCAACGCGTTTTCGATCACCGGTATGCCTTGCAGGCCGGGCACCGCGGCATGGTTCAACGAGACCTCGGCCAGTTGTTCCGGCGCATTGAACCCCAGCAGAGCACCCAGGTTGCGAAGCGTGCGCAGCACGATCCGGCTATCCAGCAGGGCCCGAAACAGCCCCTCCTGCTCCAAGCCTTCGCTGGCGGGAAGATCGGCGTAGCCGGAGGCGCAGCTAAGGTAGACCCCGAGCAGTTGAGGGCTGTCGCCCTCCACCAATAATCCGCGGTTGACCAGCTTCTGGAACGACTCGGCTAACTCAGGGCGATTGCGGGAACTCCAGAACGCGCGCAGGGCCGGCGGCGTGAAGGCGCGCAGCAGCGTCGTCTTGCCGGCGCCGGGCGCACTGCGGAACACATGCACAGCGCCGTCGAAAGCGTCCTCGGCTAGCTTCTCCAGGATCTTGGGCGAGAACAGCCGCACGAACTCCATGTCCGAGGTCGTGCGTTCGGACATACGCTCTAGAAAGGGGTTGGCGTTGTAGGGCATCAAAACTCCCGATGGCGGCTTACGCGGGGGAACAAGCCATGCGGCTTGAACTGTTCCGGTCCCCACAACAGGAACACCGAGTTGTTCGGCGTGTTGTGACCCAACACCACCGGCAACGCGCAGCCGGCGAAGCCCAGACTGGCATCGTCGGTTCCGCCGACGCGAAAGTGCTTGTCGACCACGTTATTGTCACAGTAGGCAGGATTTCCCAGCAGGGCGCGCAGTTCCGGGCTGGAGTTCCGAGACAAGGTGACCTCGGGCTCAATCGGACAAAGGACGCGCACTTGCAAGGGCTTGAAACCGTGGTCCGTCGTAAAGCGTTCGGACCAATACTCGATGTGGTCGATCGCCTGGCGCGTTGCGGTGTACAGCATCAGGAACACCTCGTAGTGCGACGGGTCCACCATGCGTCTCTGGTGAAGCCGCTGGTAGATCTTCGGCAGTTTGCCCTTGAACCTGTGTGACTCACCGTCGTATCGAATGTAGGTATTGCCACTGCCAGAGAAGTCGTCCAGCAACCAGACCAAGTTGAAATGAGGGCTATCGGATGCAAAGCTCGCCCTTTTCAACGACGCCTCGAGGTCCTGGAGCATGTCATCGGCCTTCTCGTCGCCCAGCTCGTAGGCCTGCCAGATCTGCTCGTTGCCGATGTCCCCATTGCTGGCGCGCCGCAACTCGTTGGTGCGTGCTCCGTCGCTAAGCCCCAGGTACAGGGACGTCAGACGCAATTGCTCGAAGCGCCTGTGGCGAGCGATTTCATGAACCCTGAAGGACGGGATTTCATACTCCTCCGATACGAGGCGCACGCGCTCCTGGACGATCCAATCTTGATACGCGGTTTGCACGAGGTGCGACAGCTCAGCATCGGAGATGAACACTAGGTGATCGAGCACCAGCTGCAGCGCCGTATGCCGATCCTGCGGCTCGAACTGGTGGAGCCACAGCGCCAGGCTCTCGATGAAGCGGCGGCCTGGACCGAACTGCTGGTAGTGGTCGTACTTGAAGTCGGCTAGCAGTTGAAGGGTCGGCAGTACCTGCGGCACTGCATCGAGGTCCTCCCATCCCATCACCTTGGCTAGGAGATTGGCGGCGTTCTGATCACGCATTGGCTCCCCCCCCCGTGGGTACTGACGTTGGGCAAGTCCAGGCCGAATTCGCCCCCCTCCTCCACCTTCATGCGCTCGAGATACCACAGAGTGGCATCGACATCGCGCTTCTCGGCCGGCGCCAGTTTCCATCCTCGGTCAAGCCGGCGCGAGGGCATGTCGACGCTGAGCGAGAAGCGATGTTCCAGCAGTGCTGCGTCATTGCCGGGCCAAGCGCCCTGGTCGCCAACCGTGAGGATTTCGTAGGGATCGATTTTGCCGTTCTGAATGATGTCCGCGATCAAGCGTGACTTGCTCACACCCCTAGCCAGGATGTCAACGGAGTGCTTGCTACGCACCATGGTCGACAGGTCCAGACCAGCCTGACGCAATGCGTCGGCGATCACGAACCACATGGCGTCGGTCGCGAGCCCTTCGCGAAAGCGCACACTCACCTGAAAGGGCGGAGTCGTCTTGTGGGCGAGAATGGGCACGCCAAGTGATTTCAAGCGCACGACGATGCGCGTAACATGGCTTAGAAACTCGCTCGTCTGGTCGGGCAACTCAGGCGGAACATTGGCCATAGAGATCCAGCCGCCGTTGTAAAGGCACAGGCGAATCTTTCGCAACACATCCAGTGGCAGTGCGCCTTGCAGGCACGTCTGCAGTGAATCGCCCCGTCCAGAGGCAATGCCCACCAGAACGCCAGCGCGCACGAGCCGCACGAGATGCTCGACGATCTCGGGTGAAGGCGGTCCATCCTTGCTCTGTGCGCTGCACAAGGTTCCGTCGTAGTCGAAGACAACGGACCGGAATCGTTGCGCATGGATTGAGGTGCGGAACGCCCGTGCCGCGCGCCGCATTGTGCCGTGATCTCGCGGCGAAGGCCAATGGGCTCCGAGCACCTCGTACTTCGACTGCTCCTCGGCGGGGGTAGCCTCCCGCGGCAGAGGGACCACTTCATGCAAGTTTGCATAGTGGATCTCCCGGCCAAAGTTCGGCACGTTAGGTCGCCCTGGATCCTTGCCCATTTGGCGGCCAATGGCCGCAACGAAGTGCATCTGTGCGACCAGTCCTGCGATCAAGTGCATCGGGTCGGCACCCAACAGCGGCATGGCCAATGTGGGAATCTCGGGAGGGAACTTCTCGCGCATACCCTCCCAGAGTCTGCTCGCTGAGGGCTCGGTCAGCGCGAGAATGGCGCAGTCTTGGGGACGCTGAGACAGCCAGATGTGCCTGCCGTGCGCATAAGAGCGCAGGTCGGCCAACTGAGTGTGCAGCAAGGCACCTTCGGAGAGCTTCGACTCCAGGTCCGTCGCTATGGGCCTAAGCAAGGGCGAGTAGACAACGGTCAGCGCACCACGCCGCACGGCCTCCAAGATGAACGGCCGCGCCGCTGTCATCCATTCATCCACGGTCTGATTGCCAACCCCCAATGCTGCCAAAGTGGCGGGCATCGGCTCGCGGTGGCCGTTGAGCTCGCCGTACGCCCTCGCGACCAGCACCGCATCGAGCAGCAGGCTGTTGGTGGCCAGGTAGCCGTCCTTCTTGGCCAGCTCGAACACGTAGGGCTTCACGCCCGGCAGCGCCCCCACATGCTGCATGAGCGGGCTGCACTTCCGATTGGTCAATACATGGATCGTGCGTGAACTATAGCGCCGCGCCCGTTCGAGGGCCTCCACAATGTCGGGGTTCTTGCCCTCTGCCGACAGGAGAAAAACCGGGCTCGAGGAAGCCAGCGCGGGGCTGCAAATGATCTCCAATGGGGTCGAGGGGCGCGAGACCCGCCCCGTATAGGCTTCGTGGAGGCTGCACAGCAGTGATGCTACTGTGAAGGAGCCGCCCGACCCCACGCCTATCATGCTGGACTCCGCGGTGCTGGCAATTGCGAGCTTCAGCGCCTCGATGTCGGCAGCGCATGCAGCCGTGTAGCTGTCCCCCAGTTGCGCGAGTTCGTCCTCGTAGTGGCTGGCAGCGGTCTGTATGCTTTGACCGGTCATGCCGCCTCAGGCACCCGCTTGGACGCCGCGTTGTTGCCTTCGGGAACCCTGCCTGCCGCGGACTCTTTGGGCTGGGTAGTCCGCGCCGGACGCTGAGCATAGAAGGCCCGCAGCTCCATCAGCATTACGCCCAGCATGTTTTCACCCTTGCCATCCACCTCGCCCCATAGCCGATTGACAGCGTTGTTGACGGTCCCGGTCTCCACGAGCCTGGCGTCGCCGGTCGACAGCAGCAGTTCCCGCAAGTCAGCATGCTGATCGAACTTCGCGCGAAGCACGGCGCGCATGCGATCGAACTTGATCTGCGCCCAGTCGGGCACCACGTCCCAGACGTAGAGACCGTGGGCCGCCATTGCAGCCAGGGCGGGTGTAGGTGCATTCAGGATCCACTCGCGAACTGCAGTTTTGCGGGCCTTGCCAGCCTGGTAGGCGTGTTCGGACGTAGGATAGGTTTTCCCCTCGAATTCTATGGGGCGCCGGAACAGATTGCTGAAGGAGCCATACGGCTTCTCGTTGGCGCGGTAGAAGGGAATCTCGGGGGCGGCAGCCGTCTGCTTGGCGGGACGTTTGCGCGCCGTCTGCGGCGTCTTGGTCATTGGCGGGATTCCTTGGCAAAGTGTTCGGGACTCAGGCCCAGCTTCCCGCAGTGGTTGACGATCAACACTTCAAGGAAGCTGGTAAGGCTACGGTGCTCTTGCTCCGCAGCAGCCTCTGCAGCGGCTTTGATTCTTGGATCAAGCCGAACCGTCAGCGTGGCGGTCTTCACCTTCGGACGTCGAGTGGTGGTCATGGGCACAGGTTGCTGGGAGCAAATGCAGAAACAGAAATGTACTGCATTTTGCAGTGCATATAGCGGCACCCGTTCAAGCTGTGGCTGTCGTTTGAAGGACCCCCATCCCCAAAGGCCTTTTGCGGCGCGGGCACGAGCGCTGATCGTGCTGCGTTAACCTCGACTGTCGCGATCGGACGGGCGCGCGCGCACAGCGTGCAAACGCAGGCGCCTGGCCAGCCTCCTGTCTTCTGCTCACTAACGGTCATTGCAGTTGCGGCCGCCCCGGATCATGAAAGAAGATGCGGGTTGGGAAACGGTGGGTAGAGGTCGC
>CAZPSQ010000266.1:0-8302 GCA_964588755.1 uncultured Prosthecobacter sp. | reverse complement strand
TGGCGGGTGCTCACGCACTCGCCGCAGAAGCGCCAGAACTGGCGGGCGGTGTCATAGCTGGCGGCGGGGAAGATGGCGACGCCGAGGCCGTGCGCCTTCCATTCCACCGCACGGCCCCTGCCCTGGATGAAGTCAATGCAGCGCTGCGCATGCACCACACGCGGGAAGACGAGGCAGCGCTCCCCCTCGGCGGCGAATTCCTTCTCCGCCGCAGCGAAGAGGCGGGAGATGGCGGGCGGGCAGCAGAAGCGGGGATAGCCGGACTGGAATTTGGAAACGACATCAGGGTCTTTTTCCTCATAGCCAATCACATGCTTCCACAGCGGCAGGCAGACGGAAACGCCGAGCTCATGGTCGGGGATGGCCTTGCCCAGGTCTTCGGGATTGCAGAGGGGATTTTGAAAGAGGTCGGTCATTTCGGGGGGAGATAACGTTCGGCAGGGTGGGGCGGGAGGCAATGGAATAGAGGCGGCCGACCACATCAGACGTCCATTGCCAGGATCTCATCTGCCAAGGCAACGTAGTTGATCCTGCGGGTGTCGGGATGCCTCTCCATGTATCCGGCCAGGAAGATGTCACGGAAGGAGACAAGACTGAAGTCTGCCAGCCACATGTCGACCGGGAGATTGTGGAAAGCGTCCGCCAAATCGGCCGCCTGTTCTGCCTTGCCGTCCCATCCCAGCAGACGGATCTCACAAAACGCCAGCTGCAGCATGCGGCCAAGCTGCCGCTTCTGCTGGTCTGTCAGGCGTTTGGGATCGTCTGGCATGGAGGCAGCGCCTAGCCGTTTACTTTCCCGAGGAAAGCGCACGGTCGATGTCTGCCCAGAGGTCCTCGACGTGCTCGATGCCCACGGAGAAGCGGACGAGGCCGTCGGTGACGCCGGCGGCTTCACGCGTTTCCTTGGGGATGGAGGCGTGGGTCATGCTGGCGGGGTGGGCGACGAGGCTCTCGATGCCGCCGAGGCTCTCCGCCTGGGTGAAGAGGCGCAGGCGGCGAATAAAGTCGAGGGTGGCGGCGTAGTTCATGCCGAAGTCGGCCAGCAGCATCCCGCTGCCGGACTTCATCTGCTTCTTGGCCAGGGCGTGCTGCGGGTGGCTGGGCAGGAAGGGATACTTCACGCTCTTGACGCCTTTGCGGACTTCCAGGCGCTGGGCCAGCTCCAGGGCGTTGGAGCTATGGCGCTCCATGCGGATGGCCTCCGTCTTGGCACCACGGGAGACGAGCCACGCGTCGAAGGGGCTGGGCTGCAGGCCGAGCGCTTTCTGGGCGAAGATCATGCGCTCCTGCCACGCGTCAGAGTTTGTGCACACCGCGCCGCCGAGGCAGTCGCTGTGGCCGTTGGTATATTTCGTCGTGCTGAGCTGGGAGAGGTCCGCACCCAGGTCCAGCGGCTGCTGGAGGAGGCTGGAGGCGAAGGTGTTGTCCACGGCCACCACGCTGCCCACGCTGTGCGCCACGTCGCAGATGGCCTTGATGTCGAGGATCTTCAGCAACGGGTTCGTCGGTGTTTCCAGCCAGACGAGCGTCGGCTTGATCTGCGCGATCATGTCGTAGTTCTCCGGGTTGGAGAGGTTGGCATACTTGATGGTGATGCCGAAACGGCGCAGCACCTTTTCAAACAGGCGGTAGCTGGCACCGTAGATCTGTTGTTCGGAGAGCACCACATCCCCGGCCTGGAGGGAAAGCATGATGGCCGTGATGGAACTGATGCCGCTGGCGAAGGCGGTGCAGTGCTTGGCATTTTCCAAAGAGGCCAGGGTGGCCTGGAGGTTGCGAAAATTGGGATTTCCTGAGCGTGTGTAGTCAAAGCCGGTGGGATTTCCCGTCTCGAACGTCGAGGTCATGTAGATCGGCGGGATCACCGCGCCGGTCTCGCTGCGGTAGTCCTGGCCCACGTGAATGGCACGGGTTTCGAATCGGGCGTCCGCAGGGATGGTTGGGTCGTCTTTCATGGCAGGGGCGACCTATGGACACGCAGATTTGCCTTTGCAAGGCCGCTGCGCTCATGCTTTATGGATCAAATCCGCTCCTTCATGGCAGACACCACTTCTCCTCGTAAATTCCGTCGCGTACTTCTCAAACTCAGCGGCGAGGCTCTCAGGCAGCCCGGCAGCCAGGACAATATCTCCCCGCCCATCGTCGAAGACATGGCCGCGCAGATCAAGGCCGCGCACCAGACCGGCCTGGAGATCGCCCTCGTCGTGGGCGGTGGCAATTTCTGGCGTGGTGTCACCGCCAGCAACAAGGGCATGGAGCGCGCCACGGCGGACTACATGGGCATGCTGGCCACGGTGATGAACTCCCTGGCGGTGCAGAGCATGCTGGAGGCCATGGACGTGCCCACCCGCGTGCAGAGCGCCATCAAGATGGACAACGTGGCGGAGCCCTTCGTGCGCCGGAAGGCGATGCGCCACCTGGAGCTGGGCCGCGTGGTGATCTTCGCCGCTGGCACGGGCAACCCTTTCTTCTCCACCGACACGACCGCCGCCCTGCGCGCCAGCGAGGTGAACGCCGAGATCGTGCTGAAGGCCACCAAGGTGGACGGCATCTACGACTCCGACCCGAACAAAAACCCGAACGCCACGAAGTTCGACCGCATCAGCTTCCACCAGTGCCTGACGAAACAGCTCAAGGTGATGGACGCCACCGCCTTCTCCCTGTGCATGGAAAACAACATGCCCATCGGCGTTTTCAGCATGAACGAGCCGGACAACATCCGCCGCGCCCTCGTCGGTGAACATATTGGCACCTTGGTGGATGCGAACGGCTGACCAGATTCCCTTATACGATCACAACCTGCACCTTACCTGTTACCGCTATGGACGCTGAACTGACGATGATGGAGGCCGACGAGGCCATGACGAAGGCCGTGGAGCACGCCATCCACGAATTTGCCACCGTACGCACCGGCAAGGCCAACCCCACCCTGGTGGAGAACATGGACGTGCACGTGATGAGCTACGGCAGCCACATGAAGCTGAAGCAGCTGGCCATGATCACCACACCGGACGCGCGCCTGATCCGCATCGAGCCCTTCGACTCCTCCACCCTGCAGGACATCGACCGCGCCATCCGCGAGTCCCGCCTGGGCCTGAACGGCAGCATCGAGGGCAAGGTGATCCGCCTGCCCATCCCCTCCCTGTCCCAGGAGCGCCGTGAGCAGATGGTGAAGATGTGCAAGACGCTGGGGGAGGAAGCCCGCGTCCGCGTGCGCTCCGCCCGTCGCGAGGCCTTGGAAACCCTCAAGAAGGGGGAGAAGGAAGGCGCCATCACCGAGGACGACCTCCACCGCCTGGAAAAAGAAGTGCAGGCCATGACCGACAAGAAGATCGCCGAGATCGACCAGCATGTGGTGTCGAAGGAGAAGGAAATTTTGACGGTGTAGTCCGGCCCAGTTTCAAGCTTCAAGTTCACCCCGGATTGACGCTCGAAGACAGCTTGGAACTTTAAACCTGAAACTTTGAACCTCACGGATGTTCCCCGCCCGCGACTACCTTGACCTCACCCACACGAAGCATGGCATCCTGTTTCCGGATGACTCGCCGGTGTGGACGGCTTTGACGCGGATCGAGCAGTATTTGGAGTTCCGCCTGCAGCGGGAGATCCGGGTGCAGGTGCCGCCGGGGGTGTTCATCAGCGAGGATGTGTTCATTGACGAAGGCACCACACTGGAACCGGGCGTGGTGATCAAAGGCCCGGCCTGGATCGGGCGGAACTGCCAGCTCCGCGCGGGGTGCTACATCCGGGAAAATGTCATCATCGGGGACGGCTGCGTGCTGGGAAATTCCTGTGAGTTCAAGAACTGCGTGGTCTTCGACGGCTGCGAGGTGCCTCACTACAACTACGTGGGGGACTCCATCCTCGGCCACAAGGCGCACCTCGGCGCGGGCGTGATCCTTTCCAATGTGCGGCTGGACCGCCTGGAGGTGACGGTGAAGACGGACATGGACCTTTACCCCACCGGGCTGCGGAAGTTTGGTGCGGTCGTGGGCGACCACGCGGAAATTGGCTGCAACAGCGTGATCAGCCCTGGCAGCATCATCGGCCGCCGCAGTGTGATCTACCCGTTGACCCATTTCAGCGGCGTTTTACAGTCGGACCTCATGCTGAAAACGCGGCAGACCCAGCAGGTGGTGAAGCGTAAAAAGTAGGCTGGGAACGATAGTTGAATACCTTTCGACGGCTCCACGTCAGAAGGGGCTACCACCTTTATGAAGACCCGTCTTCGCACCCTGCTCGCCGTTTCGGCGCTGCTCCCGCTCGTCAGTTGTGACAAACCGGCCGCCCCCACGGCGGCGGCACCTTCCCAAACCACGGCGGACCTCGACGCCAGCCAGGCGGAACTGGCCGAGGCGCGGGACGCCTTGCAACGTCAGGCGCTGGAGATCGAGACCCGCAGCGCGCTGATGGAGAAGCAACTGGCGGAGATGGAGCGGGCGGTGAAGGAGCAGGAAAACGCCGCCCTGCGCGATTCTTTGGCCGACCTGAAAAAGCAAAACGACGAGCTGCAGGCCAAGGCGGAGGAGGCGCGCCGCCAGAGCGACGCGCTTTCCCAGCGCATCGCCGTCACCGCGCCGCAGATGAATCTGCCTCCGCCGGTGGACGAAACGCCAGATTACTCGCTTTTTTATGACCAGCTGGAGCCTTACGGCCGCTGGGTGGATGTGGGCGACTACGGCTACTGCTGGCGGCCCACCATCACCACCGCCGGCTGGCGGCCCTATGTGGACGGCTGCTGGGTGTGGTCCCCCCTGGGCTGGACGTGGCAATCGAACGAACCCTACGGCTGGGCGGTGTACCATTATGGCCGGTGGGTGAACCTGGCCCATCACGGTTGGGTGTGGGTGCCTGGGAATGAGTGGGCCCCGGGGTGGGTTTCCTGGCGTCAGAGCCGCGACTATGTGGGCTGGGCCCCCCTGCCACCGAGCCGTGGCGTGACGGGCAACATCTACCGTGACTGCGACTCCCAGTACAACCTGGGGCCGACGAGCTACACCTTCATCACCCTCAATCATTTCGTGCAGCCCAGCTACACCAGCTACTGCGCGCCCGTGTCGCAAAACACGACCATCTTCCAAAACAGCGTCAACGTGACGCAGATCGTGCGCCGTCCCGGTGGTTATGGGCGTGGGGATGGGCGCGGTTTCCGCCACGATCATGTGTTTGCCCATCACGGCGGCCCGCCGCGTGCGCAGGTGGAGCAGGCCTGCGGACGGCCCGCACCCCAGGTTCAGGTGCAGACGATCACGGCAGACCGCCTCCCGCCTCCTGACCGGAACCGTGGTGGACGCCCAGGCCCGGGACGCCGGGACGACGGTCCAAGACAGCCCAGCATTGTGGAACTGCCAGCGCTGCGGCCAGGCTCGCGCCCAGCACGTCCCCAGGTCATCGCCGACCGCATCGAGCGCCCGCAGCGTGTGGATGGATTCCAGGGGGTGCCCACCCGGGCGGTGGAGCAGATCCGCCAGACCATCGCCAGCGACAGGGGCGCCGCCGTGGTGCAGCAGCAGGCGGAGATCGCCGAAACCGCCAAGCCCGGCCGTCCTCAGAGGCCGGAGCATCGCAGGCCGGAGAACGGTTCCCGCGACTGGGATAAAAACCCGCCAGGCCCCCAGGGCGCGGGTGCTGGCCCCGTGGCAGGGGAACGCCCCGCCAAAAGACCCGGAGATGCCGGCGAAACCGACCAGCCTCGCCGTCCAGGCGTGCCGGGTGGTGGCCAGCGGCCAGCCGTGACTGCCAATGAGCCGCCCAACACGCCTGCGACACCCACCACAGGCGGGCCGCCGACGGATTCGGACAAGGGGGAAAGGCCCCGCCGCCCGGGAGGCTTTGAAGGTGGACGCCCGACAATGACCGCCAACGACACGCCTCCCGGCGGTGACCGTGCCAAGCCCGGCAGGCCAGATTCTGAGGCCAAGCCAGACAGGCCCGACAGGCCTCGTCGCCCGGGCGCCAGTGACTCCGACGCCCCCCGCCCTGCTGTGACCACTGCGGAGCAGCCCGGCAGCACACCGCCAGCCACCGGCACCATGCCTGCGCAGACCAGCGCCGCAGAGGACGCAGCCAAGGCGACGGCTGCGGCAGCCGAGGCGGAAAAGATGGCCGCAGAAAAAGCCGCTGCCATGGCGGCGGAGGCCGAAAAAGCCAAGGCCCAGGCTGCGGCGACCGCCATGCAGCAGGAGGAACTTGCCGCCAAGGAACGTGCGGCGGCAGCCGAAGCTGAGAAAGCCCGCATGCAGGCTGCCGCTGATCAGGCGCAAGCCGCAGCCATGCAGCAGCAACGTCAGCAGCAGGAGGAGGCCGCCGCTGAAAAGATGGCTGCCGATCAAGCACAGGCCACGGCGGAGGCTGAAAAGGCCCGCATGCAGGCCGCCGCCGAACAGTCGCAGCGTGAACAAGCCGCAGCCGCGGCTGCCATGCAGCAGCGCCAACAGGAGGAAGCCGCCGCCCAGCAGCGCGCCGCCGCCGAAAAGATGGCCGCCGATCAAGCGCAGGCTGCTGCTGAGGCTGAGCGTGCCCGCCAGCAGGCCGAGGCTGCAGCCGC
The DNA here is from genome assembly GCA_964588755.1 of uncultured Prosthecobacter sp. Classification (GTDB taxonomy): domain Bacteria; phylum Verrucomicrobiota; class Verrucomicrobiia; order Verrucomicrobiales; family Verrucomicrobiaceae; genus Prosthecobacter. Next base: position 1,755 of record CAZPSQ010000266.1, on the reverse strand, counting down.
CATGCAGCAACGCCAGCAGGAGGAGGCGCAGCAGCGTGCGCAGGAGATGGCGCAGCGTCAGGCCGAGGAACAAGCACGCCGCGCCCAGGAGGAGGCCCAGCGCCAAGCGCAGGAGATGGCCCAGCGTCAGGCCGAGGAGCAGACACGCCGCGCCCAGGAGATGGCCCAACGTCAGGCGGAGGAACAAGCACGCCGCGCCCAGGAGGAGGCCCAGCGGCAGGCCCAGGAGGCTGCTCAACGCGCCGCCCAAGAGGCAGCGCAGCGTGCCGCAGAAGATGCTGCCCGCAACCGGCCGCCGGGATCATGAGAAGCGGTAGGTGATCTCCCGGTGGCTTTTGGGCGCTTCTACCGTTCCTTTTGCGCCCCTTTGGCGTTCTGATCCATCTCCTTGCGCAGGGCTTCAAACCAATCGGGGCCACGGCCTGCGTGCACCGCCTTGGCAAAGTCCTCCACCAGCTCGCTTTCCAGCCCTGGTTTCTGCTTCTTCATCAGCTCATACACCTTCACCACCTGCACGGCGGCCGCCTGCTCCAGGTCCAGCTCCTTCGGCAGCGGCTCCTGCAGTGCCTCCGCCACCGCGCCCACCATGTAGGCCCGCAGCAGGTCCTGTGGCGCTTCTGGAAACTCCTTTTCCAGACTCTCTCCCAGCATCACGATCTCCGCTGGCATCCCAAAGACCAGCAGCGGCGTCTTGTCCGCATACACGCTGACGGCTCCCGCCACGTCCCGCGCCTTGGCTGAAAGAGGATCTGCCTGGTAGGTGCGGATGTGCTCCTTCATCTCTGCCCGCATCCCCGGTTCCCGCACGCAGAACAGCACCGCGTTCACAAACTCCCTCACCACCTCCACCCGCTTCTCGTCGTCCTTGTCTGCCGCGAAGGAGCAGCGGATCTTCACATAATGCTTCTCATACACCGAGAGCGCTGTGAATGAATGCACCCGGTTGGGCACGTCCCCCGCCCCTTTTCCTTGGTGGATGGTCATCTGCATCGGGATCGTCAGCAGGCAGGTCTTCTTCTTTTCATCGGGATACAGGCCCAGCTCCTCGTAGGACACCTCAGGCTCCGACACATCGGTGTAAACCCCGGCCTTCTCCGCCTGCTTGATGCCACCCAGCACCTGCCGGGCCTCCTCCACGGCGGCCTCCTTCATCTCCTCCGGCGTGCCAAGGGGGAGCAGGCAGGGATAGACATAGACATCCGCCTTGATGCGCAGCTCCTTTTCCACATAGCGGAGCATGGAGCCGAGGTTTTTTCCCGCAAAGGCGAAACCTTCCACACACTCCAGTTCGGCCAGCTCGCTGGGAAAGCGCAGACCAGACGCCTCATGCAGCCATGGCCGGTTCATCTCCGGCGGGGCAAATTCCTTGCCCTCGGGCGGGGGCAGGCCCGCCGCGTGCAGGGTCTCTGCCACCAACAGCAGTGACATCAGGGGGACCATCACCATGAAGAATTTCATGCCTGACAGTCTCCAAAACCCGCCCTGAAATCACAAGCAAGAACCGTTGGCGGTGGGTTGCTGTGTTCTTCTTGCTCTCCGCAAACCATTGTCAACAACTGTCAACCACCGTAAACTTCCCCCATGTCCGCCCCCCTTCTTATCCGCCATGAAGGCCACACGCCGCGCGAGCGCAGCACCTGCGGCTGGCGCGACCGGCTCATCAGCCATGAGGACGCCGCGCTCAACCCGGCAGCCTGGGCGCATGCGGTGGACATCGACGGCGCCATTCTTTATAATCACACGCCCTCCACCGAG
>CAZPSQ010000265.1:0-8303 GCA_964588755.1 uncultured Prosthecobacter sp. | reverse complement strand
GGTAGGCGGGCCTGCCGGAGGCGTCCTTGGACACACCGATCAGGCGGCCTGGCAGACGGCGCTTCAGCGCGTCCTTCACCGCCATGAAGGCGGCATGAGGCCCACCGAAACCGAGAGGCACGCCAAAGCGCTGGCTGTTGCCCACGCAGATGTCGGCGCCGAACTCGCCCGGCGGCCGCAGCAGGGTGAGGGCCAGGAGGTCGGCGCTCACCACGAACAACGCGCCAGCCGCATGCACCTCATGGGCCAGGGCGGAGTGGTCATGGATGACGCCCAGCGTGTCGGGATACTGCACCAGCACGGCGGCCAGCCCCTTGGTGCCGTCGTGCTTCCAGGCGGACACGTCGCCAACTTCCACGCGGATGCCGAGGGCCTCCATGCGAGTGCGCACGACCCCGATGCTGTGGGGATGGCATTTGTCCGAGACGAAGACATGAGACGCGCCCGGCACCTGCGCCACGGCAAGGCCGAGTGCTTCGGCGCAGGCGGTTCCCTCATCCAGCAAGGAGGCGTTGGCCACATCCAGCGCCGTGAGGTCGCGGATCATGGTCTGGAAATTGATCAAGGCCTCCAGGCGACCCTGCGCGATCTCGGCCTGATACGGTGTGTAGGCGGTGTACCAGCCGGGGTTTTCGAGGATGTTCCGCTGAATGACAGGCGGGGTGAAGGTGTCGTGATAGCCCAGGCCAATGAAGGAGCGCAGCACCTTGTTCCGCCCCATGACCTGCCGCATCCGGCGCAGCGCCTGCTCCTCGCCCAGCGGGGGTGGAAGGTTCAGCTGTGTGCGCACCCGGATGCTCTCCGGCACCACTTTGTCGATCAGATCATCCAGGGTTTTGAAGCCCAGGGTTTGCAGCATGCTTTCCGCCTCGGCAGCGGAGGGACCAATGTGACGGCGGGAAAAGTTCGTGGGCATTCGCGGTACGGAAAATGGAAGCCGGAAGCTACCCATCCCCAGGCCACTGTCACGCCATCACTTGCCAAACAGGTCCCAGAATTTTTTCTCGGACGCCTTTTGCTTGCCCTTGGCCTCACGCAGGAATGGGGCGAGCGCGGCCAGGTTCATGATCCAATGGTTAATAAAGCTTAAAGGCGGCCACAGCGGGCGCTCAAAGTCCACAAACAGCACCACGCGGTAACCATCCGTGTCGTTCCACACCTCATGGTTGTAGGTGTCGTCAAAAATGACCGCCTTGCCCTCCTCCCAGGCATAGACCTCATTGGCAATGCGGATGCGGCACATGTGGCGCGGCTCCGGCACCATGATGCCCAGGTGCAGCCGCAGCACGCCCGCCCACGGGCCGCGATGGTGCGGAATGTGCTTGTGCGGGGAAAGGATGGAAAAAAAGCCTGTGGTGCAGCCGGGGATCATCTCCAGCACCTTCATGGTTTCCGGGCAGCGTCTGGCATTCTCCTGGCAGTCCATGCCGACACCTTTGAGGAAGAAAGTCTTCCACTGGTCGTCGCCCTGGATCATGCCGACCTCCTTCACAATGTCCTGGAAGCTGGGCATGGCATCCCGGTGCTTCATCACCGAATCCACCTCGGCCCGCACCTTCTGCCAGTTGGCCTCCACCTGCGTCACCCACGGAAAATGCCGTGAGTCATAGATGGGGGGATCGCCCTGAATGGAGGAATGCGCGATGACGGCCTCCACCTTGTCCTGCACCCAGTTCATCAGGCGGTCCATCAGCCCCTTCGCCGGAAAGGTGCGATGGCGGCGATGGTAGGCGTCTATCGGCTTGATCTCAAAGCCGGAAGGAACAGTGGCAACGGAAGAAGATGCGGGGGAATGCATGGTTCAACAGAAGCCCAAACGAGTAACGAAAACGTCACTCTTTGCAGCCAAAAGAACACGCAAAATTCACCCATCCATCAACCAATATGCGTGCGATACGCAGCGGCATCCAGCAGTGCATCTGCCTCACCAGCATTTGAGGGCTTGATCTTGAAAATCCAGCCCGCGCCGAACGGCTCGCGGTTGATGAGGCCCGGGTCGCTGTTGAGTGCCTCATTGGCCTCCACGATCTCGCCAGAGACAGGGGCATAAATGTCGCTCGCAGCCTTCACAGACTCGATCACGCACACCTGCTGTCCCGCCGTGACCTGGGCCCCCACCTTGGGCAGGTCCACAAAGACCACATCCGTGAGTTCCGCCTGCGCATGGTCGGTGATGCCGACCGGCGCGGGAGCCTGCTGCGGGTCGATCCATTCATGGGATTCACGGTAGCGGAGATTGTCGGGAACGTTGCTCATGGTGGTGTGAGGTGGAGATTATGAGACAGCTTTGCGATAAAACGGCTTTTTGACCACTTCCGCAGGGAAGCGGCGGCCACGAATTTCAATTTCAATGCTGGTGCCAACGGCGCTGGCGGCCAACGGAAGGTAGGCCATGCCAATGCCCGCGCTGAGGCTGGGGGACTGTGTGCCGCTGCACACCTCGCCCACGATCTCTCCGTTGGCAGCCACGGGATAGTGCGGGCGCGGCGGAGGGGCGGCACCCGTCATGCGGAAGGCGGTGAGTTTGTCCGGCAGTCCGGCGGCTTTCTGCGCCACCAGTGCCTCACGTCCGGTGAAATCTCCCTTGTCCAATGCCACGAAGAAGCCGAGTCCGGCCTGCAATGGCGTGCGGCTTTCAGAGAGGTCATTGCCATTGAGCGGGTAGCCCATCTCCAGCCGCAGAGTGTCGCGCGCCCCAAGACCACAAGGCACACCACCAGCAGCCCTCACCGCGTCCACCATGCGGCGGAACCATGCTTCAGCGGTTTCCATGGGCATGAAAAACTCAAACCCCTCCTCGCCAGTGTAACCGGTGCCGCAAAGCCACATCGGCCCGTTTTCGGCCATGGTGACGAGGATGGTGTTGTGCTCAGGATACGATGCGTTGTTGCCAAACACCGCGGCGGCGACCTCACGCGCCTTCGGCCCCTGGATGGCCAGACCGGCGGTGAAGTCGCTGGCGTTGGCCATCATCACGTCGTCTTCCTCGGTCAGCTGGGACTCGATGTGCTCCCAGTCCGCGTCGATGCGGGAAGCATTGACCACAAGGAAGAACTCCCGCTCGCTGGTGCGGTAGGCGATGAGGTCATCGATCACCCCGCCCTGGGCATTGAGCAGCAGTGTGTACTGTCCCTGGCCCGGCTGCAAAGCGGCGATGTTGTTGGTCAGCACACGGTTTAGAAAGGCCTGCGCGCCTTTGCCGCTGACGATGAGCTGGCCCATGTGGGAGATGTCGAAGACGCCCACGCTTTGGCGCACGGCCTTGTGCTCCTCCACGATGCCGGAATACTGCACCGGCATGTCCCATCCGGCGAAGGGCACCATCCGCGCCCCCATTTCCACATGGACAGCGTGCAAAGGGGTACGGCGAAGCGGGACAGCGGCAGACACGCCAAAGATGGTGGGAAGCGCGCGTGTTTTGTCAATCGATGCAAAGAATGAGCGGCGTCCGGCAAAGGTTGTCTTTGCACATGCCTTCGCGCAGTCCATACTTCGCATTCGCCAAAAAAGCCCCATCATGGCAGCCCCTTTTCTCACACAGGATTTTCACATCCGGTGGTCCTCGCTGACCCCCGGGCACATCGAAGCCGACATCCGCGCCGCCTTGGAAAAGGCGCAGACAAACCTGGACGCGCTGATCGACCAGGACCGTGGCAAGATGACCTTTGACAGCGTGGTGCTGGGTCTCGACGAAACCACCAAGGAGCTGAACGAGGCCTGGGGCTTGGTGACGCACCTGGACTCCCTGTGCAACTCCCCCGCCCTGCGTGAGGCGCACAACAAGATGCTGGCGGAGGTGAGCGCGTTTTTTGCCAAAATCCCCCTCAACGAACACCTGTGGGACCTGCTGGTCACCTACAGCAAGACCGAAGAAGCACGGAAGCTGAAGCCCGTGCAAAAGCGCGCGCTCGACGAGGCCATGGAAGGCTTCATCCAGGCGGGCGCCGACCTGCCACCGGACAAGAAAAAACGCGTGGAGGAGATTGAGTCCGAACTGTCCCAGGCCACGCAAAAGTATTCGGAAAATGTGCTCGACTCCACCAACAAGTGGGACCTCCTCATTGAGGACGCGGCCCGTCTGCGCGGCCTGCCTGCCTCCGCGATCGAGGCCGCCCGGGCGGATGCCGCGGCAAAGGGCCACGGCACGCCGGAGAAACCGGTCTGGCGTTTCACTTTGAAGGCCCCCTCCATGATCCCCGTCATGGAGCATCTGGAAAATGAGGACATCCGCCGCCAGGTCTGGGAGGGCTCCTGCTCCATCGGACGCGGTGGCGAGCATGACAACACCGGGCTGGTCTGGAAGATCCTGCGTCTCCGGCACGAAAAGGCCCAGATCATGGGCAAGGCCCACTTTGCCGATCATGTGCTGGCACACCGCATGGCCAAGACCGGCCGCAGCGCCCTGCGCTTCATCGAGGACCTGCATGAGCGTGTGCGGGAGGCCTTCGAGCGCGAGACCATCGAGCTGCAGGAGTTTCACGCCGACGCCAGCCATCAGGGGGTGGACTTGTTCCAGCCATGGGAAGTCGCCTATTGGTCGGAAAAGCAGCGCAAGGCGAAGTATGACTTCGATGAGGAAGAGCTGCGCCCTTATTTCCCCCTCGACAAAGTGCTGGGCGGCATGTTCCGCCTGGCGGAAATGGTCTTCAACCTGCGCATTGTGGGACGTGAGGTCATCTATGTGGAGCCGGGCACGGAAGCCCCGCCAAATGTCAGCACCCGGCCGGGCCAGCTTGGCCCCGTGGAGGTCTGGCACCCCGAGGTGAAGTTTTACGAGGTCCACAACGAGAAGGGTGTGCAGATCGGCTCCTTCTATGCCGACTGGCATCCCCGCGACTCCAAACGCGGTGGCGCCTGGATGAACTACCTCAAAATGGGCGTGCCTCCGAGCGGCGAGCGCGACCGCCGCCTGCACCTGGGCCTCATCTGCGGCAACATGACGCCGCCTGTGGATGGCAAGCCGGCGCTGCTGAGCCACAACGAGGTCTCCACGGTGTTCCATGAGTTTGGCCATCTGCTGCACCAGCTTTGCGGCAATGTGGACATTCCTTCCCTGAACGGCGTGAGCGTTTACTGGGACTTCGTGGAGCTGCCCTCCCAGCTCATGGAAAACTTTTGCTGGGAGCGCGAGAGCCTGGACCTGTTTGCCCGCCATCATGAAACGGGCGAAACGATCCCCGCCAGGCTGTTCAAGAAAATGCAGGCGGCCAAAAACTACCGCAGCGCCAGTGACATCATGCGCCAGCTCGCCTTTGGCAAGCTGGACCTGGACCTGCACATGAACCACGCCACCGATGAAGACGCGGATCTGGACAAGCTGGGCCGCAAAATTCTCAGCGGTTATCTGATGGCGCTGAAGACAGAGCCGCCCACCATCGCGCGCCGTTTTGGCCATCTCTTCAGCAGCCCGGTGGGCTACGCCTCCGGCTACTACAGCTACAAGTGGGCCGAGGTGCTGGATGCGGACGCCTTCACGCGCTTCCAAAACGAGGGGGTGCTAAACCCTGCGGTGGGCCGCGATTTCCGGGAGAAGATCCTGAGCAAGGGCAACTCAGAGGATCCCGCGAAGCTCTTCCACGACTTCATGGGCCGCGACCCCGACGCCATGGCGCTGCTGGCCAGGGCTGGGCTGGCATAAGGCCAGAGCTGGGGCGGAAGACACCGGCGCAGGCCATGGCCCGCACCGCCCCGGAGCATGTCCATAGAAGGGCACGATCTTCCAAACGGCGCATCACGGCGCCTGCTCCACCCGCACGCGCATGAAGCGCCGCACGCCGGGACCGGCTGGCACGTTGTCCCGCACGATGAGCTGGGTGCTCGTGCTGCTTTCGATGATGAGGCCCGCGCTGCTCCAGCTTGTGGGGGCCTCCAGGGTGCCCGTGACCTGCACGGTGAAGGTCATGTCCGGGGCGGCGGCGTTTTTCGGCACAGTGAGGCGCAGGTATTTGCTCTGCCCAATGGTGGCGGTGTCCAGCAGCACGGAGGAGGCACCGGCGGTCTGTGGGGCGGTGCCCAGGGCGTATTCCAGCAGGTTGGCCTGGCCGTCATGGTCGGCGTCGGCGGTCGCCACGGCGGCGGGGCTGCCCAGGTGGGTGGCGGCGTAGGCCTGGGTGGCCGGGGCAAATGCGGGAGAGAGCGTGGCGGCGCTGACGCTGAGGGAGGAGAGCGGGGGCATTTCCAGGATCTGGTGAACCATGGGCGCGGGGTGCCTGCTCACCGCCCGTCCCCAAGCAGCCCAGCAGAAAGAGAGAGTGGCATAGAACCCAAAGGCGGGATTGGCAACCAGAGCACATGATCATTGGCAAGTGGAAAATTTCATTCGTCATAATCAAAATTCTCCCATAACCACAAGCTATTAGTTTAAATAATTTTGTGAATCAAAATAACTAACCTGTCATCCAGCACCAGCAATGGACCTTTGCTCAACACACCCCGCAGAACCCAGCACGCCATGCTCGAGGGTGCGGACGATTTCCAAACGACGAACCCAGGACATCACTGCCCAAGCCCCCGCCCGGCTGCCCTTCACCGCCGCCGCAGCGTCAGCAGCACATCCGCATAACTGTCGTCCAGCTCGCGTGGATCGTTCAGCTCATACGTGAAATCATGCACCTCGCACAGCTCCAGCTCCGGCACTTTTTTCAGCAGCGCCCGTAGCTGGGCCGCGTTGTAGGTGCGGAACTCCCAGGCCGTCTCCTGCCGGTGGGTGCGGCCGTGGTCGGTGATGTTCAGCCGCGTGCGCAGCTTTTCCACCCGCGCCTTGCGGTCCGCCGGCCAGGTGTGGGTGTTGCAGATCACCTCCACACCCTCCCGCCGGGCCACCCAGCGCTCATGCTCCTCCCGTCCGGCCTCGTAGCTCGTCAGGTGCAGGCCCAGGAAAAACAGCCCGCCCGGGCGCAGCGCCGCCGCCACGCGCCGCAGGCATTCGGCGGCGTCCTTCTCCGTCCGCAGGTATTTGAAGGTGCTCACCAGACAGTGGGCCAGGTCGAAGCCCGCCCCCACCCCACGGGGCAGCTCGAAGCTCTGCATCCAGTCCTCCCACAGCCGCGCTTTCAGCCCGGCGGCGGCCAGCCGCTCCTCGGCAAAGGCGAGCATGTTCGCGTTTCCGTCGAATCCGGCCACCTGCCATCCGCGCCGCGCCATCTCCAGCGCCAGCCGGCCGCTGCCACAGGCAGGCTCCAGCAGACGCCGCGTGCCACCCGTTTTGGCAGGCCGCGCATGGCGGGCATAGGCACCCTCCAGAAAGTCCGCCTCCTTCACCGTGCCGTCTTCAAAGACGATGTCATAATACAGGGGCGTGTCGTACCAGTCGCGCTGTTCAGTGGGCATCCGCCCAGCATGGCGCAGGGGAAAACGCCACGCCAGCAGGGACACGCTTGAAAACCTGTCGTGGAAAATGCCTCCCTCGCTGGCATTCAACTTGCTGCTTGATTGTTGCCCCTCGGTGGAGATTGATACGTCCTTTCCCCCCTTGTTGCACGTATGCCCGCCTGGGATCAACTTTTCTGGTTCACCAGCTATATCCTCGTCTTCACCGCCTTGTCTGCCTTCGGAGCACACAGGATCAAGGTGTTGTATCACTACTGGAAGTACCGCAAAGCCCCGCCGGTCCCCAAGGAACACTTCAAGGAGCTGCCCATCGTCACCATCCAGCTCCCCATCTTCAATGAGCTGCATGTCGTCGAAAGCCTCTTAAACACCGTCAGCGCCCTGGACTACCCACGCGACCGCCTGCAGATCCAGGTGCTGGACGACTCCACCGACGAGACCGCCCCCCACGCCGCCAAGCTTTCCGCCGACCTCCAGGCCCTGGGGCACGATGTGGAGTACGTGCACCGCACCAACCGCAACGGCTTCAAAGCCGGCGCGCTGGATGAGGCCATGGCCACCGCCAAGGGCGAGTTCATCTGCATCTTCGACGCCGACTTCCAGCCGCAGCCGGACTACCTGCAAAAGGTCATCCACCACTTCACCGACGAGAAGGTCGGCATGGTGCAGGCCCGCTGGGGCCACCTGAACAAGGATTTCTCCCTCCTCACCCGCTGCCAGGCCCTCTTCCTGGACGGCCACCTTGTGCTGGAGCAAACCGCCCGCAGCCGCCACGGCGAGTTCCTGAACTTCAATGGCACCGCCGGCATCTGGCGTCGTCAGGCCATCGTGGAAGGCGGCGGCTGGCAGCACGACACGCTCACCGAAGACCTCGACCTCAGCTACCGCGCGCAGCTCAAAGGCTGGAAGTTCGTTTACCTGAAGGACGTCGTCGTCCCCGCCGAGCTGCCACCAGACATGGACGGCTTCAAGAG
>CAZPSQ010000264.1:0-8335 GCA_964588755.1 uncultured Prosthecobacter sp. | reverse complement strand
GGAAGAAGGGGGGGCGGAGGGGGGGGCAAAGGGGGGAAAGGGAAAAAGGAAAATAAGGGGGGGGGGGGGGGGGGGGGAAAAGGGGGGGGGGGGGGTTTGGGGGGGGGTTGAGCCGGACGGTCACAGCGTGAACAACGTACGGGTGGGTGGGTTTTAAGGTGCAAGACCCGTAGGTCACGCTAAAGCGTGAACAACGTACCCGATGCCTGCCCTTTTCATTCCGCCTGACCACTTCCGTGAACTGCGCCACGAGGAGATTTTTGCTGATCCCGCGCGACCGCTGGAGGTGGATCTGGGGTGTGGGGATGGGACATTTGTGGCCGGAATGGCGGCGCAGTTTCCGGAACGGGACTTCCTGGGGGTGGAGCGGATGCTGGGGCGGGTGGAGAAAACGATGCGAAAGATCGAGCGGGGGCAGCTGGCCAATGCGCGGATCATGCGGCTGGAGACGGCGTACACGTTGGCGTGGCTGCTGCCGCGGGCGAGTGTGACGCGGCTGCATCTGCTGTGCCCGGACCCGTGGCCGAAAAAGAAGCATGAGGCGCGGCGGATGGTGAACCAGGATGAGTTTCTGGACGGGCTGACGCGGATTTTAATCCCGGGCGGGGAATTTCTGCTGAAGACGGATGACCGGCCGTACTTTGAGGACGCGCTGGTGAGCTTTGGGAAGCGTGAGCACCAGTTCACGCGGCTGGAGTGGGCGGAGGATGAGTTCTTTTATCCGAAGACAGATTTTGAGAAGGGATGGCTGAACATCGGGCGCACGATCAACCGGGCGCGGTGGCGCCATGAGGGGACGAAGAGCTGACCGAAGCCTGAATGTTCGAGTGGCAGGGCCTACCTCTTCAACTCCTCGGGGGTCCAGAAGGTGGTGCGGGTGGTGGTGGCGGCGCGGGTGGCTTTGACCTCATCCGGTGTGACGGGGGAGGATTTGTGGCCGAAGCTGGCGCGGATGTAGGTGAGGACGTCGGCAATCTGCTGGTCGTCGAGGCCCATGGGGGGCATGGGGACGGGGACTGCCCTGCCGTATTCGGCGCCGGCGACCTGGATGGGGCCGGTGAGGCCGTGAAGGAGGATTTTGATGAGGGTGGCGGTGTCTCCGCTGACCCACTCGCTGCCTTCGAGCGGAGGATAAACGCCGGGGAGACCTTTGCCGCCGGGCTGGTGGCAGTTGAGGCAGAGGGCGTCGTAAACGGCCTGCCCGGGATGGGCGACGGCCGGGGCGGTGGCGGCGATTTTTTTGACGTAGGCTAGGTGCTCCGCCTGGCCGCCGAAGGTGAGCTTGTTTTCGGTGAGGGGCTTCTGCCACTGGGGCTGGAGGGCGCGGACGGTCTGCCGGAGGGCGTAGTCGATGAAGCGGTCGGAGGGCTGGTCGAGGGCTTTCAAGGCGACCTCAACGGAAGCGGGCCGGGGGATGTGGCTGGCGGCGACGACGGACTCCAGGCGGACGCGGGGGCTCTCGTCGCCCACGGCGGCCGTCAGCAGTTCCAGTGCATCCGGCAGAGCGGCAGCCCACTCGGCAGTGACGCGGGCGGCGTAGGCGCGAACGCGGGCGTCTTTGGCGGCGAGGAGGCTCTTCAGCAGGACTGGACGTGGGGCCATGTGGGCCTGATAGATGCCGCAGACTTCCATGAGGACGTGCTCATCCGTGATCTTGGCGATGAAGGCGTCGCAGGCGGCAAGGACTGAGTCATCCGGAAGATCGTAAAGGAGGCGTTTGGCCTGGTAGCGGGTCCAGCGCTCGGGGGACTTCAGTTGCTCAAGAAGCTCGGCGGGTTTCATGTCCGCCAGCGCGGGCTGCTTCACAGGCTTGTAGCCTTTGGCGGAGATGCGCCAGATGCGGCCGTGCGTGCGGTCGCGGCGCGGGTCGGCGTAGCTGGCCTGATAGTGGCCGATGACGGGGTTCAGCCAGTCGGCGAGGTACATGGCGCCATCGGGACCGATGCTGACATCGACGGGGCGGAAGGAGGTGTCGGTGGAGCGGACGAGCTTGGGAAGCTGCTCGGTCTTGAAGCCGGAGCCGTCATCGATGAAGCGGTGGAGCTCGACGACATTGCCAAAGTAACCGCCGATGAGGGCGCAGCCCTGGACATCCTGCGGCAGGGCGGCGGTGCCGATGATGTCGAGGGAGTTCGTCTTGGGGCTGGTCATGAAGAGCGGCCCCACGGGGTGGTACTCCTCGGGGTCCTGCAGGCTGGTGAGGCCGGGGACGCTGTAGTAGCCATCCGGACGGTCGCCGCTTTTGTGGAAGACCTGGAAGTAATCATCAAAGGCGACGCCCCAGCAGTTGTGCCCCGCCTTGCCGCCATTGAAGAAGGCCTGCATGCGGAGGGTGCGTGGGTTGAGCCGCCAGACACCGGCCTTCTCCAGCCGGGAGAGGCCCCAGGGGGTCTCGACACGGGAGTAGGCGTGCAGGCCCTGCGTGAACCACAGGCTGCCATCCGGACCGTGGCAGATGGAGTTCACAAGCTGGTGGGTATCACCAATGCCGAAGCCGGAATAGAGGACGGTGGTCTGGTCGGCCTTGCCATCACCATCCGTGTCCTTGAGGTGGAGGATGCGGTCGAAATCGCAGACATAGACGCCGCCAGCGCCGGGCTCCACCCCCTGCACCATGGTGAGGCCTTCGGCGAAGCGGTGGGACTTGTCGGCCTTGCCGTCGCCATCCGTGTCCTCAAGAACGAGGATGTAGTCGGCGGGCTTCACGCCGGGAATAGTTTGGGGATAGGTGGGGGAGCAGGCGACGTAGAGGCGGCCGCGCTCGTCCCAGGCGAACTGGGTGGGCTTGGCGACATCGAGATCCTCCGAAGCGAAAAGATTGATCTCATAACCGTCGGCGACAGTCATGGCGGCCATCTGCTGGGCGGGGGTGATGGGGATCATGGCATCCGCCACGATGGGCGGGGCGGGCTTGACGGGATCGCTCTTTTCCCCACGGGCCACGGCTTGAATGTGGGCGTCCCACTTTGCGATGAGGGGCTTGTGGTCCTCGAAGCTCTCGCGCAGGGAGGGTGCGTCGTCAGAGGACTTGCCGAACATCTGGGTGACGCGGTCGCCATAGACGAAGGACCAGTTGGCGGGGCGCCAGCAGTCGAACCAGAGGCGGTTTTTTTCCACGATGGCTTCTTTGAGCACGGCGAGATTGTCGGCGCTGCTGGGGCTGGCGCCGAGCTGGGAGGCGATGATTTCGGCGACGACCTTGAGGCCCTCCTCGGTGAGGTGGATGCCGTCGTTCGTGAGCCGTGGAGCGTCATTGGCGCGCTGGGAGAGAGGAGTGAAGATGTCCACGTAAAGCGCGCCGCGCTGTTTGGCGATGTCTGCCACGGCCTTGGCGTAGGCGGCGACGTCGGCATTGCGCAGGGTGATGTCGGGCGCATTCGGCGCGGTGGGCTTCTCAAAGGGCATGGGCGAGAGAAGGACCAAACGCGGCGTGCGGGAGGCGAACTGGTCCAGCAGGCGATGGTAGGCGGAGGCGAACTGGGCGAGCTTGGCCGGGCCGTCGAAGGCCTCCATCTGGCCGAACTGCAGGACGACGACGCCCGCCTCGGCGGAATCGAGCTGGCCTTTCCAGGAGCCGAAATTCAGATCGCGCCACTGCTCATACACGGTGTCCCCTTCCCAGGCCATGGAGCGGAAGCGGGGGCGCTGCGCGGCGTAGGCGGTGGTGAGGAGGGCCTCCAGGCCGCCGGACTTCTGCTCGCGCACGAGGTTTTCCTGACCGGCGAAGACGACGATCTCATCCGGCTCCAGGCTGAAGCGGCCGTCCTTGAAGGGCGTCAGCGCCTTGGCGGGCGCGTCGGGATTGCCGAAGCGGTTGAGGACGTCCTTCTCCCCGGGAACGATGGCGTCGGAGAGGGAGTCTATGGTGATGTTGCGGTAGGAAATCTGAGCCTTGCACTTGCCGTGGATCTGGAGGGCAATGAGGCCGTTTTTTTCGATGTTTGGCTCGCGCTCGGTGTAGTCCACGGTGCGCTTGCCATTGACGAAAAGCTGGATGCGGCTGTCCTCGGCGCGGATCTCGTAGCTGTTCCAGTCGCCGGGTTTTTCGAGGCCTTCGACCATCTCCTTGCGGGCCTCGGCGAGCATGCGCTTGCGGCGGGACTCGTCGTAGAGGAAGCCGGTGTAACCCGCGCCGATGTCGGCCTGGTAGCCGCTCATCTCATTGGGCGGCTGGGGGATGCGCCTGCTGCGGAACTGCACGCCACCGTTCACAAAGCCTTCGGTGCCGACGAGCTTGTACTCGAACTTCAGGATGAAATTGCGGTAGGGCTTTTTGGTGGCGAGAAACTCGTTCTGCGGGTTGCCCTCCAGCGAGCCGCCAGTGATGATGCCGCCCTCCTCGATGCGCCAGACCTTGGTGGTCTCCCCTTCCCAGCCGTCGAAGGTTTTTCCATCGAACAGGGGCACGGGTGCGGCGGCGGCGGTCAGGCAGCCGGACAGCAGAAAGAGGAGAGTCGGGACTTTCACAGGACGGAAGGTTGGAACTGGAGGGGGGCAAAGAAGAACGCGGCGAGGGCGGAGTTTCTCCGCTTGCTGGAACAAATCTGCAAGACCGGCGCCGCGGAAGTTGTTGCGTGCATCCCTGACCATGACTGCCCGCACTTTTTTTTCCGCACTCCTGCTGCTCGCCACCGGACTGCCTGCCGCCGAGCCTGCCAAAAAAATCGTGGCGCTGGCCGGAGACTCGACGGTGACGGACGCGGCAGGCTGGGGCGCGGCTTTTGCGAAGCTGCTCAACCCCGCCAGAGCGGAGTGCAAAAACTTTGCGGGCGGCGGGCAGAGCACGAAGAGCTTTCGTGACTCCAAGAAGTGGCAGCAGGTGCTGGATGCGAAGCCGGACGTGGTGCTGATCCAGTTCGGCCACAATGACATGCCGGGCAAGGGGCCGCACCGCGAGACGGACCCGGCGACGACGTATGCGGAGAACCTGGGGCGCTATGTGGACGAGGCGCGGGCGATTGGCGCGCAGCCGGTCCTGGTGACGTCGCTGACACGACGGGTGTTTCTTGAAGGAAAGATCCGTGGTGAGCTGAAGCCGTATGCGGAGGCGGCGCGGAAAGTGGCGGCGGAGAAAAAAGTGCCGCTGGTGGACCTCTTTGCCCGCAGCGTGGCGCTGCATGAGCAGATGGGTGAGAAGGAGTCCGACAGCTTCAACCCACCGGGAAAGAAGAAGGACAACTCTGACCGCACCCACCTGAACGCCCACGGCGCGGAGGTGGTGGCGGGGATCATCGCCGAAGAACTGCGGAAGGTGGCACCGGACGTGGCCGGTCTGCTGAAGTAGGCTGCCGGGCGAAGCTACCGGATCTGGTCGTTGTGGATCATGGTGACCTGCCAGGTCCAGGGCCAGAGGCCGGCCTTGGTCCAGTGGATGGTCCACGGCTCGTTGATCTGGTTGACCGCGCCTATCACCGCCAGGCTGTGGCCTGCGCCATTGCCTTCCATGCGGATCATGGTCTGCAAAACGCCCTGCTGCCTGGCAGCGCGGACATGGGTCTGGTCCGTCTTGAGGGAAAGGGCGTAGAAGAAGCCGAGGTACTTTTTGCCGTTCTCAATCGCGGACTGGCGGGTGTGGCCGTAGCTGTCCGTGTAGTCGGCGGCGAGGAAGCCTGCCACATCGTCCCAGTCGCGGTCCTCGACGGCCGTGAACAGAGCGGCCTGGGCGGCGCGGATTTGGGCCTCGGGGGAGCGGCCGAAGGCCCACCAGACGAACCAGAGGGCCAGGATGGCGGAAACAGCCAGCGAGGTACGGACAATAAGACGGCGGTCGAAGTTCATGGCGGACAGGTTCTCTTTTAAAAGAGGGCAAGCTGGCCCGACTCATCCGCCGTGGAGAAGCAGAAGCTGACCGTGGTGCTCTTCCGGCGGCGCACCACCTCGATGGTGGCGGTGGGCTTGTGGCGCTCGGCACAGGTGACCCGGGCGTCCTTGGCACCGGCAGAGTCGAGGGCCTGACGGATGTATTTGGCGGCCAGCACGGGATCGTTGCAATCGTCGCTCAGGTGGCCCAGCACGACGTGGCTGAGGCCTTCGTGTGCCACCTCCCGCACCAGCTCGGCGGCCTGCTCGTTGGAAAGGTGGCCGTGGCGGGAGCTGATGCGCTGCTTCGTGGACCACGGGCGCTTGGTGTCGTTTTCCAGAAGCTGGGTGTCGTAGTTTGCCTCTATAAAGAGGCTGTCGGAGTTGCGCAGCCGGTCCTTGATCAGGTTTGTCACGAAACCGACGTCACTGAGCACGCCGAGGCGGGACTCCTCGTCGGCGACGACGAAGCCAACCGGGTCCACGGCGTCATGGGGGACGGAAAAAGACTCGATCCGCAGGTCCTGAAACTCAAAAGCGCCGCCGCTGCTCATCAGGCGCCAGGGGGCGTTCATGCTGATGCCGAGGTTGCTGATGAGCGTCTCCTGGGTGAGCGGGGTGCAGAAAAGCGGGATCTGGCGCTTCCGGGACAGCACCTGGATGCCTCCGGTGTGGTCCTGGTGCTCATGCGTCAGCAGAATGCCGTCCAGCATGTCCAGGGAGAAGCCGCAGGCCTCCAGGCGCAGGCAGATCTGCTTGGCGCTGAGACCGGCATCCAGGAGCAGAGTGGTGCGCTCGGTCGAGATGACGGCACAGTTCCCCGAACTGCCGCTGCCAAGGATAGTGAGACGTACCATGGGGTTTTGTAACGGACCGGGACGGGCGATGCAAGCGGTCTACCGGCAGGTCTTAGCTAAAAGTTTAGGATGTTCCGGCCCTTAGAATGCTGGTTGCGTTGGTGGCGGCATGCTGCTAAATGCGCACCCCCTTTTGTATCAAAAATGAGAAACCACGGATTCCCCGCACCTCAAGGCCTCTATGACCCGCAGTTTGAGCACGACGCATGTGGCGTCGGGTTCATTTGTCATATGAAGGGGATAAAATCGCACTCCGTGGTGCGCAATGGCCTGCAGATCCTTGAGAATCTCGATCATCGTGGCGCGTGCGTGGAAGAGAACACCGGCGATGGCGCGGGCATCCTGATCCAATCACCGCATAAGTTCCTGGCCAAGGTGGCAAAGGAAGCCAAGATCAACCTCCCGGCCCAGGGTCACTACGGCGTGGCAAACCTCTTTGTCTCCCGAGACGAAAAAGTGCGCGAGCAGGTGAAGGGCATCTTTGAAAAGATCGCCTCCGACGAAGGCTGCCCGGTCATCGGCTGGCGCGAGATCCCGACGTTCAATGGCACCCTCGGCAAGTCCGCGAAGGCCAGCGAGCCCTTCATGCTCCAGGTGTTCGTGAAGCGTGGCGAAAAGCTGGCAGATGAGATCGCCTTTGAACGCAAGCTGTACGTCATCCGCAAGATGGCGCACACCGCCATCCGCGCGACGAAGATCGACACCTGCTGGTACACCCCCAGCCTGAGCTGCCGCACGCTGGTTTACAAGGGCATGCTCACGCCGATCCAGGTGGGCGAGTACTTCCTGGACCTGCAGGACCCGGACATGGAGTCCGCGCTGGCCCTGGTGCACTCCCGTTTCTCCACGAACACCTTCCCGAGCTGGGAGCGCTCCCACCCTTACCGCTACATCGCCCACAACGGCGAAATCAACACGCTGCGCGGCAACATCAACTGGATGCACGCGCGCCAGTCGCTGTTTGCCTCCGAGCTGTTTGGGGAGGACATCCAGAAGATCAAGCCGGTGATCAACATCGACGGCTCCGACTCCACCATCTTTGACAACTCGCTGGAACTGCTGGTGCTCTCCGGCCGGTCCCTGCCGCATGCGATGATGATGATGATTCCTGAGCCGTGGAGCGGCCATGAGTCCATGAGCGAGGCCAAGAAGGCCTTCTATGAGTACCACTCCTGCCTGATGGAGCCGTGGGACGGCCCGGCCTCCGTGGCCTTCACGGACGGCACGATGATGGGCGCCACGCTGGACCGCAACGGCCTGCGCCCCTCCCGCTACTACGTGACGAAGGATGACTTCGTGATCATGGGCTCCGAAGCCGGCGTGCTGCCGGTGGAACCGGAGAACGTGAAGCTGAAGGGCCGCCTGCAGCCCGGCAAGATGTTCATCGTGAACATGGAGGAAGGCCGCATCGTCCCTGACGACGAGATCAAAGAAGCGATCGCCGCTGAGAAGCCCTACCGCGAGTGGCTGGACAAAAATCTGGTGAAGCTGGCCGACATCAAGGACGGCGATCCCGCCCCCCTGCCCGACCACGAGACCATGCTGCAACGCCAGCAGGCTTTTGGCTACACCTGGGAAGACCTGCGCATGCTGATGGTCCCCATGGCACGCGATGGCGTGGAGGCCATCGGCTCCATGGGCACGGACATCCCGATCGCCGCCCTTTCGAACAAGGCCAA
>CAZPSQ010000263.1:0-8351 GCA_964588755.1 uncultured Prosthecobacter sp. | reverse complement strand
TGATGGCGGGCCAGTTGTTGTCGCCTTCGGTGAGGTCGCAGTCGAAGCCCTTCCACACGCCCTCGTCCTTCATCTTCTTGGTGCTGTACTCTTTGACGTGGATGCGGTTGATGCGCCTGCCCAACACGGGAATCCAATGCTCCGGCCAGCCGTAGCGCAGGACATTGCCGATGTCGAAGTGCCAGCCGACGACGGGGTCGCCGATTTCATCGAGAAAGCGCACGGCCTCCAGCGGGCTGAGGATGAAATTGTTCCAGACGTTTTCGATGGAGATCTTCACGCCGAGTTCCTTGGCGAGTGGGACGGCTTTTTTCAGCTCGGTGATGGAGCGTTCCCAAGCGAGCTGGTAGGGCACTTCTTTGCCTGCCTCGCCACTGACCACGCCGGGGACCACGAGGATGGAGTCGGCCCCGTAGGCCTTGGCATCGCGCAAGGTCTGCAACACGCCCTGCAAGCCTTCCTCACGGATGGCGGGGTCGTTGTGGGTGAGGGTCTGCTTCCAGTGGGTGTGGCAGCACACGCTGGCCGCCTGCAAGCCTGACTGGCCGAGGGCGTCCAGCACCTCCTGCTGATTCATTCCGCCGTTGGGTTCCACCCCCTCATAGCCGGCGGCCTTGGCCGCGGTGTATTTCTCCAGCAGCGTGCCTTTGATGCCGAGGGTGCCGCCCATGATGGCCTTGCGCAGCTTCCGCGCTGCCGCCGGTTTGGCAGCTTCTTGGGCGTGAAGGCCACCGGTGGCGGCCAGGAGTGCGGTGGAGGCGGCGGACTGGAGAAAGCGACGGCGGGAGGAGGACATGAGGCAGAAGGTACGCGGACAAAACCTGCGACTTGTCAGGGAAGAGAATCGGCGGCTCGGATTCCCGAATGCGTTTGGCCCCTGTTTTTCGCCTGGGACTGAACCGGTCACGCTGCGCCTCAAACACGCCATCCACAAAGGCCTTGCTGCCCAAAACGCTGCGCACGGTGCAGCACACCACCCAGCACTGCGTCAAGCTCATCCGCTGGGTAGCTGACCAACTCTGGATTCACATTCCGTGGAAGAAAGCCTGTGCTGCGCTGACGACCCTTCACACCAAGTTATGACGCAAGTGCTTTGGACACCGTTGTTTGTGGGCGGGAAGCGTGTGCCACGCATGGCATCACTCCCGCACCGGCCGGGTGACGCGCTTCCAAAAGAAGTCCAGCTCGCGGGCCAGCACGCTCATCACCTGGGCGGGCGTGGCCTGCAGGGCGCCGCTTTCGCTCTCCTTGATGATGCGCTGCATGGCGTAAAGCGCGGAGACGTTGGAGGTGTCCAGGTGGATGGCGTCCACCAGGGGGCGGAGCGCATCCGGGAAGGCTGTGCTGTGGTGCAGGATGGCCCAGCTCTGCTGCTCGTGATCGGTCTTGAATGTGGTGATCTTGAGCTTGGGCGGCACGGGATGGGCGGCGGCGCCGGGGGCGGTCAGCTCTGCCAGACGGCCTGCGGCGAACCCGGCGAGCGTGCGCCAGTAGGACCCGTCGGCAAAGTTGGCGAGACCAAAGATGATCTCCATGCCCTGCAATGACCAGCACATGGCGAAGCGGCCGGTCATGCCGGGCAGCTCATGCTCGCTAAAGCGGACCAGGGGAAAACGGCGGCCTGCAAGGCGGATCAGCTCGGCCAGCCGGGTGAAGTCCAGCGGCAGGGAGTCGGCCTCGGCGGAGAGCTGCAGGCGCAGCGCCTCATAGCGGCCCAGCAGGGCGTCGCGCTCCGGGTCTTCTGACAACGGGGGGGGGAGGGCAGCCGATGGCATGACGGCTGCCTCAGCAGCAGCAGCAGCAGCAGCAGCAGCAGCGGCGGCGGGCTGTCCGGGTTCCGGCACTGGAGCCGTTTCTGGAGCGGCCCCTGGAACGGTGTCTGTGGCCGGTTCCTGGGCAACCAAACTCATCACACTGGCGAGACGTGCTGCGACGGTGGCGGCATCCCCCTCCCCTGCGGTCGGCGGGGTGGCGCTGGGCTGGCGGAGCTTTCCCAGCATCTCGCGCAGACTTTCGAAGGCGGTGGAGGAGCTGGGGGAAAATTGGCTCTGTGCCGGGGTGCCTGCGTCGCCCTCAGTCGCTGGGGAGGGCTCGTCCTCCGCTGCGGCCGGGGGATGCGTGCCGTTGCCATTGCTGTAGGCTCCAGGCAGGGGCAGGGGCAGGGGCGGCTCCAGCTCCTGCGGCAGCGCGGGCTGCGGCTCGGCCAGCCCTTCTGCCATGCGGCGCACGTTGGCCGTGGTGCTGGTGTCGAAGATCGCGCTGGGATCTTCTGTTTCCGGCGGGGACGCCGCGGCTTCTTCATTCTCCGGTGCTGTCTCGGTCAGCAGGGGCAGGGCTCTCGCCTGCTCCGCCTCCGCCCTGGCGGACATCAGCGGCGCGGCAGGCGGGGCGGTGGCCAGTGTCTGCTGGAAAAAGTCCCACTGCTTGGCCGCATGGCGCAGGAAGGTGCGAGCGGACACTGAGCCGAGCGGGCGGCCCAGGAAGTAGCGTTTCACGTCCACGAACGCCTCGAAGTCATGCAGTTCGTCCCCTTGCACACCAGCGTAATTCAACCGCAGGCGCAGGAGTTTGGCAGCCTCGGCCTCGCCGATGCCGCGCAGCAGCATCTGCGAGGCGGTGAGCCGGTCCTCCATGGCGCTGGGAAGGTGGTGGCCAAAGGTGGCCTGCCACACGTCCTGGTTCAGACTCAGCACCACATGCACGCCGTCCATCTCCGACATGTCCAGCAGCAGGGAGGCGATGCGCAGCCCTGCCTCGGGGTTGCGGTAATACGCGTCGAGGTGGTCCACCAGCAGCACCACGGGGCGCCACAGGCCCAGCAGGCGCAGCCATGTCACGGGGCCTTCATTTTTCTCCTCCGCCGCCAGCATCCGCAGCAAGGCCACGCGGGACATGCCGCCATCCAGCGCATGGTTGAGCATGGCGTCCACCCAGTGCTCCAGCGCGCTGGGGATGGCGGGAACGCGTTTCATCGCCTGCTCTGTCATGGGCTTGCGCAAGTGCGCGTCATGCTTGCGCACCCATTCGCCGATCAGGCGTGCGCTGCCATTGAGGTCAAAGACTTCCACGGGGTCGCCGCTTAGCACGCGCATGGCCTGCTCCGGGTTGGCACAAGGGAGGGTGCCGGTCTCGATCAGGCGGCGTACCAGCGCGGCACAGACGCCAGCGCAGGCCTCCCGCAGCTTGGTCCAGCCGTCGCGCTGGCTGTCGGCGCGGGCCATGGACTCCAGGCCGCGCACCGCGACGGCGGAAACGCCGATCTGGTCTTCCAGGCGGAAGGCCAGCGGCACCAGCACGACCTGCCCGCCTGCCGCCGCCGCCAGCCGGCCCAGCAGATGCGTCTTGCCGTAACCCGCGCGCGGTGCGGTGAGCAGCAGCAGGGGCTGCCCGCCGGGACGCCCCGTGCTGCTTTGCCGCTCATCGATCGTACCGGTGAGCTGCTGCAAGATGTCCGCGTTCAGTCCCGGCACGGACCGGTTTTCCTCCACGCCGAAAGGACCGGCACACACATCGGTTGCAAAGGGATTGAGACGCTCCGTCACCGGGATCTCGGGTGCGGGCAGGAAGGGGAGTGCGGGCGTCTTTTCTGAATTTTCCACAATGGACGAAGTATCAGATTTCTTAGATTGAGCAGGTTTACCTGATATTTATGCCAAACCTTGGAAGATACAAAGTAAGTTTTTTGAATGCATCGCATTCTTTTGCGCTTCTCTCATTTTTGCAAAACAAGAGAAGCCTGCTCTGAATTGTACGTCTCTGAGGGGCCCGCAGATTAGGCCGATCCATCCCACGCTGCCGCACCAAAAAACCTCCCGACTTCCACCTTGGCCGAGGAAAAGACGCACGCGCGCGCCACGTTGAATTAAGTTCGTCACCGCCCCATGAACCTTTCCCTCCGCCCCGCCACGCATGAAGCTCTGGAACGTTTTCGTCTGCGGCGGAGGCATCTGCTGCGCCTGCGGGCGCTGCTGTGCGCCGGTGCGGTGGCGCTGGGGGCGTTGGTTTTGATCGCGCTGCTGGACCGCGCGTGGTTCATGCCGGATGTGGTCCGGCCCTGGCTGACGCTGCTGGTGTATGCGGGTGCCCTGTATGCCGCGTGGCGGGTGGCATGGCGCTTCATTGCCGAGGCGAAGGGGAAGGAGGGCACGGCGAGGCTGATCGAAGCCGTGGAGCCCGCGCTGCATGAAAAGCTGCTGGCGGCGGTGGAACTGGCCAGTCCACGCGAGGGCACAGGCGTGGCAGACTCCCTGGAGTTCCGTGAGAAGCTGCAGGATGATGTGGCTGCCGCCGTGGAGGGCATGGACTGGAATGCGAAGCTGCCCGCACGCACGCTGAAGCCGTGGTTTCTGGGCCTCGGCGGTGTGGGGGCGCTCATGCTGGCGCTGTGCTTCGTGCCGGGCCTGCATCTGCCGGGCTTCCTGGCGCGGGCTGCCCTGCCCTTTGCCAATCTGGCGCGGCCATCCTCCGTGAAGATCCACATCCTGGAGCCGGTGAAGGCGGACGCGCTGGCCGCCATCGGCTCCGAGGTGCCGCTGATCATCGAGACGGAAGGCGCGAAGGCGCAGGCCGCCACGCTGGAGCTGGAGACTCCCGGCTCCAAGGCACGGCGCAGCGAGCTTTCCAGCATGGGCACCGCGCGCTTTGAGGGCGTCGTCCCCGTGGGGCAGACGGATGTGCGCTACCGCGTGCATGCAGGGGATGCCATCACGCCCTGGCGGACGCTGAGCGCACGGGCGCGGCCGCGTGTGGTGGAGTTTCAAAAGACCATTGTGCCGCCGAAGTACACCGGGCTGCCGGAGGTCAAACTCACGGAGGACCATGGCGACATTGAGGCATTGGAGGGCTCCATGGTCAGTCTCAAGCTCACCATCAATGAGTACGTGGCGGAATCAAAACTGGTGCTCAATGCCGAAACGCCCAGCAAAAAAGAGGAGGAAACGGGGGGCTTCCAAGAAGCCACAGGCTATGTGCTGGCCGGCTTTCCAGTCAACATGGACAACCAGTCCTGGATGGTGTCGCTCAAGGGAAAGAGCACTGGCTTCACCAATGAGGAGAGCACGCCCTGGCGCATCACCAGCATCCCCGATGTGCCGCCCACCGCGCAGATCCTTGAACCGGCAGAGCAGGTGGAAATGCTGGCGGATGAGGCCGTGCGTCTGGCCGGACTGGCCACGGATGATGTGGGCCTCGCCAGCGTGCAGGTCACGCACGCCATCAATGGGGCCGACTGGACGCCGCATGACATCGCGCTGCCTGCCAAAGGCGCCAAGGAAGCGCCGGTGCAGAGCCTCATCCCGCTGGTGCCGCTGGGTGTGAAGCCGGGAGACGCGCTGCTGGTGAAGCTGATCGCCACGGATTTGAAGGGGCAGAAGACCGAGTCCCCCGCCGTGCGCGTGCTCATTCTGGAGCAGACGGTGGACCCACGGCAGCGCGAGTGGGCCGCAGCGCAGCGTCGTCTGGCCCAGCGTGCGGAGCGCCTCAATGAGCAGACGCGCGAGCTGACCAGGGAGATCGAAAAGGTGCGCAAGACGGAGCGCAAAGATCCCGCCAAAGAGCAGAATGAGAGCGTGAACGCGCTGGCCAGCGCCCAGGAAAAGCTGGAGCAGGTGAAGGCGCAGACCGAGGAGCTGTGGAACGCGGTGAAGGATGCCGCCCGCGACGCGCCCAACCAGCTCGACGCCGCCGAGGCGCAGATGCTGGGCGAGCGGCTGGCCCAGCTGCGGCGGGAGAGCCTGCCCACGCTGGAAAAGCTGAACAGCGGCCAGATTGAAAATCCGGAGCAGATCAAGCGCGCCTCGCATGAGGCCCACAGCCACGCGAACCTGCTGGCGGATGCCCTGCGCGTCTTCGCCGCCGAGGACACGGCAAAAATCGCCGCGCAGGAGAGCCAGCAGCTCCAGCGTCAGGCGCGCATGCTCACGGAGAACTCGCTGGCCGCCAACCGCGACGCCGTCCAGCGCCCGCAATGGCAGGAGCAGCAGCGCGCGCTGATGGCCCAGGCCAAGACCTTGCAGGCGGACATGCAGGTGCTCGGCGAGGCGCAGAACGGCCGCCACCGGGGAGCACTGCAGGATGTGGACAAGAAGCTGAAGGAGACCTCCGGTGATCTGGAGGCCAGCCTGGACAAGGCGGACCAGACCAAAAGCCCAGAGCACCTCTACGGCGCGGCGGACAATCTGCGCGGCCGTTTGCAGCAGGCAGCGGACATCACCCGGGGCATTGCCGAACAAACCAGCAATGAGGCGCAGCAGCGGCGGGAGCAGCTGGCCCGCCATGAAAACCCCGCGCTGCAAAAGCTGGACGAGGCCAAGAACTTCCTCGCCATCGCCGAGCAGGCCGCGCGGGACCCGAAGCAAAACAAGAAGAACGACCGCGACGGCCTGACACCCGCCGAGAAGGCGCAGGAGCAGCTGGCCCAGGCAGCCAAGCAGTTGCAAGACCAGGCCGAGCTGCGGGAGCAAAACCAACTGACCAACACCCAGGCCGCGCTGGACATCAACCGCGCCAGCCGCGCCGCCGATGAACTCTCCCGCAAGACTGCCGACGCGAGGAAGATCCCCCTGCCCACCCAGGAGGAGGCCGAGAAGGCGCGCAAGACCAATGCCCCGCCCTCCGAGGCACAGAGGGCACTGGGCCTGCTGAAGGAGCAGGCGAAACAGCTTGCCGAGGCCACCCGCGCGCTGGAGGCCGACGCCCTGACCCAGGATGCCGCCCAGGCACTGGCAGCCGCGCAGGCAGAGGCGATGCGCCCACAAAACCAGCAGGATGTGAACCTCGCCGCCGCCCAGGCCCGAGCCGCTTCGGACGCGCTGATGCAGATCACGGACAAGATCAACCGCGCACGCCTTGCCGATGAACTGCAAAAGACCGACCCGCAGGCCGCCAACAACCTCCGTCAGGCCGCGCAGCAGGCCGCCGACACGGCGCGAAATGCGGCGGAGCAGAACAAGAACGTGGCCCGCCAAGCCGCACAGCAACAGCAGCCCGGGCAGGCCCTCATGGTCGAACCCGCGCAGCAGGCCACCGCTGACGCGCAGCAAAAGGCCAACGCCCTGGCCGCCTTGCTCCAGCCGCAGGTCGATGCCGCCCGCGCCCAGCTCCTGGCCATGACCCCCGAGCTGAGCGAGATGATGCAACGCGTGGCCGAGGACCTGAACAAAACACAGCAGGACACCCAGGCCGCCGCCGACGAGGCCAAGGCCGAAAAACCCGTGGAGGCCGTGGCCGCCAAAGCGCAGGGACTCCGCCCCGAGGCCGCCGCCAACCAGGAAAAAATGGCCGCCCTGCAGGCCGCCCTGCGCCAGGAGGCGAATGCCGCCGATTTGAAGAAAGAGGGAGAGGCTGCCCTGGCCCGCACCGCCGATGTGGCGCTGGCTCAGATGCAGCAGAAGTCCCCGCAGATCGCCCAGAACTTGAAGCAGGCCGCCCAGGCCACACAGAGCCAGCCGCAGGCGCAGGCTTTGCAGGCCGCAGCCACGGCGCAGCAGCAGACGGCGCAGGCGCTCCAGCAGATCGCGCAGAACATGCAAAAGATGGAGCAGGGCCAGCAGCTTAGCGAAGCCGACCAAGCCGCCATGCAACAGATGGAGCAGGACCTCGACGTGCAGCAGCCGCTGGACGAGGCCTACCAGCGCGCGCAGCAACTGGCCGAGCTGGCCAAGGATGCCACGCAGAATCCCCAGGCCGTGCTTGAGGCCCTGGAAAAAGAGCTGCCGAAAAACCAGGCCATGCAGAAGGCCCTGGCCGACAACGCCAAAAGCACCGCCCAGCAGGCGGAGAAAGCCGTGGCAGCGGAGGCGCAGATGGCCGTGCAGAACGGCATGGCCCAGAAGCAGGCCGCCAACGATCTGGCCCGCGTGTCACGCCACCAACAGCGCCTCGGCCAGAAGGAAGCTGCCGAAAAGATCGCCCAAGCCAGCAATGAAATTCAGAAGGCCGGACAGCAGGCCGAGGCCCAGCAGGCCAATCCCCAGCCCGATGTGCAGGCCAAGGCCGCGCAGCAGGCCCAGGCCAATGCGGCCTCCGCCGCGAAGGCTGCGGAGACCTCCGCCAGCCAGACCTCCCCGGCCATGATGGCCGCCCCGCTGGAACAGCTCCAGGGCCAGATGCTGGCCCAGGCGCTGGACCAGCTCGACGCCCAGCTCCACCCCATGCAGAGCGGCCAGCAGCAGGGCCAGGGCCAGCAACAACAACAGCAGTCAGGCCAGGGCCAGCAGCAGCAGGCCGCCCAGCAGAGCCTCAACGACGCCCAGCAGGCCCAGCAGCAGAGCATGGCCGACGCCCGTAACAACGGCCAGACACCCGGCTCCAAGCCTTCCCAGCAGATGGCGCAGAATCAGCAGCAGCAGAAT